>NZ_JBVVPS010000005.1:0-14720 GCF_055811355.1 Bradyrhizobium sp. WSM4873 | reverse complement strand
TGTGGTGTCCTCTCCCCCCACCTCCCTATCCCCCCCATTGTAAAAACAACTATTTTTTTTTTTTTTTTGTTTTTCTCTGGGGGGGGGGGGGGGGGGGGGGGCCCCCCCCGGGGCCCCCCCGCTCCGCACCCGCTTTTCCCTACCAATAATCACTGAGGTTCACGCCGGGGGCGATGTGGGCCTGAAGGAGGCGCTTCTCGCCCCGGCTGGCGTCATAGAAGTAAAAGCGGCCGGTCGGAAGTTGCGTGGCATCGACCGACAAGCTGTCCACGTCATCGAGCATCGACGAGGCGGTCAACCGGTTTGCCGTGCGGAAGCACAGTCGAAAGTTCAGATTGTTCCGCAATGAGCTGTCCATCGCGTCGGTCGTCGGCTTCTGCAGCGCGCAAACCAGGATAATGCCAAGCGCCCTCGCTCGCCGCGATATGCTAACTAAATTGGCCATCAGCCGCTTCGCAATAATCTTCTCCTCTTTCGTGTCGGCTGCGTCCATCTCGCCCTGGATCTCCGCGTACTCATCGACAACCACAACAATCCGGCCGTTTGGCCAGTCGCGCAGCTCGCGCTCGCGCATCAGCGCCTCCCGCTCACCCATCGTGTACATCAGGCCGCTGATGGCCTTCACGATGTCAGCGAAGTCCCACATGATTTCGACCTTTGGCGCTTCTCGGTAGCGGTTGAACTCAACGCCCCCTTTCAGGTCGATAAGGATGAGACGCTCGACCTCCGGCGATTCCGTCAATTGCCATACAAGGCTGTGCAACCAAACGGACTTTCCGGCTCCCGACACCCCACTTACAAGCATGTGCTGCAAGTGCCGAACGGGCTTTACGAACTCTAGGCCCGTGGCGACCCTCGTTCCCACCACAATCCCCTCCGACCGTTTGATCAGAGGAATCGGGTCATCGAGTCGACGGAAGCTTTCCTCTTCGCCTATCCGCGCGGCTGTCTCTCTGGCGAGCTGAGCTTGGCCCTCCGGGGTCTTGTGATACTCAGCCTGCTTTAGCTGTTCTCTTGCCTTAATCATAACCTCGCCATACCGCTTGGCGGCCTTTAAACTCATTCCCATGGTGTGTTGCTCCTGGAGTTGAAATTTAGTGATGCGCTTATAATCAGGCTGTTCAGCTCAGCGCTTGCCGTGTCGCGCTTCGAAGAGTTCGAAGGCCTTACTTGCGAGGTGGGCTTCGTAGTGAGCGATTGCCTGACGTAGAAACAGGCGCCGTAATCGCCTGCTGAAGTCGTTCCCGTATTCCCGTCGGCGCACGATGATGCCGCAAGGATGGTCGGCCAGCACGTAGAACTCAAACGTCAAGGGCAGTGCGGGCGTTGTCACTTCGAATTGGATATTGAATACAGGTGTCCCCCACGGGGCGTGTCTCTCGAACCAGTAACAGTCGGGAGCGAGCATTTCGGACCTCCAACGGATGCGGGGCCGCGCGGGAAGCGCGACCCCTCCGTTTCGTTAAGCTGCTGTGCCTTGGGATTTGACAACCGGTCGCGAGGCATCAGCCTTTGCGTCCGGCCGGCTCAGGAGCTTGACACCCCGGTAGTAGATGTTGCTCTCGAATGACGAGACATCCACCACCATCTCGACGTGCTTGCCTTCCGCGCAGGTCGCCGGATCGAGTCCTTCCGGCAACTTCACCGTGATCACCTCGACCGATCCGTTGCCGCTGCGCTTGAGCAGCTGGAACGAATGGCCTGTTACCCGTCCGCGTGAATCGCGACTTTCGCGAGTCCCGCGGCTCAGCCCGCTGGCAATGATCTGTCCGTCGTACTGTTCGCTCATTTTCGATCTCTCATTTTTAATGTTTCAGATGCGGATAAAAAACGACGCTTCAGCGCGATGCTCACGGCCCCATGGCGAATCCCTCCCGTCGTTTGGGTTGACCCGGCTCGTCGAACGATCGACCGACGAGAAAGAAATCGCCGTGGCGGGCGTCGCCGCACCAGTCGTAGAATTCCGTGCAGATGAAGCGGCCGAGATCCTCGGTCGTCTGCTCAAGCTCCGCCTCGCGGGGATCGTCCGTAAAATCCAGGTCGTCCTCGGCTTCAAGATTGCGCGAGAGCGCGACCAGCCGCCGGCCTTTCACCGCGTCGGCGAAGGCAATTACGGGCACATCGAACATCAGCTCGAGCGGCCCACCTTCGGTCTTGCGGTACAGCTCGGGTTTCAGCCGACCGACCGCATGAGGCTCGCCCTTGTCCCAATAGACCAGGCTGCCGGGCTTGGTTTCGTATTTGACGATCTCACGGAGGGTCTTGAGGCCGATCTCGGAAAGTGGAGACGTCAATCCTTTTGCGACACGGACATCAACGACCGGCAGGTAGGTACAGCGCGCCGCTTTTTTCCAAAGCGTTGCCCAGCGTTTTTGCTCGATGTAGAGCTTGCTACCCTTGTTGAAGTACGACTTCGGCACCAGGAGCAGCCAGTGCGCGTGAGCGTGCCACTGCTGCGTTATCGCGTTGCGTGTGAATTCGATTGTCCGCACGTAGGCAATGACTGCACGCTTCACTGACGCATAAGTCATCAGGCGCGAACAGGCCTCGATCAGCTCGCCGGTCCGATAGCGCAGCTCGTGAGAGGGGCAGCTTTTAAGAGTCGTCGTTAGAAAGATGCCGACCAGGTCGGGTTTGCGGCGGAGATAACGCTCCAGCGCCCTCATGACCCGCTTGTAGGTTCGCCGTTGCTTGGCCAGTTGGGCGGTCGGGCAGAGCGGGTGCTTGCACTCGTTGGGGCCTCGGACCCGCGTTCCTCGCTCGTACCGGTCGACGATGAGGCTGGTGCAGCAGTTGGTTAGAAGGTTGGCGTCATCTTCGCGACCGCCGGCCTTGAGACTGGCCGCGGTGGCCAGCTTTTCCTTATGTAGACGCCGGTAGTTGCGGTCGCCGATTTTGGGAAGGCGCTTGCCGAAGTTGTCGAATTCGCAGAGGTAGGGAGGTCGCCAGTCCCATTCGTGTTCCCAGGCCGCATCGTGCGACGGCTCCTCCAGCCATCGTTCGACTGTGGGGATGAAGCGGGCGTCGAGCTGGGCGGGATCTAAATGAGGCACCTGCGTTTCCGCAGCTACTCAGCGATCCACTCGATGCCCATACGCCGCGCCGCGTGGGTTAGTGCGGTTTCGTTGCAGCCGCTCTCATCAGGTTGACGAGCCACAACCTCTGACGATGGCAAGTGAAGATCACTTGCCGTCTTGGTCTGGTCCTTCGGGTGAGATTCAGTTTCAATTTTGGTCATAGCTCTCCCGCCTTCCGGCACGTGTCTTGCGCGGCCAGGTTTGACTTCACATTGCTCGGAGGTGAAAGCTGATGCCGATCTCGACACGACGCGCGCAGGTGCCCGTCCCCGAGCAAGCGCCCCATGCACTTGGAGCCCTTCTCGCGCGTCGTGTCTAACTCAGCCGGACGCTTACGCTTCCGATGTCTTTCGTCTCACGGGCTTGATTTCGAGCAGGCCCGCATTGATTACTCGCCACACGAGAGTCGGTGTGTCAAAGGCTTTCAGCGTTGCGGAATTTCAGAACCCGCATCATCGCATCGGGGTTCCTAGTGCCAATCTAGTTGCGAGAAACTCGCAAGTGCGAAGCGCCCCGTCGAGTAGGACGGGGCGCTTCGTTGCCGGTCATGCTGTCGCGAACGAGACTCCGCCCCGAGGGGCACAGCGCGTGACAGCCTGTAGAGGGTTGCACTGCTGCGCCCCTCTAAGGCGTGCACCGCAAAGGGCTCGAACTCCTTTGCCGTGCGACCTTCACTCTGCGAGACGCCGGACATCGGTTCGGCAACAGAGTGAAGATTCTTGGAAACGATTGAGATGCTGTGCAGTGTCCTGCAGGCGTCGATAAAACCGTTGCTCCGATCTGGTGCATTTGGCAAGCACATTGTGTGGCGGGGGGTAGGTCGCCCAGCAAGATCAATCACTTAGTTGGATAGGAGTTGTCGCATTAAGTGCTTGGCGGAAGTCGGCGACCGCTTGCGGTCCACCAGAAATCTCAGTTCGGGCACGGCCCAATGTCGGAAGCAACTACGACTTCAAAGAAATCACCAGCGGCGTAAGTCTGTGGGGGCGTTCGATGCGGGTCCCCGCAACCAAGTTCGGACCTGACCGGTCCCGATCCGAAAATGGCCCGCGCTGAGCGGGCCATTTTTGTTTTGGGAGGCGCTGCGGCGGAAACGTTGGCCGCACCTTGCGCAAGAGTGGGGGAAGCCCTCACTCCGGATAGCTAAGGATCATCTTCAGCAGCTTCGGGAACCGCGCATTGATGTCCTCCTCGCGCAGGACGTTGCGGTGCTGGACGCCTTGCTTGGAGGTCCGGATCAGGCCGGCCTCGCGCAGGATACGAAAATGGTTCGACAGGGTCGACTTCGCCATGTCAGGGCAAGGCGCCGCCTCGGTGCACGACATGCAATCGTTCTGCGCGGCCAGGCTCTTGACGATCCGCAGCCGCATAGGGTCCGCGAGCGCTCCCAGCACCCCAGCCAGTGAAATCTCGCTCCGCGATGGGTGGACGAACTGCACCATGCATAAAATATAGCACCTCCCTTGAACTCATTCAATAGTTCACTAGTATTGAACTATTGAATATCGGCGTCGTGCCGGATGGTGGAGAATGTGATGACCAAGAGACTCGAAGGAAAAGTTGCGCTCGTGACCGGCGCATCCAAAGGCATCGGTGCCGAAATCGCGGCCCGGCTGGCGGCCGAGGGCGCGGCGGTCGCCGTCAACTACAGCTCCAGCAAGCAGGCCGCCGACCGCGTGGTCGCCGCCATCGTCGCCAAGGGTGGCAAAGCCGTCGCGGTCCACGGCAATCTGGCCGACGCCAAGGACGTGACAAGCGTGGTCGCAGAGACCGTAAAGGCGTTCGGCGCGATCGATATCCTTGTCAACAACGCGGGCATTTACGAATTCGCCCCGCTCGAGGCCATCACGCCTGAGCATTTCCATAGGCAGTTCGACCTCAATGTGCTTGGCCTGCTGCTGGTCTCGGGCGAAGCTTCGAAGCACTTCAACGCCAATGGCGGAAGCATCATCAACATCAGCTCCGGCGTATCGACCATCGCGCCGGCGAACACAGCCGTCTACACCGCGACCAAGGCGTCGGTGGATGCAATCTCCGCCGTCCTGGCGAAGGAGCTGGCGCCGCGCAAGATCCGCGTCAACGCCGTCAACCCGGGCATGATCGCGACCGAAGGCGTCGTCTCGGCCGGCCTGCACGAAGGTGACATGCGCAACTGGATCGAATCCACCACCCCGCTGGGCCGCATCGGCAAGGTCGAGGAGATCGCTGCCGCAGTGGCCTTCTTCGCTTCGGACGACGCGTCGTACGTCACGGGCGAGACGCTGCATGTGACAGGCGGCCTGCGCTGACGGAGCGCGAAGCTTAAGGGTTTCTAAGAGGAGATGGCCCGCGTCGTGCGGGCCATCTTTATCGCGCGTCTCTCAAAACCCCGTAATCGCCCTCCCGTCCGCCCCGACCAGCATCGACGGTGCCTCGCCGAACACCAGTCCCTCCGGCTGAAACTTGATCGTCTTTCCGCCCTCGACGAACTCCGCAAAATTGCGCGGTGTCGCCGAGTGCACGCCGTTCTCCAGGAAGTCGTCGATCTCGTAGCAGGTGTCGGGCTTGCCACCGGAGCCTTCGCCCAAGAATTTCTGGAAATTCTGGCTCGTCACTTTTGCCTTCTTGCGCGCCGACCAATTGGCGTAGCGGCGGTAGAGCTTTGGCATGATCACCGGGCCCTTGTCGGTCGCGAGCACGTCGGTCTCGTTTGTTTTGGGTTCGCGCAGGTCGAAGTCGAAGGCGGGAATCGTCCTGGCGAGGTGCTTCCAGACCGGCAGCTTCCTCGTTCGCGCGGTCTTGGCTAGCGCGAGGAAAGCTTTGATTTCGTCGTCGTTCATCGAGGAGTAGAACGTCGGATAGGCGAAGCCCTGCTCGACCAGCCAATGGTTGACGTCGACCTTGTGGCCGCCGACCGTGACCTCGATGTCGCCGACCAGCCGTCCATAGGTGTCGAACACCTCGTTCGGGGCATCGACATGCGTGAACACCCGGCACGCCAGCGTCGGCTCGCCGCTGCTGCCGATAAAATCATGCAGCGCCTTGCTCGTCGTTGCGCCGAGAAATTGCCGATAGGGATGCGTGACCTCGTGATAGGGCTGTCGCCTGGCGTCGGTCAGCCCCTTCTTCTCCGCGGGCGAGAGCGGCGAGGGCTGGTAGTGCAGCTCCGGCGCGTCAATGCCCTGCAGGCGAATGGTAAGCTTGCCGTTCTTGATCGGTGCCGTGTTGGTGCGGCCCTTGACTTGGCGTCGTCGAAGGCGTGGGTCGGGTGGAACGGCGCGGTATCGTTCTTGCGGAAGCGGATCGCGTCCGGCGCGACATTCACCACGACCTTGGTGGTGTCGGCGTCCGACCGCCCCTCCGGCCAGAACTGGCCGACATCAATGCTGCCTTCGACCTCCAGCAGTCCAACGGGCATCGGCCGCTCCTGTCATGGTTCAGGAGGCAGCGAATCATTTTCGTACGACAAGCCCGTGACGGAAGATGCGACAGGCATGACACCTCAAGGACGCGCCGGAGGTTCTAACCCGCGCGCTTGTAGCGCGCGGGCGGAGATGATTTTCTGAACGAAGCAGGATGTATCCGGCAGCTCACGATCTGTGCGGGCAGACCATCGTCAGATTGAGCAGCGTCGGCTTGTCCGAGCCCTTCTTGTAGTCCCACTCCAGCCGGATCTCGTGCCGGTGTGCGAAAGCGTCGCTGGCTTCGTGGGTGATGATCTTCGTCTTCATCGGGATCGGCGGCTCGGAGTTGAAGCATTTCCGGACGCAGGCATCGAGCAGATCGCATCGCGTCAGGGGAATGACGCCCGGCTCGTCTCTGGACAGGGGAACTGTGTTCGGCTGGGTGCTGAGGTCGACGCGGGCCCGGCCTTTTTCCTTGTGCCAGTACTTGGCGCTTCCCTGCGGCCAGTTCGATGCCGGGTTCAAAATCAAATGGTACTGGCCGTATTCCAAGGTCGGCAGGTCGATGTCGTCGGACTCTTTGAGCTTCGCGACGCTCTTCTTCATGTTCGCCAAAGGATAGTAATTGCTGTTCATCAAGTCTCGAAATGCCTTGCCGCTATATACCAGTCCGGCCATCGCCTCTTTCCTTCGTATGTCTGTTTGTCAAAATCTCTCGTGCGGTGGCCGAAAATACGCGTCACCCTACGGCCGATCACGCTGTTTGTTGTGCGCAGTCAACGCTACCACTCAGGAATGTATTTCGTCCAGAGAGCCTCCATCTCGCAACGTCGCATGTCGCAAGGCCGATTGCCACGCACTTTCCTATAGGTATTGTCAGGTTGAACGCCTGGCAGGGGTTGGGGTGAGACTGCCAAGGCAGTGGTTGAAGGCGCTGGAATGCATTGTTTCGCGTGTCAGTCGGCGATTGGTCCGGGCGACAGCTGGTGCTCCAAATGCGGGGCGGCGGTGCGCCAGCACGTCGATCCCGACAGCGAACGACGGTTTGTGACGATTTTGCGCGCCGACGTCGTCGACTCCACGGGTCTTGTGGCCGAGCTGGAGCCGGAGGCGGCGGTATCGCGCCTCGAACCGGCTCTTGCGGCGATGAGAGGCGCGGTGCGCCAGTTCGGCGGCATCGTCAGCAAGGAGTTGGGGGACGGGTTGGCCGCCGTCTTCGGCGCCCCGATCGCCGACGACAACCACGCCCCCCTGGCCTGCCACGCGGCCATTGAGCTGGTCCGGCGCGTTGGCAGTCTGGGCGATCCAGGACTTCAGGTCCGGGTCGGCCTCCACTCGGGTCATGTGGTGGCCTATATGGTCGCGAGCGAATTTTCCAAGGTCTACGAGATTGGCGGCGCAGCCCAGCACTTGGCGGCGCGGCTGGAGGCGGCAGCCGAGGCGAACCAGATCTACGTCTCCGAAGCCTGCCAGGAGCTGGCGGACGGACACGTCCGCTTTGAATTCCTGGGCCGCAAGGCGCTCCGTGGTTTCGGCGAGCCCCTGCCTGTCTACCGGGTCATGGGGGCGAGCGATCTGTCGAGCTGGCGGGTCCGACGGGCGCGCAGCGTTTCCAGATTCGTCGACCGCACGACAGAGCGGGCCTTGTTGTGGCGCGCTGCGGACAGGGTTGCTGCCGGCCGGCAGACGGTTCTGCTGATGGGTGACGCCGGCATTGGCAAGTCGCGACTTGCGCATGAATTCGCGCAGGATCTTCGGGCTGGCGGCTGGCGGCTGATCGATGTCGAGTGCAGCCCGAATCTCCAGGGTGCGCCGTACAGCGCGCTCAAGCGCCTGTTGCTGTCGATTCTTGATACGGCTGCGAGAGATCAGACCAGGACGGATGATCCGAGAGACGCGTTGCCGGTGGTGCAACAGCGAGCCGTCGACGCGATCCTGGATTTGCCGGTTTCCGATCCGCAATGGGATGAATTGGAGCCTCACGCGCGCGGTCGCGCGATTTCAGACGCAAGCTGCGCAATCGTCGAGAGCGTCGCCCGTCGTCAGCGTACGGTTCTTTTGATCGAAGACCTGCACTGGATGGATCGGGCCAGCGATGCCGTCGTCGCCACCCTGTCGGGGCTGCAATGCCCTGATTTGCTTGTGCTGCTGACGACGCGGCCCAATGGGATGCCGGTGTGGATCGCGAGCTGCCGCGCGGAAATCGTGGCAATGCGGCCTCTCGATGACGATTCGGGCCTGGCCATGCTCGCGGACATGCTTGGTCCCGCCACGACCAACGAAGACCTGAAGAACCGGATCATCTCGCATACCGCCAACGTTCCGCTGTTCATCGAGGAAGTCTGCCGCAGCCTGAAGGACAGCGGCATGCTTCTTGGTCAGTGGGGCGACCTTACCCTCGCGCGTCCTGTGGATGAGCTCGGCATCCCCAGCAGCATTCAGGGTGTGATCGCGGCGCGGCTGGATCGTGTGTCACGACAGGAACGGTCGCTTCTCCAGATCGCCGCGGCGCTTGGACCCCGGGCCGACCAGGCCACTCTGCGAAGAGTGGCGGCCTTGCCGGAAGACGTCCTGCAGGATTGCCTCACCGCGCTCGACCGGGCCGAGCTGCTCGTCAGGATCGACAGTGAGTTGGAGGATTCGCTCGAATTCCGGCACGAGATGGTCAGGCAGGTGACCTACGATTCGATGGTCGAGAAGGTGCGGGAAAGCATCCATGCCAGCATTCTGGCGGCTCTCGAAACCGACGAGGCATGGACCGACGGTCCGGATACGCTCTGCTATCACGCGACCAGAGCGAAGGATTGGAGGAAGGCTTTTCAGCATGGCAGGAGCGCGGCTCGAAAATGTCTGGTGCGCTCGGCCTTTGCCGACGCGGTCGACTATTTCGAGATCGCGATGGGGTCTCTCGACAAGACCCCGGTGACGCACGCGCGCGAAACGGACGCCATTGACCTCCGGATGGAGGCGCGGTTGGCCTTTGCCGGGTCGGGGCGCGTCGCCGAAGCCCTGGATCTGGGGAGCGAAGCCGAACGGCGAGCCGATGCGATCGGCGACATTGGACGCAAGGTCGCGGCCATGACCATGAGAGCGGGTGCCCAGAATTTCTATGGAACGCCGGTCGAAGCTGTCGCGATCGGGGAAGATGTGGTGCATCTGGCGGAAAGCTCGGCCAATCCCGCCTGGCGCAATCTCGCGCAATACAGTCTCGGGCAGGCCTATTTTCTTTCCGGCCGCTACGATCGGGCCGAGAAGATGCTGGCCACCGCCCGCGTCCATCTCGCGGGTCTGACCGCGAGTGCTCCGATCGGCACGACCCCACGATCTTTGCTCCTGCTGTGCTGCATGATGAGCAGCATCACCCACACCGTCATGGGCGAACTCGATGCCGCCGAGCAGCTCCAGCAACAGGCCGCAGCGATCGCGGAGGAAACGGGCCGCCCCTACGACCGCGTCGCCGCCGCCTATAGCGGCGGCTGGCTGAAGCTCGGCCGCGGCGAGCCGGCGGCGGCCGCGGCCATTCTCGAGGACGGTTTTGTCCTGGCGCAGAAGCACGGCATCCGGCTCTTCGTGCCGGTGCTCGCCTGCCATCTCGGCATGGCCTATCTGGAGCAGGGGTTGTTCGACCGCGCGCGCGGCATGCTGACGGAAGCGCGTGAGGAGGCGAAGGCGGTCGGCTATACCTCGGCGGTGCTGCGCAGCTCGATCTATTTGGCGCTCGCCACCCACCGGCTCGGCGACGTCCAGGCCGCGCAGAACATGCTGCGCGAGGCACGCAACACTGCGCGGCAGCAGGGGTTCTCCGGCCTGGAGGCGGAGGCCCTGTTCGGCGAGGCCGTGGTGACGCCGCCGACGGATGCGAAGGTCAAGGCGGCCACCGTTGCCGCCCTGCGCGCGACCATCGCGATCGCGTCGGAGAGCGGTGCGCTGCCGCTGCAGCACAAGGCCGAGGCGATGCTCAACGAGATGCAGGCGACGGGTGACGAGCTCAGCTGACGGCAGTGGCGGCCGGGGCCACCGTCACGGCCGAAATCTGCCCGACGCGTCAAATAAATTCAGCAGGCGCCGCAAGGAGTTAGCTACTGTGCATGGGGTTGTTTTCGCCCTTTTATTTTGAAGGGCCCTTCATGGTGCAACGCGGAGGACGGCCCGCTTGTGCAGCCCGCTCCGATGACGATGCCCTTGCACGCGCAGCAAGGTCGGCTACCGTCGGCCCTGGCCACACGGCCAGGCGACTTTTGATTTCAATTTTTAGCATCCGATTTTCCGGCGCCGCGACGGCGCGACGCCCACCGAACGAGGCGGGGCCATGATCACACGGGACCAGTCGGCGCTGCTCGCTCCGGTCGAGCGCGATCTGCGGCTCGATCTCTTTCGCGGCATCGGTCTGTGGATGATCTTCCTCGACCACATCCCGCACGACGTCGTGGCTTGGCTGACCTTGCGCAATTACGGCTTCAGCGACGCTGCCGAATTCTTCGTCTTCATCTCCGGTTATCTGGTCGGCTGGATCTACGGGCCGATCGTCGCGGGCGGCTGGTTTCTCGCCGCGCTGAAGCGGCTGTGGCGGCGCGCGGCCGAGATGTATGTCGCCCACATCATGCTGTTCCTGCTGTTCACGGCGCAGATCGCCCGCACCGTGCGCCGCTTCGACAATCCCATGTACGAGCACGAGTTCAACGTTCACAATTTCCTCGAGCATCCGGACGTTCTGATCGGGCAGGCGCTCTCACTGCGCTACAAGCCGGTCAATCTCGACGTGCTGCCGCTTTACATCACGCTGGTGTTCGCTGCGCCCTTCATCGTGTGGTGCCTGGTGCGGCGGCCGAACCTGACGCTCGCCGCGTCCGTGGTGCTCTACGTGCTGGCGCGCTGGTTCGACTGGAACGTCGCCTCCTATCCGCCAGGCACGCACTGGTACTTCAACCCGTTCTGCTGGCAGCTGATGTTCGTGTTCGCGGCCTGGTGCGGCATCGGCCAGATCGACAAGGTCGCGAGATGGGTGTGGTCGAAGGCGGCAATGGCGCTGGCCGCGGCCTGGCTCGCCTTCGCGCTGCTGATCGTGATGACCTGGCACGTCCCCGTGCTCGAAGCCCTGATCCCGAAATGGATGATCAAGGCGATCTATCCGATCGACAAGACCGACCTCGACATGCTGCGCTTCACGCATTTTCTGGCGCTGGCGATCTGGGTGACGCATCTCATCTCGCGCAAATGGCGGACCCTGCACGGGGCCTGGCTGCGCCCTGTGATCCTCTGCGGCCAGCATTCGCTGCCGATCTTCTGCCTCGGCGTCTTCCTGTCGTTCTCGGCGCACTGGATCCTGACGCAATACACCAAGGGGGTCTGGGAGCAGCTCGCGGTCTCCGTCGTCGGCATCGTCATCATGATCGCAGCCGCCTGGCTGCTCGACCGGACCGAGCGGGTGCCGAACCTGTTCGTGAAGGTGACGGAGATAGAGGAGGCCGACACGGTCCTGGAAAGCGCGCCCGCGGACAGGTCTGCCGTGGCGCCCGCGGGCCGTTGAGGTTCGCCGGCCTGCATTTTCGCGGAGAGATCCAACGGAGAGGTTTATGCCGAGATTTGTGTTGACGATCGCAGCCGCCCTCCTGCTCCTGATCTCTGGTGCATCGGCGCAAGCACCCTCGCCGGAGGCGATGAGCGCGGCTCGCAAGCTCGTGGTCACCTTGAAGATCGCGGACCAATATCGCGCGCTGTTGCCTCAGCTCCTGCTCAAACTGAGGCCCGTGGTCGCGCAGGACAGGCCGGAGATCGAGCGCGACTATGACGCGGTGACGGCACCCGGCTCCGAGATCTACACTCCGGCCCTCACCTCGATGGTCGACCAGGTCGCCGCCCTCTATGCCCAGAGCTTCAGCGTCGACGAGCTGCGCCAGATCGAGGCTTTCTATGTCCAGCCGACCGGGAAGAAGCTTCTGGAGAAGTCGGATGCGCTGGCCCAGGCAAGCGCGCAGATCGGTCAGGACGTCGGCCAGAAGACGGCCGACGAATTGAAGCAGCGCCTCATCGAAGCGTTGCGCCAGAAGGGGCACAAGCTCTGAGCTCAACTCTTGCGTAACGGCGCCGCGCTCGCTGGCTGATTTGACGCGGCCGGTTGCCCCGACTACGCTTTTGCAAAAGACGAGAAGCGCGTGAATGCCATGGCCCGACGTGTGCTCAGGGCGGCCCTCACGCAAAGAGAAAAATTCTGGGGAGCGGAAATGACCGGCGACGTCGCAGCGACCATCTCGAAGACCCGCGAGCATTCCATCGGCGATCTCCTCCGCCGTGCGGCGGGCCGCGATCCGGGCAAGCTCGCGGTGAGCTGCGGCACTGTGAGCTGGACCTTTGCCGAGATGGACGCGATCTGCAATCGGCTCGGCCGCGGCCTGCTTGGCCTCGGCGTGAAAAAGGGTGACCGCGTAGCCGTGCTCTCGCGCAATTCGCACGCCTTTGCGGCGCTTCGGTTCGCGTTGGCCCGGATCGGCGCGGTGCTGGTGCCGATCAACTTCATGCTCAATCCGGACGAGATCAACTTCATCCTGAAGAGTTCCGGCGCAAAGCTGCTCGCGGCCGGCCCTGATTTCGTCGAGCCCGCGCGCGCGGCCAGCGCCAGGGATTGCGCGGTCGAGAAAATGATCTGGCTGCCGGGTGAGGATCCCGCCACGGCGCCCGCGGGCCTCACCACCTTCGACGATCTCCTCAGCCCCGACGGCTCGTACCTCGAGGCGTCCGTCGACAGCCGCGATCTCGCGCAGATCGTCTACACCAGCGGCACGGAATCGCTGCCCAAAGGCGCGATGCTGACCCATGACGCGGTGATGTGGCAGTATGTCAGCTGCATCATCGACGGCGGCATGAGCGTGGACGACAAATTCCTGCACGCGCTTCCGCTCTATCATTGCGCGCAGCTCGACGTGTTCCTGGGTCCGCAAGTCTATCTCGGCGCCTCCGGCGTGATCACGGGCAAGCCTGCGGCCGACAACATTCTGTCATTGATCCAGACGCACAGGATCACATCGTTCTTCGCGCCGCCGACGATCTGGATCGCGATGCTGCGCTCGCCCAATTTCGACAAGACGGATTTGTCGACCTTGCAGAAGGGCTATTACGGCGCCTCGATCATGCCGGTGGAGGTGCTGCTCGAGCTCCAGCGCCGCCTGCCCAGCGTGAAGTTCTGGAATTTCTACGGCCAGACCGAGATCGCGCCGCTTGCGACCGTGCTGGGTCCCGCGGACCAGCTGCGCAAAGCCGGCTCGGCGGGAAAGCCCGTGCTCAATGTCGAGACCCGCGTGGTCAACAGCTCGATGGAGGATGTGAAGGTCGGCGAAGTCGGCGAGATCGTGCACCGCTCGCCGCATCTGCTCTCCGGCTATTACAATGATCCGGTCAAGACGGCGGCGGCGTTTTCCGGGGGCTGGTTTCACTCCGGCGATCTCGCCACCGTCGATGACGAGGGCCACATCGCCGCGGTCGATCGCGTCAAGGACATGATCAAGACCGGTGGCGAAAACGTCGCAAGCCGCGAGGTCGAGGAGATGGTCTACCGCATCCCCGCCGTCTCCGAGGTTGCGGTGATAGGCCTGCCCGATCCGCGCTGGATCGAGGCGGTGACTGCGATCGTCGTGGTCAAGAGCGGCGAGAAGCTCGACGAGGAGTCCGTCATCAAGCATTGCGCCGGCCAGATGGCGCATTTCAAGGTGCCCAAGCGCGTCATCTTCGTCGATGCCCTGCCCAAGAACCCGAGCGGCAAGCTGCTCAAGCGCGAGCTGCGCCAGCGCTTCGTCGGCGGCGAAACGCTGGACAAGGCGATCCAGAAGAATTTTGGGACCTGAAGCTCGCGCCTCAATACTTCTTCACGTGGGCGCCGAACGCGAACCACAGCGCCATGGACGCGAGGCCAAAACCGCCGAGCAGCAGGAATGTCGGGCCGTAGCCGATCCATTGCGCGATCCAGCCGCCAAGCGCGGGACTGAGGCTCGCGCCGACGCCCTGCACGGTGATCACGGCACCTTGGCCGAGATTGATGCGGCCGGTGCCATTGAGCGAGCGTGCGACCATGCCGGGGACGGCAACCGTCTGGAGTCCCGGGGGGGGGGGGGGGGGGGCCGCCCCACACCCCCCCCCCCCCCCCCCCCACCACACCCCCCACCCCCCCCCCCCCCCCCCCCCCCCCCCCCCCCCACTTCCCAGTCATCGAAGTCCCCACAGCCAAGTTGATACAGGTGAATCGCGCGTCGGGTCAATTTGGGATTGGATA
>NZ_JBVVPS010000004.1:0-292819 GCF_055811355.1 Bradyrhizobium sp. WSM4873 | reverse complement strand
TTGTTGCGGGGGTATTATATATCCAACCACCCCATCCTCCCGCGCGCCCCCCCCGCGGGGGGGGGGGGGGGGCGGGGGGGGGGGGGCGCCGCGCGGGGATTCTCTCCATCGCGCACCGACCCTCGGTGCATCGTCAACAATCGGCACCTCTTGCTGGGCTACCCCTCTCCCTAGCCCCCCCACAAGGGGGGAGGGAACGCACCTTCGTCAGGGTTACGCCCCCGTCACACGCCAGATCACGTTGCCGACGTCGTCGGCCATCAGCAGCGACTTCTTGTCGGGACCGATCACGACGCCGACCGGGCGGCCGTAGGATTCTTTCTCGTCGGGCGCGAGGAAGCCGGACAGGATGTCGCGTGCGGGACCCGAAGGCTTTCCGTTCTCGAACGGGATGAACACCAGCTTGTAGCCGGACAGCGTACTGCGATTCCACGAGCCGTGCTGGCCAATCGCCATGCCGTCCGGGAAGCCCGGCAGCGTGCCCGCGGGCATCCAGCACAGGCCGAGCGAGGCGGTATGGCCGCCGAGCGCGTAGTCCGGCGTGAGCGCCTTGGCGACCATCGCCGGATCCTGCGGCACGCGATCGTCCACCGTCTTGCCCCAGTAGCAATAAGGCCAGCCGTAGAAGCCGCCGTCGCGCACCGAGGTCAGATAGTCCGGCGGCGTTTCGTCGCCGAGGCCGTCGCGCTCGTTGACGACGGTCCAGAGCACACCGGTCGTCGGCTCCCAGGCGAGACCAACCGGGTTGCGCAGGCCGGCGCCGAAGATGCGGTGCGTGCCGGCGACGAGATCGAGCTCGTAGACCGCGGCGCGGCCTTCCTCGACCTCCATACCCATCTCGGCGATGTTGCTGAGCGAGCCGACGCCGGCATAGAGCTTCTTGCCGTCCGGGCTTGCGAGCAGGCTGCGGGTCCAGTGGCCGCTCGGCTTGAAAGTGGTGAGGCGCTTGCCAGGCACGGTGATGCGATCGGCATTCGCCACGTACGGGAAGGCCATTACGCCGTCGGTGTTGCCGACATAGAAGGTGTCGCCGACCAGCGCCATGCCGAACGGCTGGCTGAGATTTTCCATGAACGCGCCGCGATACTCCGCGACGCCGTCGCCGTCCTTGTCGCGCAGCAGCGTGATGCGGTTGGCGCTGACGCCGAGCGCGGCGGCGCGCCGCATCGTCGCCTGCATCGCGTAATGAAACACCGACCGCGGCGCCCCCGCGATCTGCGTCGCCTCCGCGATCAGCACGTCGCCATTGGGCAGCACCTCGATCCAGCGCGGATGGTCGAGACCGGTCGCGAACGCATTGACCTTGAGCCCGGGTGCGACCGTCGGCTTCTGTCCCTCGCTCCAGCCCCGCGCCGTCGGCATCTTCAGTGTCGGGATGGCGCCTTGCGGCTTTGCTTCGGGAATGGCGGGCGACTGGCCCCAGGCCGGCGCAGGCACTGTGCCCGACAGCTTTCGCCATTGCAGCGCGATGCCACCGAGAAGCGCAACGAACTGCGCAAAGATGCTGGAAAAAGTCATGAGAGGCCCCTGTTTGCGCGCGCATCCAACGGGCTGGCGGAGCAGACGTCAACCTGTGTGGAGCGCGGCGGGGCTCTATTCCCGTGGAATGGCAGCCGTTCGAATTTGCATGGGACGAATGCCGACAGGGTGTGCCGGAGATCAGCGGCCGATCTGCCGCTCCGCCCGGCGCGCCGCGCGAAAATCACCGAGGTGATGGATGTTCGGCGCAAGCGCCGCCTCCCGGGACAGCAGATGATAGACTCGCGCCACCGTGCGCTGCTTCTGCTTCGGCCGCCCGGGCGGCAGCGCCCGCGCCTTGCGGACGGCGGCGATCGCGTGCTCGCGAAAATAATCGTAGGCGTCGGACATGGCTCGATGCTCTGCGGTGTGTGGCAGGTATCGAGGCTAACGGGCGCAGGCAGCAGGGGTTCCTGGAAGCAGGTGTGTTGCGCACACAGCTTCCTCAACGTCGTCCTGGCGAAAGCCAGGACCCATACCGCGGAATCCATCGATTGCGTGCGGCCTCGGGTTCCGGGCAATCCTCGCCAAACCGCTCCCTGGGGTAATGGGTCCTGGCTTTCGCCAGGACGACTCCGGAGGTGCAGCCGCGCTAAGCTTGCGATGACAGCGTGAAGCGATACCCGCTCTCAGCGTGGCGACAGGAACGGGATGATCATCGGCACGCGGCGGCAATAGGCGCCGTAGGCGTCTTCGCCGAGCTCCTTGGACAGGAACACTTCTTCCATCCGACCCTTCTGCCACATGCCGAGCGAGATCAGGATGGCGCCGAGCATCGCGGTCACAGTGCCGACCGCGATGCCGGTCACCAGCATGCCGAGGATCAGCCCGGTGTAGATCGGATGGCGCACGATGCCGTACGGGCCGGTGTCGATGACGCGGTGGTCTTGCTTGTGGGTGATGGTGTTGGACCAGAACTGTCCAAGATGCAGCCGTCCCCACCAGGTGAAGGAGATGCCGGCCAGCACGATCAGCGCCACGACGTAGACGGCGCTATTGCTGAACACCCAAAGCGGCTTCTCGCCGAGCACCTCGGCGGTCCAGGGCGTGAACAGGATGCCGCCGACCAGGATCGGGATGCGATAGCGGCCGGACTCCAGCGTCATCACCTGCTTCTGGGTGCGGCCCTGCCAGAACGAGGCGCCAACCCAGCTTGCGAGCCAGGCGAGCCAAATCAGGGCGAGCAGTTGCGTCGGCCACGTCGTGGTCCAACCACCCCAGGCGACAGAGAGAAGCTTGCTGAAATCGAAGGACATGCGGAAAGGTTCTTTGGGTTGGGCGGCAGCTCAGCTGGCGCGCGAGGAGAGCGCGTGATGCTCGATGGCGCCGGAGGCAAGCGCGCCGCCGCGGGCGAGAAGATGGGTGATGGTTTCGCGCAGGACCGGCTCGATCGGGCGCGGCGCGTAGCCGAGCTCGGTGCGCGCCTTGCCGATCGAGAGGTCGCTCGCGGCGAGCGCGATGCGCACGCCCTCGGCGGTGCCGTTGGGCGGCCGGCGCGTGATACGATCGGAGAGATATTCGAGCATGATGCCCGACAGCTCGGCCATCTTGCCGGGAACGACGACCGGGAATTGCCGGCGGCCGCTCATCGCCGACATCATCCGCAGAATCTGGCCTAGCCTGACGCAGTCGCCGCCGAGGATGTAGCGCTGGCCGTTACGCCCGCGTTCCATGGTCAGCACGAGGCCCATGGCGACGTCGCGGACGTCGACGAGATTGACCGGGAAGTCGAGATGCGGCTGCACTTTCTTCTGCAGGAAGTACCACAGCATCGCGGTCGGCGGCGTCAGATTGTGGTCGGCGGCGCCGATCGGCATGGTCGGGGTGCCGATCACCAGCGGGAAGCCCGCGGCCGCGGCCTTCGCGGCGCAATGCTCGGCCAGCGATTTCGACCGCGTGTAGGCGCCCGGCATCGCATCGGCCGGCTGCAGCGCCTCTTCGGCGGGAACACCGCCCAGGTCGGAATAGGGGAACAGGATCGATTCCGTCGAGCAATGCAGGAAGCGCGAGACCCCGCGCTTCATCGCGGCCGCGAGCACGATCTCGGTGCCGCGGCAATTGACGTCGTGAAAGGCCTGCTTGTCGGCGACCCACATGCCGGGCAGGCCCGCGAGGTGATAGACCTGATCGACCCCAGCAATCGCGGCATCGACCGCGGCGCCGTCGAGCACCGACCCTTGGGCATATTCAACGTCGGCATACGGCGTGGCCGGCGCACGGACATCGAGAACACGCACCCGCTGCCCACGGGCGCGGAGCGCTTCTACAAGATGATGTCCGATGAAGCCGCTGCCACCGGTAACCAGTACGAGAGCCATGCAGTAGGTTTGCTGTTTCGCGTCTAGAACTATCGGGTTGAAAGGGAATTGGTCGGAGCAGGCGCCAGAATCGCGGCAAGGTCGCGACGGAAGCCCAATGCAATGAATAATTTTGCCATGACAAACATCGGTCCAAGCAGAAAATGCGTGGGGTGGTCGACCATCGACGGCTGCCGTTCCTCGAAAACCTTGTGGCCGACGATCTGCGCAGCGACGCCAAGTCCGATCAGCACCGCAAAAATCGACCACATCATGACGATCGAGACCTGATTGCCGATCGCGGTTGCGACCAAAAGCAGCACGATCATCGCGGCGAGGATGCCGACCCCGATCCCGGCGTCCAGCATCAGCCAGTAGACCAGCACCGGCAGGGCAAGAATTACGGCCAGGGTGACCTCGATCCCGAACAGCGGGAAATGCACCAGCGTCAGCGGCAGCACGGCGCCGGTGAAGAGCAGGAGGATGCCGACCACGTGCATCGCGCAGTTCCAGGGATCGCGATGATATTCGACGTAGTCGGCCAGTTGGTGTTGAAAATAACTGGCCATCTCGGTCTCGTGCAGCATGGGGTCGGGGAGGGCGAAAAAAGCCTATAGCACCTGATAGGGCGGTGCACAAACCGGTGCGATTGTCGCGCGAAGCCGCGCTGTCGCGCTGTGAGACAGGTCACAAAACGATCACGACTTCAAAGGGTTCCGTCAGGCGCCGTGGGCCGTCCGCTCAGTGCTTCTTGGCGGGCTTTTTCGCCGCAGGCGCAGGTGTCGCAGCCGGATGCGCAGGCGCTTCCTCCGGTACCTTGGCGTAGGTCAGGATTTGCAACTGGCCGTTGACGGCCGAGCTTGGCTTGGCCCGGTCGAGAAACTGCTCCTCGCCGAGGCCGATCGGATGCAGCCGCTTGGTCGAGATTTTGAACGTGTTCACCAGCACGTCGCGAATCGCGTCCGCCCGGCGCTGGCTCAGGATGGCGTTGGCCTCGCGCGTCTTCGCGTTGGATTCGACATGACCGACGATCAGGAACGTGTAGGGCAGCAGCGAGGCATGCACCAGCGCGTCAGCGAGGCGCCCGACGGTCTGGTACGACGCCGGCTGGATGATCGGCGTGTCGGCGTCGAACTGGATCTGCGCGGTGAAGGTCGGCAAATTGGCCAGATCAGGCGCGATCAGCGGCCGGTTCACCGGACCCGGATCGTTCTTGATCCTGGCCTTGGCCCGCTCCATCACCTGCAGCTTCAGCGCGGGAAGATCGATCTCGGCGGCTTGTTCGAAATGGTTGAGCTTGCCGACGATGTCGTCGCGGGTCGGCGGCGCCGTCTGCGCTTCGGCTGTGCCCGCGAGCAAAGCGAGGCCGAGCGCGATGCATATTCCGGCGTTGGAAAGCCTGTTCGCTGGCATCACCGATACCCCGCGTCGTCGACGGCCTTCAGGCAGTTGTTGCTGATGCCCTTGGGCGTCGAGACCAGGCAGGGGACCGCCTTGCTGGTCTCCTTGGTCGAGCCGCCGCACACCTTGACGATCTCGCGCTGGCAGGCGTTCGCCACCGTGACGCGGGCCGCGACACGCTTCTGGATCGCGTCGAACGCGCCGAGATAGTCGCTCTGGCACTGCTGGGAGAGCACGTCGCGGTTGCGCGACAGGCACTCCTTCAGGCGGGTCGAATCCGGGTTGACGCCGCGGCAATTGGCGACGATTTCCGCACCGCAACTTTTCGCCAGCATCCCGATCGAGTCGCCAAAGCTCATGGTCTCCGCCGCTGCAAGCGACGGCATACCCAATGCCAGCAAGATCAGTGTGATGGAGCCCCGGACCATGGCCGCATCTGATACGGGGAAGTTCGCGGTGGTCAAGGGCTGTTCGGACCTGAACTGTCGAGAGTCCGACCAGTGCGGCGAACAGTCCTCACTCCGTGGCCTCAGTGAGGGGTGGCCATTCGATCAGGGCGACCGTGTGCTTCCCGAGCTCGTCGGCCACATCAGGGTCGGCCTTGAGCTCGTCCAATGTCCGCGGCGGGGGAAGCTGGCGGCCGTCCGCGATCAGTTCCTGTGCATAGAACGCGAGTGCCTCGGGCGCATTCTCCAGGGCCTCGTCGACGTCGTCGCCGCCGGAAATGCAGCCGGGCAGGTCGGGAAACCACACGCCGACGGCTTCGTCGGGGCTGGCGTCCTCGATGATGGCAATGTAGTGCGGCATGCCCGCCTCACGCCCGCTGCACAAAACTGTCCACGACCTTCTTTTCCCCCGCCTTGTCGAAGGCGATGGTGAGCTTGTTGCCGTCGATCTTGGTGACGCGGCCATAGCCGAATTTCTGGTGGAAGACGCGGTCGGCGAGGGAGAATTCCGAGGTCGTGCCGGTGGATTTGGCCACCAGCTCGCCCTCGATCGTCAGGGGCCCGCGGCGGCGCGAGGAGAAGCTGCCGAAATCGGGCGAGGACGACTGGGACGAAAACGACGAGGCCTGTTCCTCGAAGCTGCCGCGGCCGCCATTGCCGCCCCCGCCGCCGCCGCGATTGCGATTGGCCTGGGCGCGCTGCCAGCCCGGGGTCGAATAGGTGGAGCCGAACGCCTCCATGTCGTCGAAGCGGGAGGCGCCGTAGCCGCCGGTGCCGCCCCAGGCCGAGCCGCCCTTGGATTCCGTGATCTCGACATTGGCCGCCGGCAACTCGTCAAGGAAGCGCGACGGGATCGTGGTCGACCAGGTGCCATGGATCCGGCGGTTGGTGGCGAAATAGATTTTGGCGCGGCGGCGGGCGCGGGTCAGGCCGACATGGCCGAGCCGGCGCTCTTCCTCAAGTCCGGCGCGGCCCTGTTCGTCCAGCGTGCGCTGGCTCGGAAACAGGCCTTCTTCCCAGCCGGGCAGGAACACGTTGTCGAACTCCAGACCCTTGGCCGAATGCAGCGTCATCAGCGACACCGCGTCCTCATCGGCGCCGCTGTCGCGGTCCATCACCAGCGAGATGTGCTCCAAAAACCCTTGCAGGTTCTCGAACTCCTCCATCGAGCGCACCAGCTCCTTGAGGTTCTCGAGCCGGCCCGCAGCGTCCGCCGAGCGGTCCTTCTGCCACATCTCGGTGTAGCCGCTCTCGTCGAGCACGATCTGGGCGAGCTCCGTGTGCGACGTGACCTCGCGCTGGGCGCGCCAACGGTCGAACTGGGCGACGACGTCGCGCAAGGAGCCGCGCGCCTTCGGCTTCAGCTCGTCGGTCTCGACCACCGCGCGCGCCGCCTCGAACAGCGGAATGCGGCGCTTGCGGGCGTGGTCGTGCAGCATCTGCACGGTGGCATCGCCCAAGCCGCGCTTGGGCGTGTTGACGATGCGCTCGAAGGCGAGGTCGTCGGCCGGTGAATTGATGACGCGCAGATAAGCCAGCGCATCGCGGATTTCGGCGCGCTCGTAGAAGCGCGGGCCGCCGATGACGCGATAGGGCAGGCCGAGCGTGACGAAGCGGTCTTCGAACTCGCGCATCTGGTAGGAGGCGCGCACGAGAATCGCGATCTCGTTGAGCTTGTCGCCCTGACGCTGGATCTGCTCGATCTCCTCGCCGATGCCGCGGGCTTCCTCTTCCGAATCCCACGAGCCCGTCACCGTGACCTTCTCGCCGTCATGGTCTTCGGTGCGCAGCGTCTTGCCGAGCCGGCCCTCGTTATGGGCGATCAGGTGCGAGGCGGCGGCGAGGATGTGACCGGTCGAGCGGTAGTTGCGCTCGAGGCGGATGACCTTGGCCCCGGGGAAATCATGGTCGAAGCGCAGGATGTTGTCGACCTCCGCCCCGCGCCAGCCATAGATCGACTGGTCGTCGTCGCCGACGCAGCAGATGTTCTTGACGTGTGTTTTTTCTTGCGCCGGAGGCGGCGCTTCATCGTCATTCTCGGCATCACTCGGCGGAGACTCGATGGCTTGCCGGGGCAAGCCGGGCAATGACGGATTGGACGATGGCGCCTGCGAGAGCAGCCGCAGCCATAGATATTGCGCGACGTTGGTGTCTTGATACTCATCGACCAGGATGAATTTGAAGCGCTGCTGGTACTGCCGCAAGATATCCGGGTGCTCGCGGAAGATGCGGATGTCCTCGAGCAGCAGATCGCCGAAATCGGCGGCGTTCAAAATCTTCAACCGCTCCTGGTAGCTCGCATAGAGCTTGCCGCCCTTGCCGTTGGCGAAGACGGCGGCTTCGCCCGACGGCACCTGCGACGGTGTCAGGCCGCGGTTCTTCCAGCCGTCGATCAGGCCGGCGAGCATGCGCGCGGGCCAGCGCTTGTCGTCGATATTGTCGGCTTGCAGAAGCTGCTTGAGTAGTCGGACCTGATCGTCGACATCGAGCACGGTGAAGTTCGACTTGAGCTGCGCCAGCTCGGCATGGGTCCGCAGGATACGCCCGCCGATGGAGTGGAAGGTGCCGAGCCACGGCATGCCTTCGACCGCATGGCCGAGCATCTGGCCGAGCCGGTGCTTCATCTCCCGCGCGGCCTTGTTGGTGAAGGTCACTGACAGGATTTCGGAGGGGCGGGCGCGGCCCTGGCTCAGGATATGGGCGATGCGCGTGGTCAGCACGCGGGTCTTGCCGGTGCCGGCGCCGGCCAGCACCAGAACCGGGCCGTCCAGTGTCTCCACCGCCTCGCGCTGCTCCGGATTGAGCCCGGACAGGTATTGCGGGCCCACCGAGGCGCGCGCACGCGCGGCAATGCCGCCGGCTGCGGGCTGGTGGTCGGGGACACTCTGGGACGTGATCTTGCTCGGCTCGGTCATGCGAATCATTTGCCCCACGTTGGCACCGCGGGGTGGTGAAAGGGGAGCCTTCTTAACAGGGATTGGTCCCTATATGGGGCCGCGGACGGGGGTTTTCCACGTGCGCGGAAAGCCAATTTGTTCCTGCGGGTCAGGCGAATTTCCGGCCCCAGCGGCCCGGAACCATTGTTCCGAGTCGGCGATTGGTTCTGCAAGTGAGGCGCGTCAGCCGCGCCGATCGCAGACAGACATCGAAACAGAGGTTCGGATCATGCTTAGCTGGGTAGTTACGTTTCTGGTTATCGCCCTGATCGCCGGTATTCTGGGCTTTGGCGGCCTCGCCGGCGCGTCGATCGAAATCGCCAAGATCATCTTCTTCATCGCGGTCGTGCTGTTCCTGGTCTCGGCCGTTGTCGGTCTGGCCCGCGGCCGCACCAGGGTTTAGCGCGGTCTGATTTGGTGCATGATCTTGCCGGAAACCGCTTCGCACTTTTCCGGATCATGCACTACCGCTTCGAGGGCATCGCCACGTTCCGGCCGATGCCCTCGGGTCGCGGCACGCCGCTATGAGCCTTGACCACCGCCGCAATGCGCTCACGGATGTCCGCTGGCAAGGCCGCCACCTTTCGTGAGCCCATGTCGATGTGAAGCGACATGTTTTCGGAGGTCGCAGACAACCAGCCTTCGGTGGCGTGTCGCAGCTCCTGGAACGTGTGCAGCCGCTTGTCGTCGGCCTCCAGCAGCCAGACCGAGACCTGCACGGGATCGCCGAGGTGGATTTCGCGCAAATACCGCACGTGGCATTCGGCAGTGAAGGTCGAGCCGCCGCGCTCCTTCATGTAGCCCGGACCGATCCCGAGCGTCAGCCACATCTGGTCGATCGCACGGTCGAACATCACGTTGTAATAGGCCATGTTGAGGTGGCCGTTGTAGTCGATCCATTGCGGCTCGATCTGCATGATCGACGCGCGGAACGGTGCGCCCTCGATCGTTGTGGCAGCAGTCTGCGGCATGTGTCCTTCCCCAGCTATGCGTCCGGTCGCTTGACTTGACCGGTGAGATGTCCTTTGCCACGGTTCGTCTCGTCGGGAGGAACGTCCGTGGGTACGACCATCACCAATAATCCGCCGCGGCCGGCGCCGAAAGCCCTCGCGAGCGCGCTGGAGCAGCTTGCCGCGCGGTTCGGCAACCGCCTCATTACCTCGCAGGCCGTCCGCGAGCAGCACGGCCATACCACCACATGGATCGTGAACCAGCCGCCGGACGGCGTGGTGATGGCGCAGGAGACCGCCGACATCCAGGACGTGGTGCGGATCTGCGCGAAAAACGGCGTGCCCGTCATCGCCTTCGGCACCGGCACCTCGCTAGAGGGCCAGGTCAACGCACCCGCCGGCGGCATCTGCATCGACCTGCGCGACATGAACAAGGTGCTCGCGGTGCATGCCGAGGACCTCGACTGCGTGATCCAGCCCGGCGTCACCCGCAAGGCGCTCAACGAGCATCTGCGCGACCAAGGCCTGTTCTTCCCGATCGACCCCGGCGCGGACGCTTCCCTCGGCGGCATGGCCTCGACCCGCGCCTCCGGCACCAACGCGGTGCGCTACGGCACCATGCGCGACAGTGTGCTGGCGCTGAAAGTGGTCCGCGGCGACGGCGAGATCATCACGACCGGCACGCGTGCGAAGAAATCATCCGCCGGCTACGACCTGACGCATCTGTTCGTTGGCGCCGAGGGCACGCTCGGCATCATCTCGGAACTGACCATCCGCCTGCGCGGCATCCCCGATACGATCGCGGCCGGTGCGGTGTCGTTCGAGACCGTGCACGGGGCGTGTCAGGCCGTGATCCTGGCGATCCAGACCGGCATTCCCGTGGCGCGCATCGAGCTGCTCAACGCGGCGCAGGTGCGGGCCTGCAACGCCTATTCGAAGTTGACGCTGCCGGAAACGCCGCTGCTGCTGATGGAATTCCACGGCAGCGAGATCGAGGTCGGCGAACAGTCCAAGGCTTTCGGCGAGATCGCAAAGGACTGTGGCGGCGGCGATTTCTCCTGGACCACCAAGCCGGAGGATCGCACAAAATTGTGGCAGGCGCGGCACGACGCCTATTGGTCGGTGAAGGCGCTGCGGCCGGGCGACAGCATCGGTGTGGTCGCGACCGACGTCTGCGTGCCGATTTCGCGGCTTGCCGAATGCGTCGGCGAGACCGAGGAAGATCTCAAGCGTCTCAACCTGTTGTCGCCGATCGTCGGCCATGTCGGTGACGGCAATTTCCACTGTTCGCTGGTCTGCGACACCAACGATGCCGACGAGATGGCGCGCGGCGAAGAGTTCATGCATCGGCTGGTCGAGCGCGCGCAGGCGATGGACGGCACCTGCACCGGCGAGCACGGCATCGGCCAGGGCAAGCAGAAATATCTCAAGGCGGAGCTCGGCCCCGAGGCGATCGACGCGATGCGGGCACTGAAGAAGGCGCTCGATCCGCAGAACATCTTCAACCCCGGCAAGATCGTACCTGAGGCGTAGCGCGCGGCGTGGCCGCCGTTTATGCTTGCTCCCTCACCACGGAGCAGGCAATGCAGTGGTTCGCCCGCAAGACGCGCCGGGACATCTGGGACGAGGCGATCGAACGGCCGCTCGGCGACATCGAGGCCGCCGAGCGTATCCGCGCGATCTGTGACGCCGCCGCGGCGAGCGCGGCAGGGTCCGCGCGCAGCGACAAGCGCGAGAGCGAGCGTTACGAGCGCGCAGCGAAGGTTGCGATGGAAATCGCGATGAAGATCTCGGATGGACTGATGCGCGATGACGCAGTCCGTCGCATCGTCGATCTCTGCATGACAGCGAACGACCTCAAGACGGCGCAAATCCTGTTTCGCGCGATCCATGCCAGCTGGATCCGCGAAACGGTGCAGCGGGATCATCCGACATTGGCGCAGTGAGCGGTGCGCTCCCACCCCCGTTTGCGGGGGAGGGTCGGGGAGAGGGTGTCTCCGCAACGGGACAATCCCCAAGGGGACAAAGCCCTCACCCGGCGCTCCGCGCCTCTTCCGCAAGCGGGAGAGGTTACAGCGAGTTCGCGGCTCCGCCTGCGTGACCCAACTGCTATTCCTACTTCCCCAACTTCCGCACGGCCTCGTCGACGCTGTGGAAGACATGCTCCCGGGGCAGGGCCTCGAACAGCCGAAACCGCTCGAACGCGTCTTGCGCGCGCACCGATTCCAGCCGGGCCAGCGCGACCGTGACGCCCTGTTCGCTGCATGCCCTGAACACGTCAAGCAGGATCTGCGCGGCGGTGAAGTCGATCTCGACCATGCCGCTCGCCTCCAGCACCAGCAGCTGCGGCGGCGTTGCGCCGAGCACCTTGGTCACGTCGCTGCGAAAGCCGGGCGCGTTGAGAAAGGACAGCGGCGCCTGCAGCCCGATCACGGCGACACCGGCGATGCGCTCGCCGGCGATGTGGGGATGCGCCGGCCACCAGATCGTGGTGCCCGGCACGCGCTCGAACTCGACCAGCCGCGCGCGCGTCGTGCTCCAGATGCCGTGCAGCAGCGACAGCACGATGCCGAGGAACGCGCCTTGCTGGATCGGCAGCACGATGATCAGCGCGGCGGTGGCGGCGATCAGAAGGAATTCGCTTGGGGATTGGCGATAGATCGTGGCGATCTGCTTCACGCGGATGATGCGCAACGCGACGAACAGCAGGATGCCGCCGAGGGCCGCGTCCGGAACGTGCTGCAGCAATCCCGTTCCAAACGCGAGCAGCGCCAGCACGATGGCAGCGGCCGCAAGGCCCGCGAGCTGCGATTGTCCCCCGGTCTCGGCGACAATGCCCGTCCGCGGCGGGCTGGCATTGACCGGAAACGCGCCGAACAGGCCCGACAGCACGCTGCCGGCGCCCGCGCCGAGAAAATCGCGATCGACATCGGCCGGCTTGTCGGGATCGGACGGGAACGAGCGCGTCGTCGCCGCGGTCTGCACCATCACCACGACCGTGATGACAAAGGCGAGCGGCACGAGGCGGACCCATTGCTCCGGTGCAAGCTCGGGGAAGGTCGGCCGCGGCAGCGTCCCCGGCACGGCGCCTACGACATTGACGCCCTTGCTCTCGAGGCCGAGCACGATCGTGGCCAGGGTCGCGGCGACGAGCCCGATCAGCGCGCCCGGAATTTTTGCGCTGATCTTCTCGGCCAGGAAGACCACGGCCAGCACACCGAAGCCGATGCACAGCGTGAAGGGATTGGTGCGGCCGAGCTCGCTTGCGAGCACGCCGATGCGATCGAGCGTCGGCCCGTTCGGCGAGTCCAGACCCAGCACGCCCGGCAATTGCGAGACGATGATGTGGACGGAGATGCCGGCGAGGAAGCCGACCATGACGGGCACGGACAAGAGATTGGCGATGCCGCCGAGGCGGAAGGCGCCGCCGGCCAGCATCATCGCACCGACCATCAGCGCCAGCGCGATCGCGAGGCCCTGATACTCAGGCGAGCCGGCGGCGGCCAGCGCCGCCAGTCCGCCGGCGAAAATCGGCGTGATCGTGGAATCGGCGCCGCAGGACAGGAAGCGGTTGCCGCCGAGCATGGCAAAGCCGAGCGAGCCCGCCATGAAGGCGAAGAAGCCGATCTGCGGCGCGAAGCCGCCGAGCCGTGCCGTGGCCATCTGCTCGGGAATCGCGATCGCGGCCAGCGTCAGCCCAGCCATCAAATCGCCCGGCAGCGAATAGGACGCGAGTGAGCGAAACAGCGGCCAAGCTGGCTTGGCGTGAGCGTCGTGCGGCATCGATGTGGAGTCCCCGGAAAGCCTGGCGTCAGTCGGTTAGACTACAGCATTTCCGTATCGGGAAGCAGCAGACGCAGTTTATCTCCATCCGTCGTCATTGCGAGCGCAGCGAAGCAATCCGGCATCCCCTCCGCGGGAAAGACTCTGGATTGCTTCGCTGCGCCCGCAATGACGGAGGACAGATTTGTCCTCCGTACTGCGAGAGGTCGTCTCAGTAACGGCCGCGGTCGTTGTGATAGTCGCCGCCGCGGCCGCCGCCCATACCCATGCCGATTCCGACACCTATTCCGATGCCTTGCATGATGGCGCCGGGCGGCGGGCCGCGATCCGGCGGCGGCGCGCGCTCGTAGATCACCTCATCAGGCGGCGGCCGGCGTTGCCTGGGGGGCGTGTCGACGACCTTGCGCTTCGGCGGCGTGTCGTCGACGCGCTTCTTGATCACGGGAGCGACCGCCGGGTTGATCGGCGTTGCCGGTGTCGAGGGCGTCGAGCACGGGCAGGTCGGGGCCATTGCGACGGCGACCGGGGCAGGAGCGGCCGCGACCACAGCAGGCAAGACGTAGTTGCGGTTCTGTACGCGGAGCAACAGCCTGCGTGCGGTCGCGGCCAGATCGCTGTTGTCCCAGTTGGCCAGATAAGCCTCGAACGAGGCGCGGGTGTTGATCGCGGTGGCGCGCTCCCACGCCAGCATCTGGCGCCGGCGCTCCACAATCGTGCGCAGCCGCGGCGTACGGGTGTCCTGAGCATACAACTCGATATAGGCCTGATAAGCCGGCACGGTGTCGTCGGTGATCACCATCTCATAGGCGACCATGGCCGGCTTGCCCTGCAAGTCCTTGCGCCAGTCCTCGAGGCTGCGCGTGCCGCTCGCAAGTGCCATGGAGGATGCGCCAGGAAGCGCAGCCTGACTGCCGCTGCTGTCGCCGCCGAAGAACTTGAAGTCGGTCGTCAGCGACGAGCTTTCCCAGGGGATCTGGCGTCCGTCGGTCGATTGCGCCACGGCGACGCGAATGCGCTTGAACACTTCTTCGATCGGCAGATTGGGCTGCTTGGCGACGGTCAGCGCCGCGGTGGTGTAGGGACTGTCGATGCCGGAGCCATCCTCGGCTTCGGAGCCCGGCGAGGTCGAATAGGAAATGAAGGAGCCCGGCGCGCCGGCCTTGGTGTCGACGATCGCAAGCCCGTGTCCGGCGCCGCTCAGCGCCGGGAACGGATTGTTGCGGCAGGCATCGAGCATGAAGATGCGGGCTCGTGTCGGCAGCGCGCCGAGCGTGTTGAGCAAATCGTTGAGCCGTACGCCCTGCAGCGGAATGTCGGCTTCGCGCTTGGGGTCGAGATCGACGGGAACGAGATAGTTTTCGCCGTCGATCTGCAGGCCGTGGCCGGCATAGAACACCAGCGCGACGGTGTCGGCGCCGCTGGCGCTGACCTTGCCGGCGAAATCCGAGATCGCCTGACGCATGTCGTTCTGCGCCAGATTGGATGCCGTGGTGACGGTGAAGCCGGCATTGCCGAGCAGTTCCGTCATGCCCTTGGCGTCGTTGGCGGCGTTGGGCAGTTCCGGCACGGTACGATAGGCGGATTGACCGATCACGAGTGCGAGCCGCGCTTCGGCCGCGGCCTCCGTCGGAATCGTCAATTGCGTGAGCGCGAGAAGACCGGATGCAAGAAACAAATTGCGAAGAACTGGACGGCGCATGATGTCACCTCCATCGGCAATGCGCGCGATAATGTCACCTTTTCTAGGTGGCCGCCATGCGTCCGTCTGTGCACTGGATCACGTTGAGCTGCGGCAAAATGGGGCAGAAGGTCTGCCGGAGCCGGTGCAGCATCGTTCTGACGCCATCCATGTGAATTGCGCATTGATCCATGCGCCAATTGGATCGATGCCCAATGCTGCGCGAAAGCATCTTCTCGCACATCGGGTCCATGCCGATCTGATCGAGAATCCCGCAAAAAACATGGCTGTTTCGCCGCGCGCGGATGCCGTCGATCTTCGCGACGCGCCGCTTTGCGGCGGCTGGCCGCAAGCCTTGCCTGCGCCGCCGCTTTGGCCATACAGTCCGCGCAACGGGCTGCGGCAACGACCGTAGCTCGAAAAATAATAATTGGGGAGAAACCGCATTATGTCCATCGTGCCCGTGAACCGTCGCGCGTTCATCAAGTCGTCGACGGGACTTGCCGCCGGCCTCGTGTTCTCCCCCGCACTCATCGGCCGCGCCGAAGCCGCGACCTTGAAGCTGAAATGCTCCTCCTCGCTGCCGAACGATCCCAAATTCGCCAACGGCCGCGTCTATTACGACAATCTCGTGAAGAACCTGAAGGCGAACGGCCTCGGTGAGCAGGTCGAGGTCGCGTTCTTTCCCGACAACCAATTGGGTCAGGAAATCGACGTCATCAACTCGGTGAAGCTCGGCGTCATCGACCTCATGGTATCGGGCTCGTCGATCTCGGCCAATCTGGTGCCGCTGGTCGGCACCTACGACCTCGGCTTTCTGTTCTCGAGCTTTCCGCAGCAGACCAAGGCGTTCGACGCCGGCGCCGCCAAGCCGATCGAGGACGCGCTGCTCAAGGGCAGCAACATCCGCATCATCGCCTGGGCCTATAATTTCGGCTCACGCAGCGTACTTGCGAGGAAGCCCGTGAAGACGCCGGAAGATCTCGCCGGTCTCAAGATCCGCACCTTGCCCAATCCCGTCATCACGGAATGCCTGCGCCTGATGGGCGCCGCCGCGACGCCGCTGGCTTTCGGCGAAATCTACACGGCATTGCAGGCCGGCGTGCTGGACGGGCTGGAGCACGATCCGCCGACCATCCTGGCGAGCAAGTTCTTCGAAACGGCGAAATTCTATTCACTGACGCAGCACAATTTCTCGCCGCTCGCGATCTATTTCAGCGACACGACCTACAATCGCATGGATCCGAAGCTGCGCGAGGGTTTCCTGGATGCCGCGAAGAAGGCTGCGGCCGACACGCGCACCCACGGGCTCGCGGTCGAGAAGGAGGCGTTGTCGGCTTTGACCGAAAAGGGCGTGACGGTGGCCGAATGCGACCGCGAGGCGTTCAAGAAGCGCGTCGCGCCGCAGATCGAGAACTTCATCAAGGCGCGGCCGGACTCCAAGGCCGTCATCGACATCATCCGCGCCACGCAGGCCTGACGTGGCAATGACAGCTGCCGTACCTCTCTCGGGCGGCCGCCACGGGAGTATCGCCCTGCTGCTTCGCGTCAGCGACGCGATCGCGGCCATTTTGCTGGCCGCGGATCTCCTCGTCGTCTGCGGTTCCGTGCTGCTGCGCTTCTGCTTCAACGCGCCGGTGGAGTGGTCCGACGACGTCGCACGCGGACTGATGGTCGGCTCGGCCTTCTTCGGCGCGGCGAGTGCGCTCGCGCGCGGCGAGAATGTCGGCGTCTCCTTCTTCCGCGACCTGGCTCCGGTACGGTTGCGCGCGCTGGTCGATGCCGCAAGTGCGCTGCTGGTGGTGCTGATCTCGGGCTACGTCGCCTACAATTCCATCAAGCTCGGTTCGCTGACGGCGGGCCAGACCACCGGGTCGGGCCTGCCGCTGGAGCTGACCTTCTACCCGATGGGCGCCGGCGCGCTGTTGATGACGGTGTTCGCGATCGACCAGCTCTGCGCCAGGCCGCTCCCTGACATCGTCAGAGGCCTCATCGCGATTGCCGTCGTGACCGGCCTCTATCTCGCCTGGGATTATCTGTCGCCCGCCACGGTGCCGTCGGCGGGAACGCTTATGCTGATCGGTTTCTTCGCGACGTTGGTCGGCGGGTTGCCGATCGGCTTTGCGCTGGCGCTGGCCGCGCTGATCTTCATCTGGGTCGAGGGCGCACTGCCCGGCGTGATCTTCGCCCAGCAGATGGCGCGCGGCATCGACAATTTCGTGCTGCTCGCGATCCCGTTCTTCATTCTCGTCGGCTACCTCATGGAAGCCAACGGCATGTCGGTGCGGCTGATCGAGCTGTTGCAGCGCGGGGTCGGGCGCATGCGCGGCGGCCTCAACGTCGTGATGGTGGCCTCTATGGTGCTGTTCTCCGGCATCTCCGGCTCGAAGATGGCCGATGTCGCCGCTGTCGGCTCCGTGCTGATTCCGGCCGCACGCCGCTCCAGGCAGAACCCGGGCGGCGCCGTGGCGCTGCTCGCAGCCTCCGCAGTGATGGCGGAGACCATTCCGCCCTGCATCAATTTGATCATCCTGGGCTTCGTCGCGAATTTGTCGATCGGCGGCCTGTTCGTCGCAGGGCTGTTGCCGGCGGCGCTGATGGCGCTGGCCTTGATCGCCGTCTCCATCATCTTCGGCAAGACTCCAACTGAGACTCCAACTGAGACTCCAACTGAGACTCCGGTTGATGCCGAGGACATGGCGCCGCAGATGCCGGTGTCGGGCCTGTGGAGCGGCGCGATCGCCTCGTTCGGCCTGATCTTCATGATCTTCTTCGGCTTCAAGAGCGGCTTTGCCACCGCGACGGAAATCTCGGCCTTTGCCGTGGCCTATGCGCTCGTCGTCGGCAGTGTCGTGTTTCGCGAGCTCAGCTTCACATCGGCCGCGCACAGTTTTGTGCAGGGGGCGACGCGCGCGGGGCTCGTGCTGTTCATCGTCGCGGCGGCGCAATCGCTGGCTTTCACGCTGACCCTGCAGCAGGTGCCGCATGCGGTCGGCGATTTCATGCTGGGATTGTCCAAGACCTCTGGCACCTGGCTGTTCATCCTGCTCGCGATCGGCGTGCTGATCGTGATGGGCTCGGTGCTGGAGGGCGCGGCCGCGCTGATCATCTTCGGGCCGCTGCTGCTGCCGGTGGCCGTGCAGCTCGGTATCGATCCCCTGCATTTCGGCGTCGTGCTCGTGATCGCCATGGGCATCGGCCTGTTCGCGCCGCCGCTCGGGCTCGGGCTCTACGGCGCCTGCCTGATCGGCAACGTGCCGATCGAGCAGACGGTGAAGCCGATCATGGGCTATCTCGGCCTGCTGTTCCTTTGCCTGCTGGTGATCGCGTTCGTGCCATGGCTCAGCACGGCATTGCCGCGCGCGTTCGGCTATTGAGGGAGTGTTGCCGTGAAAGTCCTGCTGGCCCACACGCCGGAGATGCGCCGCAATTACTACGGTGATCGCAGCCTGAGCGGTTTGCGCGCGGCCGCCGAGGTGGTCCTGCACGAGAGCGATGAGACGCTGGTCTCAGACAGCCTCGTGCGCGCTGCCAAAGATGTCGACATCATCGTGGCCGACCGCATGACCGAAGGACGCGGCGAGATTTTTGCGCAACTGCCGCGCCTGCGCGCCTTCGTCCGCTGCGCCGTCGACATCCGCAACGTCGATGTCGAGGCCGCCTCGAACGCCGGCGTGCTCGTGACCCGCGCCGGGCCCGGCTTCGTGCAAGCGGTCGCCGAGCTCGCGCTCGGCTTCATGGTCGATCTCTCCCGCGGCGTATCCCGAGCGACGGCCGACTACCAGGCCGGCCGCAAGCCGGAGGCGCGGATGGGCCGTCAGCTCGCCGGCAGCAAGATCGGCATCATTGGCTATGGCAGCATCGGGCGCTATCTCGCCGAGATCGCCAAGGTGATGCGCATGGAGGTGCTGGTCGCGGATCCCTTTGCGACCGTGAGCGACAGCGCCATCCGGCAGGTCAGCCTCGACGAGCTCCTCGCTGATTCGGACTATGTCGTCTGCCTTGCCATCGCCAACGAGCAGACCGAAAATCTGATAGGCGAGGCGGCGCTGGCGGGCATGCAAAGGCATGCCGTCTTCATCAATCTCTCGCGCGGCAACCTCGTCGACGAAGCGGCGCTGGCGAAGGCGTTGCTCGCGAATCGTATCGCGGGTGCCGCGATGGATGTCGGCCGCGCGCCCGACCAGATGCCGAGCCCGGAGCTTGCGAAGTGTCCCAACGTCATCGCCACACCCCATGTCGGCGGACTGACGCCGCAGGCGATCGAACATCAGTCGCTGGAAACCGTGCGCCAGGTCGAAGCGATCGTGAGAGGCGAAGCGCCGCAAGGTGCCGTGAACGCCGACCGCTGGACGCGGCGTCCCTGATCGGCGCTACAGCCGGTCCACCGCTTTGAACGTCCCGTCCTTCTGGATCACCGTCAGAAACACCTTCGGTGGCGCGTCGAGCATGCGCATGCCGACGGTGACGATGCTGCCGCTGATGTCGAAACGGCCGACATCGTTGATGGCGCGCAGCAGGTTCGCGCGCGTCGGTTGCGGCCCGGCTTGTTCCAGCGCCGCGGCCGCGAGACGGCCGGCGATGTAGCCTTCGAGCGACACGAAATTCGGCGTCAGCGTTGGGTCGAACGCGGTTTGCGCGGCCTGATAGTCAGCGACGAGCTTGAGCGAACGATCCCAGGGAAGCGGCACGACCTGCGAGACGACGACGCCTTCGCCCTCGGGGCCGAGCTCATTGGCGAGCGCATTGGCGCCGACGAAGGAGATGTTGACGAAGGTCGGATTGGCGCCGCTGCGGTGCGCGAGCTTGATGAACTCAGCACAGGGACCGTAGGTCCCGACCATGACGATCGCCTCGGGTTCGACGCGCTTGATCGTGCGCCAGGCTGACGCGACGGCGCGGGTGTTGCGCTCGAAGGTGCCTTCGGCTGCGAGCTCGAGACCGCGTTTGGCAAGCGCGCGCTTCACGCCGGAAAGGCCGTCGCGCCCGAAGGAATCGTCCTGGTAGAAGATGGCGATGCGGGTGAAATGGCGATCCTCCGTGAGGTGCTTGACCCAAGCCTCGGCCTCGGCGCCATAGCTCGCACGGATGTTGACCACGTTCGCAAGCTCGAGGTCGCGCAAGAATTCGGCGCCGCTGAACGGACCGATGAAGGGCACGTTCCTGGCGCTGGTGATCGGTATCGTCGCCACCGCGGTCGGTGTGCCCACCGCACCGATCAGCGCGAACACCTTGTCGTCCTCGATCAGCCGCAGCGTCTGCGCTACCGAGCGGTCGGGATCGTAGCCGTCGTCGCGGCTGATGAGCTGGAGGTTGCGGCCGTGGACACCGCCCTTGGCGTTGATCTCGGTGAAGGCCGCGACGATGCCCTGCCGCATCCGCTGTCCGAGTGCGGAGGAGGGACCTTCGAGTGCTGCGGCCTGGCCGAACAGGATCGCATCCTCGCTGACGCCGATCTCGTCGGCTTTCGCCGGCAGCATGATTGCCGCCAGGAGGGCGACCGTCATGACGATGCATGTGGCAGATCGAGATCGATACATCAGGAAAAGTCTTGCCGGGTGCGGTGAGTAGCTTCGGAAAAGCTATCGCCGCGGGATGAATCGGCGATGTATCGACGGCTCCGTACTACTCCGGGGAAACCGGCAACTTGCTTCGACAAAGTCCAGATCATCCTGCACTTCATTAACTAAGCCGGCTAATGCGGAAAAGCCGGGTTCCGAAATTGTGCAGTTCTTAACCGCGGTCCTGTTCCGATAGTGGCTCCGGCGGCTCAACCAGAGGTTCGGTTGGCCGGGAGAGGGGACGGCGATTTCTGCAATGGGCGGTCGGGATCAGAACGATCAGGATCGGGGACGTATGACCGGATGCTGGCGTGCTGCGCCGCTGCTCGGGCTCTATCGCCCTGCGCTCGTCGCGGTCGGAATCGGTCTTCTGTTTTCGGTCGTGGCTGCGGCCGCCGTGGCGCGATGGGAAGGCCGCGTCAACAAGATCGAGTTCGAGAACGCGGCCGAGACCGAAGTGATCGTCATGCAGAACGGCATGGGCGAGTACATCTCCAGGCTCGTCGCGCTGCGCACGCTGTTCGAATCGACCAACCAGGAGATCACCCGCAGCGAATTCGAGACCTTCAGCACCCGCCTGTTCGAGCGCCACCCCGGCATGCTGCGCATCTCCTGGGTGCCGCGCGTGAACCGCAAGGAGCGCGCAGAATACGAGGCCGCAGCGATCACGGACGGCGTGTCCGGCTATCGCATCAAGTCGCTCCAGGGCGATGCGTTCGCGACCGCGCCGCAGAGCGACGAATATTTTCCGGTGCTCTACTCGACCCAGCCGAAGACGTCTCCGGTCTACGGCATGGACTACGCGACCATTCCGGAGCGCCGCGCGGTCCTCGAGCGCGCACGCGACACCGACCGGGTCTCGACCATTCGCACCCGCCTCTTCGAGCCGAAGGCGGGCGGCCGGCTGCCAGACGTCCTCGTCGCCATTCCGGTCTACGCCAAGGGAACGTCGCGCGACACGGTGGTGGACCGGCGCCGCAATCTCGCCGGCTTCGTCGTCGGCGTCTTCGACCTGCCGCTGCTGATCCAGTCCATTCGCGTGACGACCGGGGCAAGCCCCGCGGTCAGCGTCAACGTCTATCCGCCGTTTACGGGGCAGATCGTCGGTTTGGAGGACATGCTGCCGGATTATTCGTCGGCCGCCACGGCGCCGCAGTCGATGCGGGACGTCGCACGGGCCCTGCACTGGTCGGGCAATCTCAAGATCGGCGACATGGATTGGCAGGTGCGGGCGGTTCCGGCTGCCGGCGGTCCGCTGGAGACGACCTACGATCGCGCGGGCGCGGTGCTGATCGTCGGCATGCTGCTGACGCTGTCGCTTTCGACCTATCTCGTGCTCGCAAGCCGCAATTCGCAGCGGCTGTCGCTGGCGAACCGGCGGGTGCTCGAACTCGCCCAGACCGACATCCTGACCGGATTGCCGAACCGCGCCTTCTTCCTCGCCCGGCTCGACGAGCTCAATGGCCGTTTGAAGGACGGCGGTCCGACCTTCTCGATCCTGATGCTCGACCTCGACCGCTTCAAGAACGTCAACGACTCGCTCGGTCACGGTGCCGGCGATGCGCTGCTGCGTCAGGTCGCCCAGCGGCTGAAATCCGCTTTGCGCGAAAGCGACGTGCTGGCCCGGCTCGGCGGCGACGAATTCGCCATCATCCAGGAAGCTTGCGAGGATCAACGCGTCTGCCCGACCGAACTGGCGGGACGGATCGCCAAGCTCGTGGCCGAGCCGTTCCTTCTTCCCGGACACCGCGTCGAGATCGGCACCAGCATCGGCATTGCGATCGCGCCCGATCACGGCAGCGACCAGGAGCAGCTGCTGAAGAAGGCCGACCTGGCGCTCTACCGCTCCAAATCGTCGGGCCGCAACTGCTTCACCATCTACGACAAGGCGATGTCGGCCGAGCTCGAGGCGCGCAGCACGCTGGAAGGCGATCTGCGCGACGCCATCGCGCGGTGCCAGCTCGAGGTGCACTACCAGCCGTTCGTCGACGCCCTCAGCGGCGCGCGGCGCGGCTTCGAGGCTTTGGTGCGCTGGAGGCATCCGACGCGCGGCTTGATTGCGCCGGACCAGTTCATCGCACTTGCGGAGGAGACCGGGCTGATCGTGCCGCTCGGCGAGTTCGTGCTGCGACGCGCCTGCGCGGACGCGGCCGGCTGGCCCACCGACCTCGCGGTCGCCGTCAACCTGTCGCCGATCCAGTTCAAGGAGGCCGAGCTGTTCGAGATGATCAGCGCGGCGCTCGCCGATTCCGGGTTGCCGCCGCAGCGGCTGGAGATCGAGATCACGGAATCCGTGCTGCTGGAACGTGGCGTCGAGAACCACGCCTTCATGGAGCGGCTGAAGAGCATCGGCATCGCGCTCGCGCTCGACGATTTCGGCACCGGCTATTCGTCGCTCAGCTATCTGACCGCGTTCCCGTTCGACAAGATCAAGATCGACAAGTCGTTCATCCGCAACCTCACGCATCAGCCGCGCAGCTCCGCCATCATCTCCTCGATCGTGACGCTGGCGCGCGGGCTGGACATGTCGGTCACCGCCGAAGGCGTCGAGACCCGCGAGGAGTACGAGCGGCTGACGGCGCTCGGCGTCAATTTTGCGCAAGGCTATCTGTTCGGCCGCCCGCACCCGATCGAACGGATCCTGTTCGACGTGCCCGTCAAACCATCCCAACGCGACGCGGCCTGAGCGCGCGCCTCGAAGGATGGGCCACGGGAAACCGCTCTCGAATCCATCGCGCTCTCGCTCAACGGTCATGCGCGAAAAACCCTTGACCCGGGCTGTCCCGGATGGTCGGAAGGACCGTCCAGGGATGAAACACACAATGCGGCTTCCGTTCTTCTACGGCTGGGTCGTGGTCGCGGTGACCTTCGTCACCATGGCCATCGGCGTCAACGCGCGCACCGCCTTCTCACTGTTCTTTCCTCCCATCATCTCCGAATTCGGCTGGGAGCGCGGCGTCACCGCGGGCGCCTTTTCCTTCGGCTTCGTCGTATCGGGCATGGTCAGCCCGCTGATCGGCCGGCTGATGGACCGCGCCGGCCCGCGTGCGGTGATGGAGCTCGGTGTCGTTCTGATGGGAGGCGGACTGCTGCTCGCGCCGCTTACGAGCCAGCCCTGGCATCTCTATGTCACCATCGGCGTCATGGTCGGCGCCGGGTCGGTGTGCCTCGGCTATTCCGGCCAGTCGCTGTTCCTGCCGAACTGGTTCATCCGCACGCGCGGCCTCGCCATCGGCATCGCCTTCGCCGGGGTCGGCATCGGGTCGGTGACGCTGCTGCCGTGGGTGCAGCACATGATCGAAGGGACCGGCTGGCGCACCGCCTGCACCGCGATGGGCCTGATGATCCTGATCGTGCTGGCGCCGATCAATCTGTTCCTGCATAGGCGCCCCGAGGATATCGGTCTGCGGCCTGACGGCGATGCCGCGCCGGCCGCGGGCGCCGCAAAACCGGCCTCCAACATCGTCGATCCCGTCTGGGCCCGGACCGAATGGACGCTCCGAACCGCTGTCGCCACGACGCGGTTCTGGTGGATCGCGCTCGGCTATTTCTGCGGCCTCTACATCTGGTACGCGGTGCAGGTGCACCAGACCAAATTCCTGCTCGACATCGGCTTCAGCCCGGGTGTCGCGGTGTGGGCACTCGGCATCGTCAGCCTGCTCGGCATTCCCGGCCAGATCCTGCTCGGCCATGTCTCCGACCGGATCGGGCGGGAATGGGTGTGGGCGATCAGCTGCGCCGGTTTTGCGATCTCTTTCGCGGCGCTGATGGCTCTGAAATTCCAGCCGTCATTGTGGCTGGTCTACCTCATGGTGTTCACGCAAGGCGCGCTCGGCTACGGCCTGACCTCGATCATGGGCGCGGTGGTGTTCGAGATTTTTCAGGGCAAGCACCAGGGCAGCATTTTCGGCACGATCATGCTGGCAGCATTGGCCGGTGGCGCCGCCGGTCCCTGGGTCACCGGCTTGCTTTACGATCGGGCCGGCGACTACACGCTCGCCTTTGGCGTTGCCATCATCGTGAGCGGATTGTCGGCGCTCTCGATCTGGCGAGCCGCGCCGCGCAAGGTGCGCGCCGTCGCGGGCAAGCTTCAGGTGGGGACCGGCGCCGAATAGGTTCCGTACGCACCGCATTACCTTCCCGTCTTTTGCGGAATGTTAAGCATGTCGCGTTGCGACGGGACTGCAAAAACGTCTTGGACACCATCGCGGCGCTAGCCTCGGTTGCAATATCTTCCCGATGCCTCCGGGTCTAGCGATGTCCGCCTCCGATTGTGCCATGACAGAAACTCCGGAAGTGCTGTTGGCCGCGCTCGAACGCGCCGAAGAGGGCATCGTCATCGTCGACAGCGCGCATCGCATCACGCATTTCAATGCCGGTGCAGAGCGGATCTGGAATCTCGCACGCGCTGACGTGCTCGGTCACGATTCCGAAATTCTCACCCTCAAATGCCTTCAGGCCGAACCGTTTGCGGAGTTCCGGGACGAGATCAGCCTGGTGCGACGTGACGGCAGCCGGATCCGCGCGGCCATCTCGCTTTCATCCATTGCAAGTGGCGGCATTGCCTATCGCATCGTGTTCGCGCGCGACGTCACCGCGGACGCCGAACGCCGCGTCAGGATCGGGCTTCTCCACGCCGTCTCCGACCAGACCAACCGCGCGGTGCTCATCACCGACACCAACCAGAACATCGTCTATGTCAATTCCGCCTTCACGACGCTGTTCGGCTACACCAGCGAGGAGGCCGAGGGCCGCCGCGCCAGGGGGCTGATCGCCGGCCGCCACACCGATCGCAAGGCCGTTGCGAAGCTCGTCAAGCGCCTGATGGATGGCGGCCACCGCGGCGAGGTCGAGATGCTCGCCTATGACAAGGACGGCCAGGAGATCTGGGTCTGCGCCCGCATCGATGCCTTCCGCGACAGGAAGGGCCAGGTCAAGCACATCTTCGCGCTGCTCGAGGACATCACCGAGACCAAGCAGCTGCACTCGCTTCAGCAGCTCATCATGGGCGCGCTCGCTGATGAGGTTCCGATCGGCGAGATCGCCGACCGGCTGTGCCGCCGTGTCGAGCAGATGGCGCCCGACGTCGTCTGTTCGCTGCTGCACGTCGACGCCGCGGGCCTGATCCATCCGCTCGGCGGTCCAAGCCTGCCCGAGGACTATTCCCGCGCACTGGAGGGCATTGCCATCGGGCCCAATGTCGGCTCGTGCGGAACCGCGGCCTTCTACGGCGAGCCGGTGCTGGCGACCGATCTGGAGACCGACCCGCGCTGGCAGCCCTACAAGGCGATGCCGCTCGCGATTGGCCTGCGCGCATGCTGGTCGACGCCGGTCAAGGCCAAGGACGGACGGGTCATCGCCACCTTCGCCTTCTACTACCGGGAACCCCGCGCGCCGAGCAATTGGCATCGGCGCATCGTCGAGGCCTGCGTCAATCTCGGCGCCTTCGCGATCGAGCGCAAGGAAGCGCGCGCCGAGATCGCGCGGCTCGCCTATCACGACATCCTCACCGGCCTGCCGAACCGCGCGCAATTGCGGCGCCTGATCACCACCGCCATCGATGCCTGCCCGACCGGCAGCCACGTCGCGCTGGCCTTCCTCGACGTCGATCATTTCAAGGACGTCAACGACACGCTCGGTCATGCCGCCGGCGACGAGCTCCTGATCCAGCTGGCTCAGCGTCTGCGCGAGCAGATCGGACCCGAGGACATGCTGGGGCGGCTCGGCGGCGACGAGTTCGTCATCCTGCTGCCGCGGCGCAACGCCGAGGGTGCCGAGCGCGTCGCGGCCGGAATCACCGAAGCGCTGGCCGCGCCGCTGCGGCTCGGCTCCAGGCAGCTGCAGATGTCGGCGAGCATCGGCGTCAGCCTCTATCCCGATCATGCGACCGACATCGACACCCTGATGCAGCAGGCGGACGCGGCCATGTACATGGCCAAGCAGGCGGGACGTTCGACCCATCGCCTGTTCAGCGCCGAGATGAACGGGCTCACCGAGCAGCGGCTGGCCTTGATTGCGGCGCTGCGCCGCGCCATCGCCGAGGGCGCGCTGACCCTCCGCTATCAGCCGCAGATCCGCAGCTGCGACGGCGCGATCCATGGCGTCGAGGCGCTGGCGCGCTGGCATGATGCCGAGCTCGGCGACGTCTCGCCGGCAAAATTCATCCCGCTCGCCGAAGAGTGCGGCCTGATCGAGCAGATCGGCCTGTGGTCGGTGCGCGAGGCCTGCCGGCAGATGGCGAGCTGGCGTCGCGCCGGGCTCGACATTCCATCCGTGTCGGTGAACCTGTCGCCGATCAATTTCCGCAACGTCACGCTGGCCGCGCGGCTCAAGGACATCCTCGCCGAATACGATCTGCCGGCGGACGCGCTGATGCTCGAGATCACCGAGGGCGCGTTCATGCAGGACAGCGTCGCCGCGCTCGAGACGATGAACGCGATCCGGGAGCTCGGCGTCGGGCTTTCGGTGGACGATTTCGGCACCGGCTATTCCAGCCTCAGCCGGCTCGCCCATCTGCCGATCCGCGAGCTCAAGATCGACCGCAGCTTCATGCGCGACATCGAGCGTGACGCTGGCGCGCTCGCGATCGCCACCGCCGTGGTGCGCGTCGGGCAGGGCCTCGGCATGACCGTCGTCGGCGAAGGGGTCGAGACCGAGGCGCAACGCAAGGTGCTGGCCGAACTCGGCTGCGACGTCGTGCAAGGCTTTCTTTACGCGCCCGCGCTCGCGCCTGTAGCCTTCGAGCGCTGGCTGATCGAGCACTGCGCCGAGCAGGCGCAGGCGATGTTGGCTCGTCTCGACATTGCACCGGCCGGCGCGCCCACGGCGAAGCGGTCGGCGTAGGGCGTCACTTCGAACAGATCACCCCCCAAACAAACCTCTTGTTAATCCTCTGGTGATCAGTTGATCGGCTGGTGATGTGATGTGATCCGCGTCTTCACAGGCCGAACCAGCCCCGGAGCCCCCGTCGATGGACCCCATCCTGCACGCCCCCAAGCCGCTCGATCGGATCACGCTTTCCGAACTGCTGGGTGCGCTGAGCCACGCACTCGATCTCTCCGAGGGGCAGCCGGCCGGACATTGCGTGCGATGCAGCCGCATCGGCGTCTTGATCGGCAGGGAGATCGGCCTCGACGAGGACGCGATAGTCGAACTTTACTACGCGCTGTTGCTGAAGGATCTCGGCTGCAGCAGCAACGCTGCGCGCATTTGCGAGCTGTATCTGACCGATGATCTCTCCTTCAAACAGGATTTCAAGCTCATTGACGGCAGCCTGCCGCAGGCGCTGCGTTTCGTGCTGGGCCATACCGGGCTGAAAGCCGGCCTGGCCGAACGGTTTCGCGCCATCGTCAACATCTTCCAGAACGGCGGCGAGATCGCGCGCGAGCTGATCGAGACGCGCTGCCATCGCGGCGCCGACATCGCCCGCAAAATGCGCTTCTCCGAGCCGGTCGCCGACGGCATCAAGAATCTCGACGAGCATTGGGATGGCGGCGGCAAGCCGCTCGGCCTTGCCCGAACGGCCATCCCGATTTATTCCCGCCTCGCATTGTTGGCTCAGGTGGTCGATGTGTTCTACATCGCGAACGGTCCCGAAGCCGCCCTTCGTGAGGCCCGGAATCGAGCCGGAACCTGGTTCGATCCAGACCTGGTCGCCGCTTTTGAGCGCATCGCGGCGCGGCCTGGATTCTGGGACATGCTCGGCACTGAAGATGGGCCCGAGACTGTGCCTCTGCTGCCGCAGCAGGCGAGCGTGCCGGTGGATGAGGACTATCTGGATGACATCGCGGCTGCCTTCGCCCAGGTGGTCGATTCCAAAAGTCCCTACACCAGCGGCCACAGCGAGCGCGTCACGCTCTTTACCGATATGATTGCGGAGCAGTTGGAGTTCACTGCCGAGCGGCGCCGCTGGCTCAAGCGGGCCGCGCTGTTGCATGACATTGGCAAGCTCGGCGTCAGCAACGCAATCCTCGACAAGCCGGGTAAGCTTGATGACCACGAATGGGAGATCATGCGCAAGCATTCCGCGCATTCGGAAGCGATCCTGTCGCGCATCGGCGCGTTTGGCGATCTCGCGCCGATCGCCGGGGCGCATCACGAGCGGCTGGACGGCAAAGGCTATCCCCGCGGGCTCGTGGGAGACCAGATCTGCCTGGACACCCGAATCATCACAACCGCGGATATCTTCGATGCGCTGACCGCGGACCGGCCGTATCGGGCTGCGATGCCGGTGACGAAAGCTCTTGCGATCATGTCGGAGATGATCGGCACCCAAATCGACGCGGACTGCTTTGCGGCTCTTCGCCGGGCTCTTGGACGTGTGGACGAGACGCTCGCGGCTTGACGAGGATCCGTCGTCATCCGGGCTTGCAACGTCCGGCGCAACGCGCGTTCATGCCGCGGAAAGGAACGTCCGGCGTTTCCCCACGTTGTCGGCCCACCAGCGCAAACCGGGCCATACGATGAAAAAGATCGCCACCATCCTTGTGATGCTCTGTAGCTTGCCGGCTGCTGCCGGCGCGGAGAGCTGGAGCGGCTATCGTATTCCCGAGACCGGGACCAGTGTCGACATCCCTTCGTCCATCTTCACCGAGCAAGCCGGTCGGCCCGACGGCTATGGCATGCAGTACCGGACCAGCGACGGCCGGGCGGATTTGACGGTGCAGGCCGTTCCAAACGACGGCAGCTCACCGGCGGCTTTCCTGGCGCGCAAGAATCCGCCGTCCGGCATCACCTACAAGCGCATCACGCCGCGCTTCTTCGTGGTCTCCAGCACCCGGGGCGGCAAGATCTGGTACAACCGCTGCAACTTTGGCCGCCGCTACGTGCATTGCGTGCTGATCAACTATCCGGCCGCCGAAAAGCGGCAGTGGGATGCACTCGTGACCCGCGTCAGCCACACGCTGAGCGGCGGTTGATCCGTTAAGAAAGACCTGCTCACAAAGAAAAACTGCCCGCAAATCGCGGGCAGCAGTCTCGTGAGGATGGTTCAGCGCAAATTGGTCGATGTCGTCGACATGGTCGGCTTGGAGCCCGGCACGTGCGACATGGTCTTGGTGGTGGACCCGACCTCCTCGCCCGCCTTCACTTTGGTGCGGGTGTGGGAGCGGCTGAACGTGCCACCCTCATGCGCCTGCGCGCGCGCATTGGAATTGAGCACCGGACCGTTGCCCTTGTTCATGCTGGTGCCGGACTGCGCCTTGCCGTTCGCAGACGCGGCGCTGCCGCCCGCTGCGATCGACGAGCCGGTCTGCCCGGAGCCCGACGTCGACGTGCCGCCGGTGCCGAGTGTGCTGGCCGAGGTGCCGCCGGCCGCAGCCGAGCCGCCGGTGCCACCAGTCATGCTGGTTTGCGCAGACAACGGCGAGGCGGCGAGCAGGAGTGCGACCGACGAGGTCGCGATCAACATTCTCATCTGTCAAATCCTTTTGCTATGGCGACGATGTCGAGATGGTGCAGCCGTTGACTGTGACGGTGCTCGCGCTGGTCGAACCCGGGCCGCCGGCCGTCGAGGACGAACTCGACACGTTGCCGCCACCGGCCTGGACGTGCACCGACGATCCGCCGGCCGAGCTCGAGCTCGACAGCGAGCCGCTCGATGAGGTCGAGCCGGTTGTGCCTGAACCCGATGAGCCCAGCGCGGTAATGCTGCCGTCGGGATGTTTTTCGACCGTGACACGGCAGGTCTCGCCGGACGCGGTCTTGCCGGTTTTCTGCATGGTCTCCCCCACGGCGGCGCCGCTCATCAAAGTCAAAACTGCGATCGCAACGATTGATCTGTTCATGCCAGTCCTCCTCAGGAAGGACGAAGGAGCGGCATTGCTGCCGCTCCGCCGGCCGGGATGTCAGTCCTTGTCCTTCTTCATCTCGTCCTTGTGGTGGCCTTTGCCCTTTTCCATGCCCATGTCGCTGGAATGTCCGGCGGAGGAGCCGGCCGCTCCCACGGTCGAGCCGCTCTTGCCGCCGCCGGCCGACGAGCCGCCGGTGCCGAGCGTCGATGCCGAGTTGGAGCCGGAGCCGGCCGCAGAGCCGCCCGTGCCGACGCTGGACGAGCTCTTGCCGCCACCGGCCGACGAACCGCCGGTGCCGAGCGTCGAGGCCGAGCCTGAGCCGCTGCCGGAGCCCGCGGCGGAGCCGCCGGTCCCGATCGACGAACTGCTGGTGCCGCCACCGGCCGACGAACCGCCGGTGCCAAGCGTCGAGGCCGAGCCCGATCCGCTGCCCGAACCCGCCGATGAACCGCCGGTGCCGACGGTCGAGTTGCTGGTGCCGCCGCCGGCTGACGAGCCGCCCGTGCCGACCGTCGAGCTCGACTGCGCCATCGCGAGCGCCGTACCGGCCAGCAGCGCAGCTGCGGCCGCACTCAATTTCAGAATCCTCATCGTTGTCTCCTCCAATGATCAAATTGCCAAAACAGGCTCGGGATAAAGTGGTAAGCCGCACAAACGTTCCTTGGATGGGTACGACGAAGTGGAAAATGCGCGCGCGTGATCCTGGCCAGGTTCCAGCTGCGAAGCGCAGCGAACCAATGTCGAGCGGGAACAGCGAAGTTCTGAAAAAAGCGCTAGTCCTACGACAATCCCGTCCTGCGCCGCAGATCCGTGATCGCGCGCAGAAAGCTATCGGCCGGCGTCGTCTCCGGATCGATCAGGCGGTGCAGGCGAAAGCCGTCTTCCAGCGCCAGCACGACGGAGGCCATCCATGGCGGATTGAGCGTGTCGCTCTTCGCGTTGCTCTTCAGCGTGGCCTCGACGATGTCGGCGACCAGCTTGCGCCGCGCCCGCAGCCGCTTTGCAAGCTCCGGTCGGCGCTTCTCGGCGCGCGCGACAAACAGGATCATCTCCATGTGCAGCAGGGGCGAGCGGCCGAGCGGGTCCTGCTTCGTGCGATCCATCGCCTTCAGCGCTGCGATGAAGTCGTCGAGATTGTCGTGCTGCGCGAGGATGTCCATGTTGCGCCGGATCGACTGCGCGACATGGTCCTCGAGCATGGCGATGATCAGTTCGTCCTTGCTCTTGAAGTTGGAATAGAACGCGCCCCGGCTGAATCCGGCCGCCGCCGCGATCGCCTCGATGCTGGCGCCGCCGATGCCGTCTTGCTCGAACATTCGCGCGGCCGCCTCGAACAGCCTGTCGCGCGTGTCGTCCCTGGTCGGCCTGGTTCTCACCCTTGACATCGGAGCAGGTTAGGGCAGAATGCAACTCGATACAACAATGTATCGAGTTGATAATTCAGGGATGGTTACGCTGCGCAAGAGGGGCCGCCCGGCGTATGCGATTCATGCGGCAACCGACATGAGGTCACCATGAACGAGCATGTGCAAGGCACCGGCGGTCCGCTGTTCAATCCGCTGTCGCCGGACTTCATCCGCGATCCCTATCCGCATTATGACCGGCTCCGCGCGATCTATCCGATTCACGTGACGCCGTTCGGCCAGTTCGTCACGAGCCGCCATGCCGATGTCAGCCTCGTGATGCGCGACAAGCGCTTCGGCAAGGATTTCGTCGGCCGTTCCAAGCGCCGCTATAGCGAAAAGATCATGGAGGAGCCGGTCTTCCGCAGCATGAGCCACTGGATGCTGCAGGCCGATCCGCCCGACCACACCCGCCTGCGCGGGCTCGTCGTGAAGGCCTTCACCGCCCGCCGCGTCGAGGACATGCGGCCGCGCATCCAGCAGATCGTCGACCAGACCATCGATGCCGTGACCGACCGCGGCCACATGGACCTGATCGAGGATTTCGCCTTCCGCCTGCCTGTCACCATCATCTGCGACATGCTCGGCATTCCCGAGGACCATCGCGAGACTTTCTATAACAGCTCGCGCGATGGCGGACGGCTGCTGGACCCCGTGCCGCTCTCGCAGGAGGAGATCGCCAAGGGCAACGCCGGCAACATGATGGCGCAGATGTATTTCCAGCAGCTGTTCGAGCTGCGTCGCAAAAATCCCGGCGACGATCTCATCACCCACCTCGTGCAGGCCGAGGAAGACGGCAACAAGCTCAGCAACGAGGAACTGACCGCCAACATCATCCTGTTGTTCGGCGCCGGCCACGAGACCACGGTCAATCTGATCGGCAACGGCCTGCTGGCGCTGCATCGCAATCCGGACCAGCTCGCGCTGTTGAAGGCGCAGCCGGAGCTGATGGTGGGCGCGATCGAGGAGTTTCTGCGCTACGATTCCTCGGTGCAGATGACCGGGCGGGTCGCGCTGGAGGATATCGACGATCTCGGCGGCGCCAAGATCCCCAAGGGCGAGACCGTGCTCTGCCTGCTGGGCTCGGCCAACCGCGACCCGGCGGTCTATCCTGACCGCCCCGACCGGCTCGACGTCACCCGCCAGAACGTGAGGCCGCTGTCGTTCGGTGGCGGCATCCATTTCTGCCTGGGGGCCCAATTGGCCCGGCTCGAGGCCGAGATCGCCATCGCCACGCTGTTGCGGCGGCTGCCCGATCTGCGCATCGACGACCTCGAAAACCCGGAATGGCGGCCGACCTTCGTGCTGCGCGGCCTGAAGCGGCTACCTGCGAGCTGGTGATAGCTGCCCGCGTTAACCTCCGCGCGCAACAGTCGCTGTGACTTCGCCACACTTCCCCCTATATAAGGGGCTGTTCCGGTACGTCTGAGGCCCTGCGGCTCAGGCAAGGCCCGCATCCGGTTTGGCCGAGGGGAGACCCGTGCAGACGACGCTGCTCGGATTGGCGATTGCCTTCATCTTAGCGCTGCTGGCCGCTCTGATCGGACCTTACTTCGTCGACTGGAACCAGTTCAGGCCCCAGTTCGAAGCAGAGGCCGGCAGGATCATCGGCGTGCCGGTGCGGGTGGCGGGCGAGCTGGACGCGCGGCTGTTGCCGGCGCCGACGCTGCGGCTGCGCGGGGTCACCTTCGGCGGCAACAACGATCTCGGTCGCCTGCGCGCCGACAAGCTCGACGTCGAGTTCAGCCTGAGCTCGCTGATGCGCGGCGAATGGCGCGCCACCGAGCTTTCGGTCATCGGCATGGCGGTCGATCTCGGGCTCGATGCGCGCGGGCGGGTCGATTTGCCCTCCACCGCGAGCGGCAGCTTCAATCTGGCATCGCTGGCGATCGAGCGGCTGAACCTCACCGGCCGCATCGCCCTGCATGATGCCGCCAGCCGTTCGACGCTGGAGCTCAACGACATCGCCTTCTCCGGCGACGTGCGCTCGCTGGCCGGCTCGGTGCGCGGCGATGGCAGTTTTGGCCTCAGCGGCGTCCGCTATCCGTTCCGCGTCTCCTCCGGCCCGAGCGCCGACGGCAACGCCACGCGCCTCCATCTCAACATCGATCCCGGCGAGCGCGCCGTCCTCGCCGATCTCGAAGGCGTGCTCGCCTTCGACAACCGCCTGCCGAAATTCGACGGCGCGCTGACGCTCGCGGTGCCCGCGCCGAAGAAGCCGGGCGATGCGGGACCGATGCCCTGGAAGCTCACCACCAAACTCAAGGCCGATCCGGCCGGCGCCAAGTTCGAGCAGGTCGATGCCAGCTTCGGGCCCGAAGACTCCGCGCTGAAGCTCGGCGGCGTCGGCGATATCAGGTTCGGGACTTCGCCGCTGCTGCGTGCGGTGCTGTCGGCGCGCCAGGTCGATGCCGACAAGCTGACGGCCAAGAACGATGCAGAGCCGCAGCGCATCCTTCGGGCGCTCCGCGCAGGGCTAGCCGCAATCCCGCAGGCGCCGATCCCGGCACAGATCGAGTTCAACTCCGACCAGATCATGCTCGGCGGCCGGCCGCTCCAGAACATCACGGCCGAGCTTGCAACCGACGGACGATCCTGGACCTTCCAGCGGCTCGAGCTGCGCGCGCCAGGCCAGACGCAGCTCTCGCTCAACGGCGCGACGCCAGGCGCCGACAGTTTCAGCGGCCGTCTCAGCGTCGATTCCTCCGATCCCGATACGCTAGTGGCATGGCTCCAGGGCCGCAGCGAGGTCAACCGCCGCAGCACGCGGCCGCTGCGCCTTGCCGGCGACGTGACCATCGCCGCCAACCATTTCGCCATCGACAGGCTGAAGGCCGAGATCGAGGGCGGCGCGGTCGAAGGCCGCATCGCATTCGTCCAGACCGGCGCGAGCAAAGGCTCGCGGATCGACGCGGAGCTCAAGGCCGACCGCCTCGACCTCGATGCCGCCGCGAGTTTTGTGCGCGCGCTTTCGGGGCCGCAGGGCGAATGGCCGGAGGAAGCGAAGCTGTCGCTCGATATCGGCCGCGCGATCTCGGCAGGCCAAGAGCTGCGGCCGTTCACCGCAAAACTCGGCTACGGCCCGGCATCGCTCTCGCTGGAGCAGTTGCGGTTCGGCCAGGCCAGCGGCGTGACCACGGAAGCGAGCGGCAGCTTCGACCGCGCCAAGGCCATTGGCAAGCTCGCGCTGAAATCCTCCGCCAACTCGCTGCGCGATCTCACCGCACTGCTCGAGCCGTTTGCGCCGTCGGTGCGCGCGCGCTTCGACGCCATCCCGTCGCTGCCAGGTGCGACCCGCCTCAAGCTCGACCTCAGCCTCGACAAGAACACCGAGCACGCCGATCGCAACGACGCGCGCGCGGTGGTCGAGCTCGACGCGCCGCAGCTCAAGGCGACCGCGACGCTGGCCGCGCAGACGCCGGTGGCCGCCGTCAGCGGCATCGATATCGAGCGCTTGCGCAACAGCGACTTCACGCTGGATTCGAAAGTCTCGACACCACAGGGAAGTGCGCTGCTGGCGTTGCTCGGGCTCGATCGCGTGGTGGCCGCAGGCGAGGGCGCTTCGCAGTTCGAAGGCCGCTTGAGCGGCGCGTGGCGCCATCAGTTGCAATTGAATGCAAAACTTAGCGGCGGCGGGCTGGACGCGGACGCACAAGGCAACGTCGAATTGTCGGAGCCGAAAGGCAGCGTGAATTTGCGCGTGCGCAACGCCAATCTGGCCCCGCTGTTCGGGACCAGCCCCGCCGATAAATCGGTGCAGAGCGTCAATCTGTCCTCGCGCGTCGGCCTCTCCGGCAACCGCCTGACCTTCAACGATCTCGACAGCACCTTGGCCGGCTCGCATCTGCGCGGTCATCTGGCGGTGACGCTCGATCAGGAGAAGACCGTCGACGGCGAAGTCGGCCTCGATTCGCTCGACCTCGTGCCGGCGCTCGCGATGGCCATCGGCGCGGCCGGACACGATGCCAATGCGCCGCTGAGTGCCGGCCTTCTCGGCGGCTGGCGCGGCCGCGTCGCCTTCCAGGCGTTGCACGGCACGTTGCCCGGCGGCATCGAGCTGCGCCCCTTCGGCGGTACGGTCCGGAGCGATGGTCAGTCGCTCGCGCTCGACGCGCTGAAGGGCGGCGTCGGCGGCGGCGAGATGTCGGCAAGCCTTGATGCGCGCAATGGCGCCAATGGTCTGACGCTCAACGCGCGCATCGAACTCGGCAATGTCGACGCGGCGGCGCTGCGCTATCGCGACCTCGCGCTGCCGAAGGGGCGCGCCTCGGCGCAGATGGCGCTGACCAGCCAGGGGCGCAGCGTCGCGGCGCTCACCGGTGCGCTCGCCGGCAACGGCACGGTGACGCTCGAATCCGCCGAAATCTCCGGCCTCAATCCGCGCGCCTTCGAGATCGCCATCCGCGCCAGCGACGGCGGCCAGGTCTCCGACGACAGCCGGCTGCGGCAGCTGGTCGAGCCCGCGCTGTCGGCGGGCCCGATTGCAGTGGCCTCGGCGCAGATCCCGTTCACGATCCGCGACGGGCGCCTGCGCGTCGGCGCAACGTCGCTAGAGGCGAAGAACGCGCGCGCCATCGTCTCCGGCGGCTACGACATCCCCGCCGACCAGGCCGACATCCGCGCCAGCCTGACGCCGATCATGACCGGGCTCTCTGGCGCGCCGCCGGAAATCCAGCTGTTCGCGGCCGGTCCCCCCGACAGGCTCAACCGCACGGTCGATGTCGGTCCGCTGTCCTCGTGGCTTGCGGTGCGCACGATCGACCGCGAGACGCGCCGACTGGACGCCATCGAGCGCGGCGAGCCGCCGCCGGCGACCGCCGCGCTGCCGACACTGGTGTCGCCCGAACCCGCGCCGGAGCCGTCATTGCCGGATGTGCCGATGCCCGGCCGCGATCCGCGCCGTGCGCCGCCGCCGAAGACCAAGGCCGATATCAGGGTCGCGCCGACACCCAAGGCGCCGCAGGCCGCTCCCGCAGCGCCAAGCCCTCCACTGACAAGCCCGCCGCTCGCCAGCACGCAGATCGCGCCGTTGCCCCCGCCGATCGACGTCAGGCCGGCCCCGGGCCCGCCCCCCGCAAAGCCCAAGCCAAAGCCGCCGCTGGTCCTGACGCCACAGAATCCGTGATTGGTGAGGCCGCTGGCCTTCTTAACCTCTCCGCTTGCGGGAGAGGTCGGCGCGCCCGGGCGATGCGAAGCATCGCCCCGCGCGCCGGGTGAGGGCTCTCTCCTCGGGGGGAATCCCTCCGTTGAGACACCCTCTCCCCAACCCTCTCCCGCAAGCGGGAGAGAGAGCGCAGCTTCCCCGTGACGCACCGGTAAACCCATTCCCATGCATTTTAACGAATTTTGCTCAGCAAAACTGATCTGCCGACTTTACCGGATTCTCGCGTTTGTTCCCTAGTCTCTGTTCCCAGAGGAACTCGGCGTCCTGCCGGCACAAGCAGGATGGCTAGCCAAGAACTGGGGTCATCGGGATGAACGGCGCGACAACACTTCTGCAGGATCTGGACGACGCGATCGCACGCGGCACCGACGAAAGCCGGACCAAGGCGTTGTGGCACGCGACCGACATTCTGATCACCGGCCGCTACAGCGACGACGAGATCAGCACGTTCGGCGAAGTCATCGGCCGGCTCGCCGACGAGATCGAGGTTGCTGCGCGGGTGCAGCTCTCCGAGGTGATGGCAGCCTGCGATCACGCTCCGCTCAATGTCATTGCGCAACTCGCGACCGCCGACGAGATCGAGGTCGCCGGTCCCGTGCTTCGCGACTCCAATCGTCTCGACGAGAAGCTGCTGGTCGAGAGCGCCATGACCAAGAGCCAGTCGCATCTGCTCGCGATCGCCCAGCGCAAGTCGATCGGCGAGGCCGTCACCGACGTGCTGGTCAAGCGCGGCGACCAGGAGGTCGTGACGTCGGTTGCCAAAAACGAGGGCGCGCGCTTCTCCGGCTCGGGCCTGCTCCACATGGTTCGCCGTGCCGAGGGTGACTCGATTCTTGCCGAGCAGCTTGGCCTGCGCAAGGATGTGCCGCGCCACATCTTCCAGCAACTGATCTCGAAGGCGTCGGAAGACGTCCGCCGCCGGCTCGAGCACGAGCGCCCGGAAATGATGGCGCAGATCCAGAGCTCGGTCAGCGACATCACCGGCGACCTGCACTCCAAGTTCGGCCCGTCCTCGCGCAGCTATTTCGTCGCCAAGCGCGTGGTGACGACGCAGTACCGGCAGGGCAACCTCAACCAGGAATCGATCTCGAACTATGCGCGCCAGCACCGCTTCGACGAGGTGCAGATCGGCCTGTCGCTGCTGTCGTCGCTGCCGGTCGACGTGATCGAGCGTGCGATGATGGACCGCAATCGCGAGATGATCCTGGTGCTGTGCAAGGCGCTCGATTTCTCCTGGGACACCACCATGTCGCTGCTGTTCCTCGGCGCCAAGGATCATCTGATCACGGCGCGCGAGCTCCACGACAACGAGCGCGATTTCGGCAAGCTCAAGATCGAGACCTCGCGTAGCGTCTTGAAGTTCTACCAGTCGCGCAAGACCGGCTCCGATCCCGTCACGGGTCGTCAGCCCGAGTTGCAGGTGCACTGAGCGGTACACCGAACAGGTACACCGAGCATCATCCGGGAATTGGCAGGGAGTATTTGCAATGTTGCCTCAATTCGGCACCGCCGTTCGCAAGAATCAAAACAAGAACCTCAACAAGGCCGCAGCCGGCGAGATCGGCGGCGGAGCAGCGGACCAGGCCTCGGTCGATGCCGCCTGGCTGGTGCTCGAAGCCGCCAACGACCTCGGTGACCACGCCGCGATCGAAGCCTGCCGCCGCGTCATCGACGCCGAGCTGAACGGCACGGCGGCCGGCAGCGCGGATGTCGATCTGGTGTTGGGGTATTTCAGGTAGCAGTCGTACCCGGCCGAAGATTGTCAGGCGCCATGAGCGGCAATCTACTTGCCGCGATATCGAAGAGCCTCGACGAGCAGCGAGAATGCCGGTGAAGGTTGGCGCCGACTGGGATAGTAAAGGTGATAACCCGAGAACGGCGGACACCAGTCCGACAGCACCCTGATCAGCCGGCCCTGCGAGATGTATGGCCGCACGTGCCCCTCCGTGAGGTAGGCAAGTCCCAGGCCCTTTAGAGCTCCCTCGAGAAGAAGCCCTGCGCTATTGAACACAAGCTGTCCTTCCACGCGCACGTTGAGCTCCCGCCCGTTCTTCTCGAACTCCCACGCGTACAGGCTGCCGCCGTGGGTCGGAAGGCGCAGGTTCAGACAATTGTGGCCGGTTAGATCCTGAGGCGTCCTGGGCCGCTTGCGTTCGGCGAAGTAGGCCGGCGATCCCACGACGGCCATTCGCAGATCAGGACTGACGCGGACCGCGATCATGTCCTTGGCGACGAGCTCGCCCGGACGAATGCCCGCATCGACCTGCTGCGCCACGATGTTGGTGAGCCCGTAATCGATGATCACCTCGACATGGACGTCTGGATATTGGGGAAGAATCTTCCCTAGCGCCGGCAGCAGGATCTCGGCGGCGGCGTACTCCGTTGCCGTTAAACGCACGGTTCCAGCGGGCTTTTCCCGGAGCTCGCTCAGGGCAGCAAGATCAGCATCCATCTCCGTGAATTTAGGCCCGACGCTCGCGAACAGCCGTTCTCCGGCTTGAGTTGGTGTGACGCTTCGGGTCGTTCGATTGAGAAGGCGGACGCCCAGCCGTTCCTCCAACTTTCGGATGATCTGGCTCAGCGCCGATTGCGTCATGCCGAGCTTGGCTGCGGCACGGGTGAAGTTGCGCTCCCTCGCGACGGCGAGGAAGGCCAGGATATCGCTGGCGTCGCCGCGGTTCATTGATAAGCCTGTCTTATGACTGCATTCAGAGTTTATCACCTAGTCGAACGGAGGCGGAAGCCTTAGTTTCCCATCAGCATCGGGCGGCGGCCTGTCTCCGGGCAAAAGCGGCCGCAGCGGAAAAAAATGCCATGGTCGAGAAGCACTCTTACGATCGGCGATGAGCGGAGCCCTGCCGTGATGACGCGCAGAGGAGTTCTCACTGGTGGGAGCGCAATCGCCATCGCCATCATCGAAGTTCAGAGGGCGCCGGCGCTCGCGGCCGAAGCACTGAAGGAGACTGCAATGGACATCGACATCAAGAGAAACGGATCCCGTCCTTCCCAGAAGGGCCCTGAAGGCTGGTTCACCGGGACGGTGCGCATTGATCCGCTGTTCGCGGCTCCGGAACCTGCACGCGTCGGCGGCGCTCAGGTCACTTTTGAACCTGGCGCACGTACGGCGTGGCACACGCATCCGCTCGGGCAAACGCTGATCGTCACGGCAGGGCTCGGCTGGGTGCAGCGGGAAGGCGGTCCCGTCCAGGAGATCCGGCCTGGCGATGTCGTCTGGTTTCCTCCGGGGTTGAAGCACTGGCACGGCGCGTCGGCCACTACAGCCATGACGCACATTGCAATCCAGGAATCGCAGGACGGCCGAGCCGTCGACTGGATGGAGAAGGTCGGCGACGACCAGTACCGAATGTAAGAATACCGCGTCTAACCGTAAATCGTCCGATCGGGGCGACGCGCCTAGTCTGTTGGAAGAGGTTTTCATGAGCGTACAGCTCGCTCGAAGCAACGAGGCGCTGTCGCGCGGTCCGGCTTGGAGTGCGGTCTTTGCGCTGACCCTATGCGTCGGGACATTGATTGCGTCCGAGTTCATGCCGGTCAGCCTGCTGACACCCATCGGCACCGATCTCCAAATGACAGAAGGGCAGGCGGGCCAGGCCATCGCGGTCTCCGGGCTCTTCGCCGTCTTCACCAGCCTTGCGATCACGTCGGTGACAAGGGGCATTGATCGACGCAGCCTTCTGTTGGGCCTCACCTCGCTGATGATCGTCTCGGGGCTGATGGTGGCGCTGGCGCCGAACGCACTGGTGTTCATGGTAGGGCGCGCGCTGATCGGGGTCGTCATCGGCGGGTTCTGGTCGATGTCGGCGGCTACGGTCATGCGTCTGGTGCCGGAACAGCAGGTCGCGCCTGCCCTCAGCCTGCTCAACGGTGGAAACGCGCTGGCGACCACGATCGCCGCGCCGCTCGGGAGCTACCTCGGTCAGTTCATCGGCTGGCGAGGTGCGTTCTTCTGCGTCGTCCCGCTCGCGATCGTCACTCTGGTCTGGCAATACGCCACATTGCCCTCAATGCCCCCCGAGCGCGGTGCCGCGGGGAACGTTTTCGGATTGCTTCGCCGGCGGGTAGTCCGCCTTGGAATGGTCTCGGTTGCTCTCCTGTTCATGGGCCAGTTCGCGCTTTTCACCTATTTGCGCCCATTCCTGGAGACCGTGACGCGCGTAGACGTCTCGACCCTCTCGGCCATCCTGCTCGTGGTCGGCGTCGCGGGCCTGCTGGGGACCTACCTCATCAGCTTCCTTCTGAGACGTGGCCTGTACGGTCTTCTGATTGGGATGCCGCTTGCGATGGCCGCCCTTGCCCTTGGCTTGATCACCTTCGGAGGCTCAACCGTTGTTGTCACTGTGCTGCTGGCCGGTTGGGGCCTCATCGGCACCGCCGCACCAGTCGCTTGGTGGACCTGGATGAGCAAGACGCTGCCTGAGGATGCGGAGGCGGGCGGCGGGTTGATAGTCGCGGTGATCCAATTGGCGATAACGGCGGGCGCCTCGCTTGGAGGGGTCTTGTATGACAGCAGTGGATACCGGAGCGCCTTCATTGCCGCCGCCGTCGTGCTCTGCGGCTCCGGGCTTCTCGCTTTTGGTGGCTATCGCCGAATTCGGTAGATCACGACGTCTTCGCCGTGACGGATCGTGCTTCGCTCGAAGAGATAGTCGGCCTTCTCCAGAACGCGGCGCGATGCGCCATTGTCGACATAGACCAGGCCGATCAGAGACGGCAGCTGGTGGTGTACCAGTCCGATATCCGTCATCGCGATCGCGGTCTCGCTTGCAAGGCCACGGCCCCAGCATTCGCGCTTGAACGCGTAGGCAATCTCGATCTCGTCGATATCGTCCACCAGGATGTGCCGGATGCCCGCTCGCCCGGCGAATGCTCCGTCTTTCGTGCGCAGCACCCACAGTCCGAAGCCATACTGGTCCCAATGCGCCATATTGGTGTCGAGGTAGGTCTTCGTCCTCTCCGCCGAACGGACGCCGCCGAGATAGCGCGACACTTCCGCATCGAGATGCAATGCGACGAGGTCGGCGAGGTGATCTTCACGAAGCCTCTCGGCAGTCAGGTTCTCGGTGCTGAAATGATCCATGGACCCGGATAGCCGCTTTCGGAGCAGGGCAAGATGACGCGCCTTCGCGCCCCTCATGATTTCTAACACATCCTAACGGGCAATTTCGGCGGCATCCGGTCAATGTCCCCATGGAAAAGCGGTGGAGTTTCCAAATCAGCACGAAAGTCGACGGAGATTGCATGACCTCCAAATCGGAAATCGAATCACTGCAACGGCCCGCGAGCGTCTCGCGCCGTGGTTTTGTGGGAGGCCTGTCGGCGGGCGTCCTGGGGGCGGTCGCGACCGAAGCGGCGGCCGCGGAAACGCTGGCCGAAATCCCCGATCGCGGGCCCGGTGCCGATCTCGGTGCCCACAGCGAACGGTCGCGCTTCGTCAAGATCGATCGCATTCCCGAAGCAGGACCAGGCAAGCGCAACGTCGACCCCGGTGATGCCATCAACTCCAAGACGCCGCATCAGAAGCTGGTGGGCAACATCACGCCAACCGATCTGCACTACGAGCGCAGCCATTCCGGGGTGCCGGACATCGATCCCGCGCAGCACCGTCTGCTCATTCATGGCCGGGTTCAGAAGCCGCTGGTGTTCAGCGTCGACGATCTCAAGCGGATGCCGTCCGTCACGCGCGTGGTCTTCATCGAATGCACCGGAAACGGCTGGGAAAACTGGAAGAAGGCAGATCCTGATCTGACGGTGCAGAACACGCACGGCCTCGTCAGCACCAATGAGTGGACCGGCGTTCCGCTGAAGTTCCTCATTGGTCTCACCGGCAAAGAGAAGAACTCGAACTGGATGCTCGCCGAGGGAGGCGACGGCGCGGGCGTCGACCGCAGCATTCCGCTGACCGACGAAATCGTGAACGAGGCCTTTGTCGCCTACGGTCAGAACGGCGAACCACTGCGCCCCGCGCACGGCTTTCCAGTGCGGCTGGTGATGCCAGGCTTCGAGGGCAACTCAACATCAAATGGCTGCGCCGTCTCAAGTTCGGCACTGAGCCCTGGATGACCCGCTGGGAAACGGCGCGTTACACGCAGCTGCTTGCCAGCGGCAAGGCCCGCCAATTCCAGCTGAGGATGGAAACCAACTCTGTCATCACGCAACCCTCGGGCACGATGCAGATCCAGCCCGGCTACAACATTATCTCCGGTCTCGCCTGGAGCGGCCATGGCAAGATCGCCAAGGTCGAGATATCGACCGACGGCGCGAAAATCTGGAAACAGGCGCAGCTGAATCAGCCGGTGCTGTCCAAGGCACAGGTTCGATTCCAGATGGACTGGGTCTGGGACGGCAAGCCGACAACGATCGTGAGCCGCTCGACCGACGAGCAAGGCAATGTTCAGCCGGACCGGCAGTCCTTCATCGCCGCGATGGGGAGCAATGCGCTGTTCCACTACAACGCCCAGCAGACCTGGAGCATCGACGAGGCCGGGAGGGTCCGCAATGTCCTCGCATGACAATCGGCTTGTCGCAGCGGCTCTCACGCTCGGCCTGCTCGCGGCGCCCGCATTTGCATTCGATTTCGGCCGTCCCGCGACTCCGGAGGAGATCAAGCTATGGGACATCGACGTCGCACCCGATGGCAAGGATCTGCCTGTCGGCAGCGGCACGGTTGCGCAGGGTAAGCAGGTCTTCGCCGACAATTGCGCGGCCTGTCATGGCGACAACGGCGAGGGCGGGATCAAGGATCGTCTGGCCGGTGGACAGGGCACACTCGCCTCCAGCGCGCCCGTCAAGACCGTCGGCAGCTTCTGGCCCTATGCGACGACCTTGTACGACTACATTCACCGCGCGATGCCATATCCCACACCGGGTTCGCTCAGCACCGACGACACCTATGCCGTCACCGCCTACATCCTGAGTCTGAATGGCATCGTTCCCCCCGACGGCAAGGTTGATAAGGACAGCTTGCCGAAGATCAAGATGCCCAACCGCGACGGCTTCATTCCGGACCCGGAATTCGACCCGGCAAAACTATTCCGCAAGAAATGAGCGTGTGATCATGAGGGTTTCGGCGCTGGTCAAGATCCTCGCTTTGGTTGCTGCGACATGTTTATGGGAGACCCAAGCAATGGCCGTCGATGGACTGATCACGATCAGGAGCAGTTTCGGGCCTGAAGAGACGATGATGCGGCTGGAGGCCGAGGTGACGGCCAAGGGCCTCACAATATTCGCCCATGTCGATCATGCCGCGGGTGCCGCCGCTGCCGGCCTGCCGTTGCGCCCGACCAATCTCATCATCTTCGGGAACGCCAGGGGTGGTACGCCATTGATGCAGCAGTCGCAGACCAGCGGCATCGATCTGCCGCTGAAGGCGCTGATCTGGCAGGACGAGCAAGGCGCGACCTGGCTGTCGTACAATGATCCGGCGTATCTCGCCGGGCGTCACGGCATCGGCGAGCCGGCCAAGGCTGCAATTGTCGCTATGACGGCGGCCCTGCACGCGATCGCGACCAAGGTCACCGCCCGCTAGCGCAATGGGACGGCCGCGCGACGCGTGCGCCATGAGGAGAGATCCATGAACAGCACAGACGGGCAACCGGAATCACCCGCTCCCGGAGACGGCAAGATCGCCAGATGGCTGGTCATAGCGGTGTTATGCGCCTTCCTCGTCGGTGCCGGCGCGCTCGGCTATCTCGGCTGGTTCAGCACGACGACGGAGGTGCCAGCATCGGGTTATGTCGCACTGGTGCTCGGTGTCGTGTTTTCGCTGGTCGTCGGCATCGGCTTGATGGCGCTGGTGTTCTACAGCAGCCGCAAGGGTTACGACGAACCGGCGGTGCTGATCCAGGAGCCGGAGAGCGATTCGAACGAAGAGGACGTCAGCTCGGGCTCCAGTACATCGACCGAGCGCACCGAACGGGTACGCTGAGCCGGATAGCTCGATTTGAATTCCGGGATGATGCTAAGTGCACTTGCTGGTGCTCATCTCGGAAGCCTCTCGGCGCTTAGCCTCCCAGTACTGAATTGTTCCATTGGAACAGATAGCCGCTTCAATGGTGGAGCGTCGGGTGACATTGACGCGGAATAACTTGGCTGGCAGTGCTTTTCACCGTTGCAAGGACGCGCTTTAGTTGGGGTGACGGTCTTCCCCGGGCGAATGTTCCGAAGCGGAGTGGCAATGGATTTCGAGCGCGACATAGCCAAGGTCAGCGGAATCGCTGCGGTCTCGACCATCCTGGACGTGGTCAGCCGGACCACCGGCATGGGGTTTACCGCCGTTGCCCGCGTCACCGAGGACAGGTGGATCACCTGTGCCTCGCGTGACGAACTTGCGTTCGGGCTGAAGCCCGGTGACGAGCTCAAGGTCGAGACCACGATCTGCCATGAGATCCGGCAAAGCCGCGAGGCGGTCGTCATCGAGAATGTCAGCGAAGACGCCGCGTACTGCACGCATCACACGCCTGCGCAATATGGCCTCCAAAGCTACATCTCCGTGCCGATCATTCTTCCCGATGGTTCATTCTTCGGAACTCTTTGCGCGATCGATCCGAAGCCGCGCAAGCTTCGGACCCCCGAGATCATCGGCATGTTCAAGCTTTTTGCGGAGCTGATCGCGTCTCATCTCGACGCGGCCGAGCGCGTCGAACTGATCGAGAACAGGCTCGCGCTGGAACAACGCAATGCCGAACTGCGTGAGCAGTTCATCGCCGTGCTCGGTCACGACCTGAGAAACCCTCTCGCCTCGATCCAGGGCGGCCTACGGCTTCTGAACAAGAAGGTCGATGACGAGGGGAAGAACTGGATCAACCTCCTGCAGGGAAGCGTGGCCCGGATGGCGGGCCTGATCGACAATGTCATGGACTTCGCCCGTGCGCGGCTCGGCGCCGGGATGCAGCTCAAGCTGAAAGAACAGCCACTCGAGCCTGTCATCAAGCAGATTGTCGCGGAGTTCGAGAACGTGCATCCGGATCGCGTCATCGAAACGGTCGTCAACGTTCCGGGACCTATGAAAATCGACGCCGACCGCATAGGTCAGATGCTGTCCAATCTTCTCGGCAACGCGATCTCCTATGGCGCCGCCGACAAGCCGATCAGGGTGCTGGCGCAGGCGATCGGCGCTGGCTTTGATCTCAGCGTTGCCAACAAGGGCGCGCCAATTCCGACGGATGCGATTCCACGCCTCTTCACCGCATTCCACCGCGGCGACGTTCTGCCGAACCAGAAAGGCCTTGGGCTCGGACTGTACATCGCCCAGGAGATCGCGCGCGCCCATGACGGGTTGATTGTTGCGTCGTCGATGCGGGATGAAACGGTGTTCACCGCGTCGTTCCCGGCGGGACCGGGCGGTGGCTGACAGAACGCCGCGCCAATTCTCTGACCTTACCATCATGCGCCTGTTTTGCCCGACGGCGCAACCGGCCTTGTGTGCCGGCGTTGCTTCTGGCCAGCTACGGTCAGCTGATTTTAGCACACGCGTAACCCATTGATTTCACAACCCCCGTCTACTGTGCATGGGGTTGTTTTAGCGCTTTTAGTTTCGAGAGAGGCTACCCCGCCCCGAACGCGACCGCGACATTGTAGGTCAGAAGGCTCGCGGCATAGGCCAGCACCAGCATGTAGAAGAAGGTGACGGCCATCCAGGTCCAGCTTCCGGTCTCGCGCCGGATCACGGCCAGCGTGGATGCGCATTGCGGGGCGAAGATGTACCAGGCCAGCATCGACAGCGCGGTCGCGAGCGACCATTTCGTCGCCAGCACCTGGCCGATCTGCTCGGCCGCTTCCTTGCCGCCTTCGATCGCATAGACGGTGCCGAGTGCCGCGACCGCGACCTCGCGCGCCGCCATGCCCGGGATCAGCGCGACCGCGATCTGCCAGTTGAAGCCGACCGGCGCCAGCAGCGGCTCGAGCGCCTTGCCGATGATCGCGGCCAGGCTGAAGTCGATCGCCGGTTCGGTGGCGCCCGCGGGCGGCTGCGGGAACGAGGCCAGGAACCAGATCAGCACCATCATCGAGAAGATCGTGGTGCCGGCGCGGTGCAGGAACATCTTGGCCCGCGTATAGACGCCGATCGCGATCGATTTCAGCCGCGGCATCTTGTAGTCCGGAAGCTCCAGCATGAAAGGCGCCGGCGCATAGTCGCGCAGCATGAAGAACTTGATCAGGAACGAGACGGCAAGCGCGCTGATGATGCCGGCTGCGTAGAGGCCGAACATCACGAGGCCCTGGAGGTTGATGAAGCCCCAGACCTCTTTGGCCGGAATGAAGGCGGAGATGATCAGCGTGTAGACGGGAATGCGCGCCGAGCAGGTCATCAGCGGCGCGATCAGGATCGTGGTCAACCGGTCGCGCTTGTTGTCGATCACGCGCGTCGCCATGATGCCGGGGATGGCGCAGGCAAAGCTCGACAGCAGCGGAATGAAGGCGCGGCCGTGCAGGCCGGCACCGCCCATGATGCGGTCCATCAGGAACGCGGCGCGCGCCATGTAGCCGAAATCTTCCAGCAGCAGGATGAACAGGAAGATGATGATGATCTGCGGCAGGAACACGATGACGCTGCCGACGCCTGATATCACGCCGTTCTGAAGGAAGCTCTGCAGCAAGCCGGCGGGCAGGGTGGCGTGCACGAACTCGCCGAGCGAATCGAAACCCGAATTGAGCAGCTCCATCAGCGGCTGCGCCCAGGCGAACACCGCCTGGAACATCACGAACAGGATCGCCGCGAGCACGATCAGCCCCCCGACGGGATGCAGCACGATCGCGTCGATCCGCGCCGTCCAGGTGTCGGGGCGGCTGGGCAGGCTGACGCAGTCGGCGATGATGCGGTCGGCTTCGCGCTGGGTGGCGCGCAGATCGGCCACGCTGAGCGCCCGCCAATTGTTTTCCCCCGGCTCGGCCGCGAGCTTTGCCGAAATCTCGTCGGTCAGCGACAGCAGGTCGGCCGTGCCGCCCTTGCGCACCGCGATCGAGGTGACCACGGGCACGCCGAGCTCCTTGGCCAGCCGCGCGACGTCGACAGTGATGCCGCGGCGAGTCGCGATATCGAACATGTTGAGCACGAGGATCATCGGCCGGCCGGTGCGCTTGAGCTCGAGCAGCAGGCGGATGGTCAGGCGTAGATTGGTGGAATCGGCCACGCACAGCACGAGGTCGGGCAGGGTCTCGCCGGAAGCCTTGCCGAGCACGAAGTCGCGGGTGATCTCCTCGTCCGGGCTGCGCCCGCGCAGCGAATAGGTGCCGGGCAGGTCGACCACGGAGACCTGGCGCCCCAAAGGCGTGACGAAGAAGCCTTCCTTGCGCTCGACGGTGACGCCTGGATAGTTCGCGACCTTCTGCCGGCTGCCGGTCAGTGCATTGAACAGCGAGGTCTTGCCGCTGTTTGGCGTGCCCACCAGGGCGAGATGAAGTAGGGGCAATTCCATGGAGTTGGGGTCCGGTCGCCTCAGGCGACGATGATGGCCATGGCTTCGCGACGGCGGACCGCGATGGTGATGCTGTCGACCCGCACGGCGATGGGGTCGCGCCCGACCAGCCCCTCGTGCAGGACCTCGACCCGTGCGCCCTCGACGAAGCCGAGCTCGATCAGCCGGCTCTCGAGCTCGATGTCCGAGAGCGCCGAGCCTGCGTCCTTGGGGGAAAGGTGCTGGATTACGCCGGTATAGCCGCGCTGGGCCAGGCCCAGCGGCATCTGCGGACGCGTATCATGGGTGTCGGTCATGCCCTGTATTTTCAACGCAGGGCATCGAGGTCAAGCGCGCTCGGTCGCTGAAACTGCACCTTAGAGTGATTTTAAAGTACCAGCTTCGTGACGGAGGTGATTGGCGCCAAGATCGGGCGCCAAGCTCGGCACCAAGACGGCTACTGGGCCGGGACCTTTTCCGCCTGGATGGCGGCCATGGCGCGGCTCTTGAAGTAGTCGAGCACGAACAGGCGGATCGCCGAGGACAGGTTGCCCTGCTGGCGGTTGCCGTCGATCTCGCCGACCAGCTCGGACAGCGTCATGTTGCGCAGGCCCGAGATCTCCTTCATGCCGTTCCAGAACGCCTCTTCCAGGCTGACGCTGGTCTTGTGACCGGCGACGACGATCGACCGTTTCACGACGGGCGACTTCATGGCTGCTCCTCGCGATCGATCTGGTGCTGGTCCAGGTGCGCCTTCGCCTGGTCCGCGCGCGTCTCCTCCGCCGACCGCTCCGCCTTCGTGCGGCCGAACTTCGTTCGGTTGGCGTCCGCCTGCTTCGCCGTGGCTTCCCGCTCGGCGCGCTTCCGGAAACGATTCAGGTTGATGACGTTCGCCATGTCGCGTCTCCATCATCCGATCCTCCGTGGGCAGGATGAAACATTCAGAAACTGTGCGCCGCACTGCGCCCAATGAGACTTGATCGCCATTCGCTTGTCCTCGTCAATCGACCCTTGGGCCATCAAACGATGAATTCCGCCCCGTGGGGGCGGAGGGGCTGCATAACACGCAATCCCGCCGCGACATTGACGGTAATCAAATCCCGTCCTTTAAGCCCTACATTTAATGGAGCCAGGGGCTCCGTATCATTACGGATGGCTATCGGAATTCGGAATTTATCCCGGGCTTGTCATTTTCTCGGGGCGCACCAGACGGTCGAACTCCTCCGCCGAGACGAAGCCGAGCCGCAGCGCCTCTTCCTTCAGGGTGGTGCCGTTGGCATGCGCCGTCTTGGCCACCTTGGCCGCGTTGTCGTAGCCGATCTTGGGAGCGAGCGCCGTCACCAGCATCAGCGAACGCTCCATCAGCTCCCTGATGCGCTTCTCGTCGGCGCGGATGCCGCTGACGCAATGCTCGGTGAAGGAGCGCGCGGCGTCCGCCATCAGCCGGATCGAGTGCAGCATGTTGTAGGCCAGCACGGGCTTGTAGACGTTGAGCTCAAAATGGCCCTGGCTGCCGGCGACCGTGATCGCGGTGTGATTGCCGAACACCTGGCAGCACACCATCGTCATCGCCTCGCACTGCGTCGGATTGACCTTGCCGGGCATGATGGAGGAGCCCGGCTCGTTCTCCGGCAGCATCAGTTCGCCGAGGCCCGACCGCGGACCCGATCCGAGCAGGCGGATGTCGTTGGCGATCTTGAACAGGCCTGTCGCGACCGAATTGATGGCGCCGTGCGCCAGCACATAGGCGTCGTTCGACGCCAGTGCCTCGAATTTGTTGGCCGCGCTGGTGAAGGGCAGCTTCGTAATCCCGGCAACGTGCTTTGCGAACAGTTTTGCAAAGCGCGGCTTCGAATTGAGGCCGGTGCCGACGGCGGTGCCGCCCTGCGCCAGCGGATAGAGCTCCTTCACCGCGACCTTGAGCCGGGCGATTCCGCTTTCGACCTGCGCGGCATAGCCGGAAAATTCCTGGCCGAGCGTCAGCGGCGTCGCGTCCTGGGTGTGGGTGCGGCCGATCTTGACGATCTTTGCGAACTCCTTCTCCTTCTTGCGCAGCGCACGCAGCAATTCGCCGAGGGCAGGGACGAGATCGGCGGTGATGCGGCTCGCCGCCGCGATGTGCATCGCGGTCGGGAACGAGTCGTTCGACGACTGGCTCATGTTGACGTGATCGTTGGGATGCACCGGCTTCTTGGCACCGAGCTCGCCGCCCAGGAGCTCATTGGCGCGGTTGGCGATGACCTCGTTGAGATTCATGTTGCTCTGGGTGCCCGAGCCGGTCTGCCACACCACCAGCGGGAAATGATCGTCCAGCTTGCCCTCGATCACCTCGCGCGCGGCGCGGATGATGGCATTGGCGCGGCGCTGGTCGAGCAGGCCGAGCTCCTGGTTGGTCTGCGCCGCGGCGAGCTTGACGATGCCGAGCGCATGCACGAGCGAGATCGGCATGCGATCGATGCCGATGCGAAAATTCTGCCGCGAGCGTTCGGTCTGCGCGCCCCAATAACGGTCGGCGGGGACCTCGATGGGGCCGAAGCTGTCGGTCTCGGTGCGGGTCGCCGGGCGCGAGGAGCCGTCGGTCTTCGAGCGGGAAATCTTCGAGCGGGAAGTTTTGGCCATGAGCACATCCATTCCGCCGCGCGAAATGCCACGCGGCCTCTTCATGTGCCTCTATATAGGGAGTTTGGCCGCCTGCGACGGGCGCCAGTCCGATCTAGATCATTTCTTGCGGAAACGATCCAATCGCACGACTTCGGCGCCGCCCTGGTTCGGAGCCGCCGGTTCTTCGGCGCCTTCTGCGGGCTCAGTGGCAGGCGTCGGCACCGCGACCGCGGACGGGGCGGGAGCGGCCGGCAATGTCTCGGCCGAGACGTCGGCGACATCGGAGGTCTCGAACTGGAGACCGAATTTGACGGACGGATCGAGGAAGCTCTTGATGGCGCTGAACGGCACAATCAGCCGCTCCGGAATGCCGCCGAAGGACAGGCCGACCTCGAAGCGGTCTTCGAGCACGGTCAGATCCCAGAACTGGTGCTGCAGGATGATCGTCATCTCTTCCGGATATTGGGCCAGCAGCCGCGACGACAGCTTCACGCCCTCGGCCTTCGACACGAAGGTGATGAAGAAATGATGCTCGCCGGGCAGTCCTTGGGACGCGGCGTCGGTCAGCACCTTGCGCAACACGCCGCGCAGCGCGTCGCGGGCCAGCACATCGTATCGGATATGATCGGTCGCCATGGTGGTCCTGTTGCATTCCAGGAGCTGGGCCCTGCCGGCCCGACTCGCCAAGCTGCAATAGTACCGCGCCTGACGGGTCAACAGGAGTCCCCGCGGGGTAGGAAATAAGAGGTAAGTGGAGGCTTCTGTTGCCAGGTGCCTCCGAACCCCGCCTAACGGAGCTTAACCCGTTAGGACTTCAGAATGGTCTTTCAAACTGCGTTACGCAGCCTGAGCAACCGGAGCAAAGTTGTCGTTGGCAACTATTGCATAGCCCGATAACGGCGGAACAATACCGGGAAAAAGAACGCCCTTTACGCCCTCGTCGATCCTATTTCGCCCCCGCCAAAGCCCGCTTTCAGGGCTAGCCCGCTGGTGGGCTTTGGTGGAGGCGCCGGGTACCGCCCCCGGGTCCGAATGGTTTATTGCGACGACCGTTTATTTCCATAGCCGGCGAACCGGCACTCCCAATATAGGGGGCAAAGGTTTCAAATAACAGGTGTTTCGAGCGACCATTCCGAGGTTCCCTTGGGATAGGTTCCCGGCAGGCTTGGCCGCGCGCCGGCCGGCGTTCTAAGCTCCTGACATGTCCGAGGATTCCGCACCGGCTGCCCAACAACCAGTTCAGGAGCCGGACCGGCCAGCCACTCGCGCCGTGCCGCCGGGCTTGCTCGCGCTGTTCCTGGCCTTCGCCCGGATGTCGCTGGCGGGTTTCGGCGGGGTTTTGGTGTTCGCCCGGCAGGCCATCGTCGAGCAGCACCGCTGGATGACGGCGGACGAGTTCAACGAGACATTTGCACTCTGCCATTTCCTGCCCGGGCCCAACATCGTCAATCTGTCGATGGTGTTCGGCGCGCGGCTGCGCGGGATCGCCGGCGGCATTGCCGCCTTCGCAGGGCTGTTGCTGCCGCCCACGCTGATCATGACGGTGCTCGCGATCATCTACGCCCGGTTCGGCGATGTGGACGTGCTGCGCCGCATTCTCGCGGGCATCTCCTGTGCGGCCGTCGGCCTCTTGATCGCCGTGGTCTTCCGGATGATGACGCCGCTGCTCAAGCGGCTGGACGCCCTCGCGCTCGTCCTGATGCTGGGCGCCTTCCTCGCCATCGGCGTCCTTCGCCTGCCGCTCCAGGCTGTGCTTTTGGTCGCGATTCCCATCAGTATCGGCACTACCTTTCTGATGCGGCGGAAGGTAGCAGCATGAACGCGGAGAACCCGATTTGGGCGCTGATCTCGACCTTCGGTCTGATGTCGCTGTTCGCAGTCGGCGGCGCCGCGGCGGCGGTGCCCGAGATGCACCGCATCGCGGTCGATGTGCATCACTGGATGACCGACAAGCAGTTCGCCGACGCCTATGCGATCGCGCAGCTCTCACCAGGTCCGAACGTGCTTATCGTCACGTTAATCGGCTATGCTGTCGCCGGCATCCCCGGCGCCCTGGCGGCGACCTTGGCCATGTGCCTGCCCACCGCGCTGCTTGCCTATTATGTCAGCCGGCTTCTCAATCGGCCGAGCCAATCGCGCTGGCCCGGGCTGATCCAGGCTGCACTGGTTCCGCTCTCGATCGGCCTGATGGCGGCGAGCGCCCTGATCCTCGCCGAGTCGACCGATCGCACGCTTGCTGCGCTGCTCCTGACCGCGACGGTTGCGGTGGTCGCATCCGTCTCGCGCATCAATCCACTATGGATTTTGCTCGTCGGGGGCTTGTTGGGTTTTGCTGGCATTGTGTAATGAAAATGGCTAGGCAGGGATCCGGGCGGGGGCATCGATTTCCAGCCGATTAGAACAACAGTGCTCGTGGCTTACGGGTCGCGGAGGAGACATGCATGGCCGATACGATGGGCCACTCGGCGACAGCCAACCGAAACACCTCGGTGGTGATCAGCTTTTGTCTGCTGGCCATAGCGCCGCAGATTTTCGAATTCATCTGGTCGTTCGGGACGATCTTTGGCTGGGGCGCGGGACGCGGCCCGGCCGCCGTGGTGATCAGCCACGCTACGGCGCTGCTCGCGGGCGCGCCCGGCGCGTTGCTCGGGGCGGTCGGCGGTGACACCAAGAAGACGTCATCCGATGTGCTGCTGGCGCTGATCTATTCCTATCCGATCTTTGCGGTGGCGATCCTCACGTTCTTCATGACGATCAGGTCGGCGCAGGACTATGTCGGCGGAATCGTGCTGATGGCGCTCGCCTTGTTCGCACTGTGGGCCTCCAGCGATTTGCAGGGGATGCGCGGCTTCTCCTTTGGCGCCGGCACGGCGCCGCGGATGTTTGGCGGGCTCCTGGTTGCACTTGGCGCCGGCATTGCGTTGACGGGACTGCTGACCGACGGGCCGGCGATGGCGCACTATGCCTGGCGCGGGCCGCTCTTCGTGATGATCTCGATCGTCTTCTTCGCCCTGGCGATTCGTCCACTTGGCGTGGTGGTGACGGCGTTCACGAGCTTCCTGATCTCGGCGATGGGCACGCATGAGACGCGCTGGGTCGAAGCGATCATCGTCGGCGCCTGCCTGACGCTCGGCTGCGCGCTGCTCTTCCCCTATGTGCTGGGGCTGCCGATGCCGATGTTCCCGCGCTTCCTGGTTCAGTGAGGGTGTGATGTTCGATCTCTTCCACAATCTGGGCCTTGGTTTCGGTGTGGTGTTTCAGATCTCGTGGTGGTCACCCTGGTGGCTCTACGGTTTGTCGCTGCCGATCTCAATCAACATTCTCATGTGCCTGATTGGCGCATTGGTCGGCACGCTGGTCGGCGTGCTGCCCGGTATCGGCACCGTCGCAACCGTGGCGATGCTCCTGCCGATCACGTTCGGATTGCCGCCGGTCGGTGCGCTGATCATGCTCGCCGGCATCTATTACGGCGCCCAGTACGGCGGCTCCACCACCTCGATTCTGGTCAATATTCCCGGTGAGGCGACCTCGGTCGTCACCGCCATCGACGGTCACCAGATGGCGAAGCAGGGCCGTGCCGGCCCGGCGCTGGCGATCGCGGCGATCGGCTCGTTCTTCGCGGGCTGCGTCGCGACCGTGCTCATCGCCGTGCTCGGTGCGCCGCTGACCAAGCTCGCGCTGGCGTTCGGCCCGGCCGAATATTTCTCACTGATGGTGCTCGGCCTGATCTTCGCGGTGGTGCTGGCCAAGGGCTCGGTGCTGAAGGCGATCGCGATGATCGTGTTCGGCCTGATGCTGTCGATGGTCGGCTCCGACATCGAGACCGGCGCCTCGCGCATGGCGTTCAACATTCCGGAGCTTGCCGACGGTCTCGGCTTCGCGACGGTGGCGATGGGCGTGTTCGGTTTTGCCGAGATCATCCGCAACCTCGACGCCGGCGCCGAGATGAACCGCGACCTCGTGCAGCAGAAGATCACCGGCTTAATGCCGACCAGGAAAGACCTGATCGACTCGGCGCCTGCGATCTTGCGCGGCACCGTGCTCGGCTCGATCCTCGGCATCCTGCCGGGTGGTGGCGCTGTCATCGCGTCCTTTGCGTCCTATACGCTCGAGAAGAAGATCGCCAAGAACCCGTCGCGGTTCGGCCGCGGTGCGATCGAAGGCGTGGCGGCGCCGGAAAGCGCCAACAATGCCGCGGCACAGACCTCCTTCATCCCGCTGCTGACGCTCGGCATCCCGCCCAACGCCGTGATGGCGCTGATGGTGGGTGCGATGACCATCCATGGCATCGTGCCGGGTCCGCAAGTGATGCAGAAGCAGCCGGAGCTGGTCTGGGGCATGATCGCCTCGATGTGGATCGGCAATCTGATGCTGATCATCATCAACCTGCCGCTGGTCGGAATCTGGGTGCGGCTGCTGCGCGTCCCCTACCGGCTGATGTTCCCCTCGATCGTGATCTTCTGCGCGATCGGCATCTACTCGGTGAACAACGCGCCGGTCGACGTCATCCTCGCAGGCGTGTTCGGTCTGGTCGGCTATTGGCTGATCAAGCACGATTTCGAGCCGGCGCCGCTGCTGCTCGGCATGGTGCTCGGACCGCTGATGGAAGAGAACCTGCGCCGCGCGCTGCTGATTTCGCGCGGCGACTGGAGCGTCTTCCTGACGCGTCCGCTGTCGGCCGTGCTGCTCGCGATCGCCGCTTTCCTCCTGGTGCTCACGGTGCTGCCCGCGTTGCGTGCCAAGCGCGACGAGGTGTTCACGGAATCCGAGAACTAAGGCGACCCGCCTCGTGTCGGGCGCGCCGTGGCTCGAACCCTCGCTGGCAAGTTGGCCAGCAGGATCAATCTGATAGAGGAGGGGCGGGACGCCGAGTTCCGCCCCTTGTCGTTTGCCCCGGGAACGCTCACTTTTCCGGGTATAATGCCTATCGACGGCGAATCGCCGCTGTCGCAGCGCGGGGGCGGCCGCTAAATTTACCGCCTCCCCAAAGGCTCACGCACATGCACCAGTATCAGGACCTGCTCGAGCGGATTCTTTCAGACGGCGCCGAAAAGACCGACCGGACCGGCACCGGCACGCTGTCGGTGTTCGGCCATCAGATGCGCTTCAACCTGTCCGCCGGCTTTCCGATGCTGACCACCAAGCGCCTGCCGCTGAAGGCGATCGTGCACGAGCTGTTGTGGTTCCTGAAGGGCGATACCAACATCAAATATCTGCGCGACAACGGCGTCACCATCTGGGACGAGTGGGCCGACGCCAATGGCGATCTCGGCCCCGTCTACGGTCATCAGTGGCGCTCCTGGCCCGCGCCGGACGGACGCAGCATCGATCAGATCGCCAATGTGATCGACATGATCAAGCGCAATCCGGACTCGCGCCGCCTGATCGTCTCGGCCTGGAATCCGGCCGAGGTCGACAAGATGGCGCTGCCGCCGTGCCATTGCCTGTTCCAGTTCTACGTCGCCAACGGGAAGCTATCGTGCCAGCTCTATCAGCGCTCGGCCGACGTGTTCCTCGGCGTGCCCTTCAACATCGCTTCCTACGCGCTGCTCACCATGATGGTGGCGCAGGTCACGGGCCTGAAGCCCGGCGACTTCGTGCATTCGTTCGGTGACACCCATCTCTATTCCAATCATCTGGAGCAGGCGAAGCTCCAACTCACGCGCGCGCCGCGCGCGCTGCCGGTGATGCGGATCAACCCCGATGTGAAGGATATCTTCTCCTTCCGTTACGAGGACTTTGAGCTCGTCGGCTACGATCCGCATCCGCACATCAAGGCCGCGGTCGCGGTCTGAAGCCGATGTCGCTCAACATTCGCCGTGTGCGTCCGGGAGAGGCCGGGCTGGTTCTCGCTTTCATCCGCGAACTCGCCGAGTACGAAAAGCTTTCGCACGAGGTCGAGGCGACCGAGGCTGACATCGCCGACGCACTGTTCGGCGAGAGACCGCAACTCCATTGCGCCCTCGCTGAGTGGAACGGCGAGCCAGTCGGCTTCGCGGTGTGGTTTGCGAATTTCTCGACATTCAGCGGCCGCCACGGCATCTATCTCGAAGATTTGTATGTGCGGACGTCGCATCGGGGCAGGGGCCTCGGCAAGGCACTGCTCGTGCACCTCGCCAGGGAATGCGTCGAGAACGGCTGGTCGCGGCTGCAATGGGCGGTGCTCGACTGGAACGCGCCGTCGATCGCGTTCTACAAGTCGCTCGGGGCCATCATGCTGGAGGACTGGACGCTGTGCCGCGTCACCGGGCCTGCGCTGACACGGCTTGCCGGGAGCGCGACCTGATGGAGATCGTCTTCGTCGTCGCGATCGCGGAGAACGGCGTCATCGGCGCCGGCAACGCGATGCCGTGGCGAATGAAATCCGACATGGCGCGCTTCAAGGCGCTCACGATCGGCAAGCCCGTGATCATGGGCCGCAAGACCTTCGAATCCCTGCCCCGGCCACTTCCGGGCCGCACCAATATCGTCGTCACGCGCGATGCGGATTATCGCGCCGCTGGCGCCATCGTCACGACATCGACTGTCGACGCAGACGCCGTCGCGCGCGGCGATGCCCTGCGGCGTTCGGTCGCCGAGATCACCGTGATTGGTGGCGCCGAAATTTATCGGCAATGGCTCGATCGCGCCGATCGCCTCGAGCTCACCGAAGTGCATGCGCGGCCCGAAGGCGACACGCATTTCGACATCGACAGGGCAGAGTGGGATGAGGTTGAGCGCATCCGTCATCCTGCCGGACCCCAGGACAGCGCCGACTACTCCTATGTGACATATCGTCGGCGGGCGGGCCATTAACCGCATTTGCCAATGTTAACATTGACTTTTCTGCTCCCAAGCTTAGCTCGGAGGGCGGCGAGGGCTGCGTTGTAAGGGACCTGCCTGTCCCCTATAAAGCCGGACCGGATAAAGCGGGCGGGGGCAATTTCACCCTGCCGAGGAGAGCGTCGAATGCCGTGGAAGAATCAGGGCGGTGGCCCATGGGGCTCGGGTCCGAAGGGGCCATGGGGCAACGGCCCGCAGCCGGTCGGGCCAAGGCCGCCGGATCTGGAAGACCTTCTGCGGCGCGGCCAGGATCGCCTCCAGCAGATCATGCCGGGCGGGTATTTCTCCGGCATCGGTATCACGCTGATCGTGCTGCTCATCATCGCGTTCTGGCTGCTGTCGGGCTTCTTCCGGGTGCAGTCCGAAGAGCTCGGCGTCGTGCTGCGCTTCGGCAAGCATGTGCGCACCGTCGAGCCCGGCCTGAACTATCATCTGCCCTATCCGATCGAGACCGTGCTGCTGCCAAAGGCATTGCGCGTGTCCACCATCTCCATCGGCATGACGCTGATCGACGATCCGGCGCGGCGCGGCCGTTCCATTCGTGACGTGCCGGAAGAGAGCCTGATGCTGACCGGCGACGAGAACATCGTCGACGTCGACTTCACCGTGCTCTGGCGCATCAAGCCCAATGGCGTCGGCGATTTCCTCTTCAACATCCAGAATCCCGAAGGCACCGTGAAGGCGGTGGCCGAGAGCGCGATGCGCGAGGTGATCGGCCGCTCGCAGATCCAGCCGATCCTGACCGGTGCGCGCAACGTCACCGAACAGGGCGTGCAGGAACTGATCCAGAAGACCCTGGACAGCTACGGCGCCGGCATTCAGATCAGCCAGGTGCAGATGCAGAAGGTCGACCCGCCGGCGCAGGTGATCGACGCCTTCCGCGACGTCCAGGCGGCGCGCGCCAATCTCGAGCAGCTGCAGAACGAGGCGCAGACCTATGCCAACCAGGTCGTGCCGCAGGCACGCGGACGTGCGGCGCAGATCATGCAGGCCGCCGAAGGCTACAGGGAGCAGACGGTCGCCGAGGCCAAGGGCCAGAGCTCGCGCTTCCTGAAGGTTTACGAGGAATACAAGAAGGCGCCCGACGTGACGCGTGAACGGATTTATCTGGAGACGATGGAGCGCGTGCTCGGCGGCTCGGAAAAGCTGATCTATGACGGCGGCCAGTCGGGCCAGGGCGTCGTGCCCTATTTGCCGCTCAGCGAACTGACGGCCAAGCGGCCGCCTGCAGCCGGCCAGCAGACGACCGGAGGCAACCGATGAGATCTCCGGTTACAGGCATCGTCACGCTGCTCGGCCTCCTGCTCGTCGTGATCGTGGGCTACATGTCCCTGTTCACGGTGGCGCAGACCGAGCAGACCATCGTGCTGCAGTTCGGCAAGCCCGTCGACGTCGTCACCGCTCCCGGCCTGCACTTCAAGGCGCCGTGGAATTCGGTGATCAACATCGACAAGCGCATCCTCGATCTGGAGAACCCGTCGCAGGAAGCGATCGCGTCCGACCAGAAGCGGCTCGTGGTCGACGCCTTCGCGCGTTACCGCATCAAGGACGCGCTGCGCTTCTATCAGAGCATCGGCTCGATCCAGGCCGCCAACATCCAGCTCACCACGCTGTTGAACGCGGCGCTGCGCCGGGTGCTCGGCGAGGTGACCTTCATCAACGTGGTCCGCGACGACCGCGAGAAGTTGATGCAGCGCATCCGCGATCAGCTCGACCACGAGGCCGACGGCTACGGCATCCAGGTCGTCGACGTCCGGATCCGCCGCGCCGATCTGCCGGAGCAGAACAGCCAGGCGGTCTATCAGCGCATGAAGACCGAACGCGAGCGCGAAGCCGCCGAGTTCCGCGCGCAGGGCGGCCAGAAGGCACAGGAGATCCGCTCCAAGGCCGACCGCGAGGCGACCGTGATCGAGGCGGATGCAAGGTCGCTGGCCGAGCAGACGCGCGGCGTTGGCGATGCCGAGCGCAACCGTCTGTTCGCCGAAGCCTACGGCAAGGATGCGGATTTCTTCGCCTTCTACCGCTCGATGACGGCCTATGAGAACGGGCTGCGCGCGAACGACACCCGCTTCCTGCTGCGCCCGGACTCGGATTTCTTCCGGTTCTTTGGTAACCCGTCCGGCAAGACGGCGACCACGACGCCGGCGAAGCCGTAAGTGAGACAAGGGCGGCAGGTCTGGCCGCCCTTCGTCCAGACAAGAACAGCACAACGGGAGGTTCCAATCCGATGAGGTCCATTGCGTTCACCGACTTCCTCATCGGTTTGGGCATCCTGTTCGTGCTGGAAGGCTTGATGTTCGCGGCAAGCCCGGCCTGGATGCGCAAGGCCATGAAAAGCGCGATGGCCACGCCGGACAATGTCCTGCGGGCGGTTGGCATTGGTTCGGCCGTGGCCGGCCTGATCCTGATCTGGGTTATGCGACGTCCAATTTAGCCGTCGCACCAACGCCAAAGTGAAGGCGAGGGACCGGTTTTCGCCTTATTATCCGGGTCTTGAGGCCCGTTAAGGTCCGCGCTTGCGCCGTCCCCCCGTTCGAGCGCAGTCTTGACGTCGAATCCTTGTTTCCTGGAGATCACAATGACCGCTGCCACCATTGCCCCGACCCGTTTGCGCTTAGGGCTGGCCGCGCTCGCCGTCGGCGCTTTCAGCGCATTCGGCACACCGGCCTATGCGCGCGGACCGGATGGCATCGCCGACGTCGCCGAGAAGGTGATCGACGCGGTCGTCAATATCTCGACCTCGCAGACCGTCGAGGCCAAGGGAGGCGGCGGCGGCAATGCCATGCCGCAACTGCCGCCCGGCTCGCCCTTCGAGGAGTTCTTCGACGACTTCTTCAAGAATCGCAAGGGTCCCGGCGGCGGCAGCAAGGGCGGCGAGAACGGCCCCGCGCCGCGCAAGACCAACTCGCTCGGAAGTGGCTTCATCATCGACACGTCAGGCGTCGTCGTCACCAACAACCACGTCATCGCGGATGCTGACGAGATCAACGTCATTCTCAACGACGGGACCAAGATCAAGGCCGAGCTGGTCGGAGTCGACAAGAAGACCGACCTTGCCGTGCTCAAGTTCAAGCCGTCGAAACCGCTGGTGTCGGTGAAGTTCGGCGATTCCGACAAGCTGCGCCTCGGCGACTGGGTCGTCGCGATCGGCAATCCTTTCAGCCTCGGCGGCACCGTGACGGCCGGTATCGTCTCGGCGAAGAACCGTGACATCTCGTCAGGTCCCTATGACAGCTACATTCAGACCGATGCCTCCATCAATCGCGGGAATTCCGGCGGTCCGCTGTTCAACCTCGATGGCGACGTCATCGGCGTCAACACACTGATCATCTCGCCGTCCGGCGGCTCGATCGGCATCGGCTTCGCCGTACCGTCGAAGACGGTCGCAGGTGTCGTCGACCAGCTCCGCCAGTTCGGCGAATTGCGCCGCGGCTGGCTGGGCGTGCGCATCCAGAGCGTCACCGACGAGATCGCCGAGAGCCTCAACATAAAGCCGCCGCGCGGCGCGCTGGTTGCCGGCATCGACGACAAGGGCCCGGCCAAACCGGCCGGCATCGAGCCCGGCGACGTCGTCGTCAAGTTCGATGGCAAGGACGTCAAGGACCCCAAGGATCTCTCTCGCGTGGTCGCGGACACCGCGGTCGGCAAGGAGGTCGACGTCGTCATCATCCGCAAGGGTCAGGAGGAGACCAAGAAGGTCACGCTCGGGCGCCTCCAGGATGCCGACAAGGTGCAGGCCGCAGTGAAGACCGACGAGCCCGCGCCTGAAAAGACTGTGACACAGAAGGCGCTCGGCCTCGATCTCGCGGCGCTGAGCAAGGATCTGCGTACGCGCTACAAGATCAAGGACAGCGTCAAGGGCGTGGTCGTCACCAATGTCGACGCCAATTCGGATGCCGCCGAGAAGCGCCTCTCTACCGGCGACGTCATCGTCGAAGTCGCGCAGGAGGCCGTCTCCAGCGGCGACGACATCCAGAAGCGGGTCGACCAGCTCAAGAAGGACGGCAAGAAGTCGGTGCTGCTGCTGGTGTCGAACGCCGACGGCGAGCTGCGCTTCGTGGCGCTGAGCGTGCAGTAGGCGCACGAGTCGCCACACATTCACTGTCATGTTCCGCGAAAGCGGGGCATCCAGTACGCTGCGGCTTTTCCGTATCCTCGCCCTGTCTTTGGAACACTGGATCACCGCTTTCGCGGGTGATGACAGTGGAGAGGAGACTACCCCTCCACGAACTCCTCGCGCCGATACCCCTGCGCATACAGCAGCGCAGTGAGATCGCCGTGATCAATGCGCGCCGCCGCAGCGGCGGCAACTGCGGGCTTGGCGTGATACGCCACGCCCAGGCCCGCCGCCTGGATCATCGCGAGATCATTGGCGCCGTCGCCGACCGCCAGCGAGTCCACGTCGTCGAGATCGAACGATTCCATCAGATCCACCAGAGTCGCGAGCTTTGCCGCGCGCCCCAAGATCGGCTCCTTCACCTCGCCGGTGAACTTGCCGTCGCGGACGACGAGCTCGTTGGCGCGGTTCTCCTGGAAACCGATCCTGGTGGCGACCGCACTGGTGAACAGCGTGAAGCCGCCGGAGACGAGACAGGCATAGGCGCCATGGGCGCGCATGGTCGCGACCAGTTCGCGGCCACCCGGCGTCAGCGTAATGCGCTTGGCCAGCACCTCGTCGACGGCACTGGCGGGGAGGTCCTTGAGCAGCGCGACGCGCTCGCGTAGCGCCGGCTCGAACTCGACCTCGCCGCGCATCGCACGCTCGGTGATGGCTGCCACATGGGCCTTCACCCCGACGAAATCGGCGAGCTCGTCGATGCATTCCTGGCCGATCATGGTGGAATCCATGTCGGCGAGAAAAAGCTTCTTGCGCCGGAGGCCGACTGGCTGCACGACGATGTCGATGGGGAGGTCGCCGCGAAGTTCGCGGAGCCGCTGCTCGATGGCGTGACGGTCGCCTTCGAGGTTACTGTCGGCGCCGAAGGGGATGTCGACTGCAACCCCGTCGAACAGCCAGTGCGCGGGAGCTGCCTGAGGCAGCACGGCGCGGGCGCCGTCGACGATGGTCGAATCGAGCGCGGGATTATTCGGATTGCAGATCAGCGTGGCAACGAGGGACATTTGAGGTTTTCGTGAGCGAGGGGAAAGTCGGCAGAAGGCATGTTGGCAAGGCGGTGCTTATCGCAGGCCCGACCGCCAGCGGCAAGTCGGCGCTGGCGCTCGAGCTTGCGCTCGCTGCGAGCGGGGTGGTGATCAATGCCGATTCCATGCAGGTCTACCGTGACCTCCGCATCATCACCGCGCGCCCCTCACCTGGCGACGAGGCGCAGGTGCCTCATCGCCTCTACGGCCATGTCGATGCGGCCGTGAATTTTTAGGCTGGCGCCTGGGTGGGCGACGCGGCCAAGGCGCTCGAAGAGGCGCAAGCCGAAGGCCGCCTGCCGATCTTCATCGGCGGCACCGGGCTCTATTTCAAGGCGCTGACGGCGGGTCTCTCCGTGGTGCCGCCGATCCCCCCCGAGGTGCGCGAGGACGTTCGAGCGCGGCTGGAGCGGAACGGCGTCGAGGCGCTGCATGGGGAACTCGCAGCCTCCGATCCGCGAGCCGCCGCGCGATTGAACCTGCGTGATCGCACGCGCATTGCGCGCGCGATCGAAGTGGTCGAAGCCACCGGCCGTTCGCTGCTGGACTGGCATCATGAGGGCCAGCCGCCACTCTTGCCCAAGGACAGTTTTCGCGCGGTGTTCCTCGCGCCCGAGCGCGACGAGCTCTATGCGCGCATCGACGCCCGCTTCGACGCCATGTTGGGGGCTGGCGCGCTGAAGGAGGTCGAGCGTCTCGCCGCCCGAAATCTCGATCCGCTGCTGCCGGCGATGAAGGCTCATGGTGTGCCGGCCCTGATCCGGCATCTGCGCGGTCAGCTCAGCCTGGAGCAAGCGGCCAGCATCGGCCGAGCCGATACCCGCCACTACGCCAAGCGGCAGTTCACCTGGTTCCGGCACCAATTGCCCGAATTCGAGTGGGTGAAGCCGGAGCAGACGAGGGGCTGGTTGGCCGCGGCCGTGAATGCGGCCCGCGACCCCGGCTGACACGCTTTTGTGCCTCGGCTCCCGAATTTACCTCTCGCCCAACCCCGGGAACACCGCTACACTGCCAAAATCGCGCGGGAACGGCCGCATTGCCTTGACATCGAGGCGCTGGCCGCTATGTTTCGCGCAACCTTTGGGAAGCCGGGCACCCGCCATGCGTAACATTATTACCAAACTCCTTATCGCCGTCGTACCCAGGCACACCGCCGGGGGTGGCTAGCTGCCATCCACATGACAGGCGGTGTGCATGGGGCCCTCTTCGGGGCCTTTTTTATTTCCGAAAACCCGACACGAACGAAGCCGCTGACCACAGCGCATCCGGAGCAAGCCATGAGCGACAAGAGCCACGATCCGAACCAGATGACCGGCGCCGCGATGATCGTCCGCGCGCTCATCGATCATGGCGTGACCGACATTTTCGGCTACCCCGGCGGCGCGGTGCTCCCGATCTACGACGAGATCTTCCAGCAGAGCGAGGTCCAGCACATCCTGGTCCGCCACGAGCAGGGCGCGGGCCACGCGGCCGAGGGCTATGCGCGTTCGACCGGCAGGCCGGGCGTTGCACTGGTGACCTCCGGCCCCGGCGCCACCAACATGGTGACGCCGCTCACCGACGCGCTGATGGACTCGATCCCGTTGGTCTGCATCTCCGGCCAGGTGCCGACGCATCTGATCGGCAACGACGCGTTCCAGGAATGCGACACCGTCGGCATCACGCGCCCCTGCACCAAGCACAACTGGCTGGTGCGCGACGTCAACGATCTCGCAAAGGTGCTGCACGAGGCATTTTACGTTGCGACCACGGGTCGGCCGGGCCCTGTGCTCGTCGACGTGCCGAAGGACGTGCAGTTCGCGACCGGCACCTATCATCCGCCGCGCAAATCCGACGTGCATCGCTCCTACGCGCCGCGCGTGAAGGGCGATGCGACTCAGATCCGCAAGGCCGTGGCGCTGCTCGCAGGCGCCAAGCGCCCCGTGATCTACAGCGGCGGCGGCGTCATCAATTCCGGTCCCGAGGCAACCAGGCTGCTGCGCGAGCTGGTCGAGGTCACCGGCTTTCCGATCACCTCCACGCTGATGGGCCTCGGCGCATATCCTGCGTCGGGCAAGAGCTGGCTCGGCATGCTCGGCATGCACGGCACCTACGAAGCCAACATGACAATGCATGATTGCGACGTCATGTTGTGCGTCGGCGCGCGCTTCGACGACCGCATCACCGGCCGCGTCGACGCGTTCTCGCCGGGTTCGAAGAAGATCCACATCGACATCGACCCGTCTTCGATCAACAAGAACATCCGCGTCGACGTGCCGATCATCGGCGACTGCGGCAACATCCTCGGCGACATTCTCCAGGTGTTCAAGGCGGAGGCGAAGAAGCCCGACATCAAGGCGTGGTGGCAGCAGATCGCGCAGTGGCGCGCCCGCAACTCGCTCTATTACAGGAAGAGCAACGACGTCATCCTGCCGCAGCACGCGATCCAGAGCCTGTTCGAGGCGACGCGCGGCAAGGACACCTACATCACCACCGAGGTCGGCCAGCATCAGATGTGGGCCGCGCAGTTCTACGGCTTCGAGGAGCCGCATCGCTGGATGACCTCGGGTGGTCTCGGCACCATGGGCTACGGCTTGCCGGCCGCGGTCGGCGTGCAGGTTGCCCATCCCGACAGCCTCGTCATCGACATCGCGGGCGATGCCTCGGTGCAGATGACGATGCAGGAGATGTCGACGGCGGTACAGTACGAGCTGCCGATCAAGATCTTCATCCTGAACAACCAGTACATGGGCATGGTGCGGCAGTGGCAGCAGCTGCTCCATGGCAATCGCCTGTCGCACTCCTACTCGGAAGCGATGCCGGACTTCGTCAAGCTCGCGGAAGCCTATGGCGGCGTCGGCATCCAGGTGCACAAGCCCGGCGATCTCGACGGCGCCATCCAGGAGATGATCTCGGTCAAGCGCCCGGTGCTGTTCGACTGCCGCGTCGCGTCGCTGGAAAACTGCTTCCCGATGATCCCCTCCGGCAAGGCGCACAACGAGATGCTGTTGCCGGAGCAGGCGAACGACGAAGCCACCGCAAAGGCGTTCGCCGGCGGCAAGGCGCTGGTGTGATGTGATGTTCGACCTGAACGAGCTCGAACGCGCACATGCGATCGTGGGGCAGGCGGTGCCGGCAACGCCGGCGCACGCCTGGCCGCTGCTCGCCGAGCGGCTGGGCACGCAGATCGTGGTCAAGCACGAGAATCATACGCCGACGGGCGCCTTCAAGGTGCGCGGCGGGTTAGTCTATCTCGATCGGTTGAAGCGCGAACGGCCGAACATTCCGGGCATCATCTCGGCGACGCGCGGCAATCATGGCCAGAGCCTCGCCTTTGCGGCGAGCCGCCATGGCGTGCCTGCCGTGATCTATGTGCCGCGCGGCAATTCGGTCGAGAAGAACCGCGCCATGAAGGCGTTTGGCGCCGAACTCGTTGAGCACGGCGAGGACTTTCAGGCCGCACGCGAGGAAGCCGGGCGCCACGCGCAGTTCGCCGGGCTGCACATGGTGCCGTCTTTCCATACGGACCTGGTGCTGGGCGTGGCGACCTATGCGCTCGAATTGCTCCGGGCCGCGCCGGATCTCGACATTCTCTATGTGCCGATCGGGCAGGGCTCGGGGATCTGCGGCTGCATCATGGCGCGCGATCTGCTCGGCCTGAAGACCGAGATCGTCGGGGTGCAGTCGACCGAGGCGCCGTCCTATGCGCTGTCGTTCGCGGCGAGCCACGTCGTGATCACCGAGACCAGCAACACGCTCGCGGACGGCATGGCGACGCGGATTCCCGATCCGGAAGCGCTCGCGATCATCCTCAAGGGCGCATCGCGTATCGTCCAGGTGACGGACGATGAGATCGCGCTCGCGATCCATGCGCTCTGGACCGACACGCACAATCTCGCCGAAGGCGCCGGCGCCGCCGCGCTCGCCGCGGCGCTTCAGGAAAAGGCAGGTCTGTCGGGCAAGCGCGTCGGTCTCGTGCTGTCCGGCGGCAATATCGATTTCGATCTGTTCCGCGGTTGGGTCGGGACGGATGCGCCGGTCGCTCGTCGGGCGACGGCGTAACGACGAGAATGAAGGGGACGACAATGAACCAGCCCGCATCCGCCTATTTCATCGAGGAGCGCCACGACCCGAACGAGACGCACACGCTTTCGGTGCTCGTGCAGAACGAGCCCGGCGTGCTCGCGCGCGTCATCGGCCTGTTCTCAGGGCGCGGCTACAACATCGAGAGCCTTACGGTCTCGGAGACCGAGAGCCAGAAGCATCTCTCGCGCATCACCATCGTCACCACGGGTACACCGATGGTGATCGAGCAGATCAAGCATCAGCTCGACCGCATGATACCTGTCTATCGCGTCGTCGACATGACGCTGACGAAACGCTCGATCGAGCGCGAGCTTGCGATGGTCAAGGTGCGCGGGCAGGGCGAGCATCGCGTCGAGGCGCTGCGGCTGGCGGACGCGTTCCGCGCCCGCGTGATCGACGCCACCACCGAGAGCTTTGTGTTCGAGATCACAGGCAATACAGACAAGATCAATCAGTTTATCGACCTGATGCGTCCGCTTGGCCTCGTCGAAGTGTCGCGCACCGGTGTTGCCGCGATTGGTCGCGGGCCTGAAGGAATGTGAACCATGTTGGCGCGCGACTGGTATTACAACGAGCGGAACCGGATGGGGATCGGGCCTGCAGTGGCCTCGATCTACGACAGTCACGACGATGCCGATCTGCGGGCGCGCACCGCGCTGAAAATGCTCGGCGTCCAGCGCGGCTGGCGCATCGCCGACATCGGTTGCGGCAACGGCGTGCTCGCGACCGAGGCCGCCCTGATGGGCGCCGAGGTCGACGCCATCGACATCTCGCCCGCAATGCTGGCGCTCGCCGAGATCTATGCGCGGGACCGCAAGGCGCCCGTGCGCACGCAGTCCGCTGGCCTGCTCAGCTTCGCCTACCGGCCGGAATCCTATGACCTGATCGTCAGCGAGTTCACGCTGCACCATCTGCCGGATTTCTGGAAGGCGGTGGCCATGTCGCGGATCTATCGCGCGCTCAAGCCCGGTGCCACGTTCTATTTGCGCGACATCGTCTACGCCTCGATGCCCGACGCCGTCGAGCGCGACGTCGATCAATGGGCCGACTTTGAGATCAAGAACCACGATGTGCCGCGTGAAAGCGTCGTCGCCCATATGCGCGACGAGTATTCCACTTTCGGCTGGGTCATGGAGCGGATGCTGACCGACGTCGGCTTCACGATGGTCTCGGCCGATTACCACGCCCCGATGCACGGCACTTATCTGCTGCGGAAACCCAATTCTTCCACGTAACGGCCGGCGAGCACGGCTCGACCAGAACAACAAACAGGGCTGCACGACAGGGCAGAACCGGGAACGACAATGAAGCCGGCCGACATCCTCATCGCCATCATGGTGGCGGTCATCTGGGGGCTTGCCTTCGTGGCGAGCCGGATCGCGCTCGACGAGTTTTCGCCGGAGCTGATGACGGCGATGCGCTTCACCATTGCCGCGGTCCCGTGCCTGTTCATTCGCAAGCCCAAAGTCGCCTGGTCGCTCCTGTTCGCGATCAGCTTTACGCTCTTTCTCGGTCAGTTTCTGAGCCAGGCCTATGGCATCGCCCATGGCGTGCCGGTGGGCCTGACCAGCGTCGTCGTGCAGAGCCAGGCGCTGTTCACGATCGGCTTTGCCGCGATCGCATTCGGCGAGCGGCCGACGCCAGTGCAAACGCTGGGCATCGTCATCGCAGCAATCGGCCTTTTGATGATCTGCGGCACGGTCGGGTATGATTTCAGCGTCGGTGCTTTCGCCGTGCTGATGATCGCGCCGGTCAGCTTTGCGCTCGGCAATATCCTGCTGAGAGGCGCCCGCGGCGTGCCGATGTTCGATCTGTTCGCCTGGTTGTGCCTTGCCACCGCGGTGCCGCTGTTCGCGCTCACGCTGGTCGTCAACGGACCGATGCCAACCTGGCAGTCGCTGATCCACATTTCGCTCACCGGCTTCATTTGCATGCTGTTGATCGGCGGCATCTCCACCAGCATCGCCTATTGGCTATGGGGCCGGCTGCTGCGTGACTATCCCACCGCGCAAGTGGTGCCATTCGCGCTGCTGGTGCCGTTCGTCGGCTCGGCTGCGTCCAGCATCGTGTTCGGCGAGCGGTTCGGTCCGCTGCGCCTCGCCGGCATGCTCACCGTGATCGGCGGTATCGCGGTGATGGTGCTGGCGAAGCGCCCCGAGGCGGTATCCCAGAGAACCACAGCCGAAGGCCGTGTGAGGTGAGCATGTCCCAGTCGCTGCTGTATGCCTTCCTCGCCTTCATGGCCGTGATGTATTTCACGCCTGGGCCGAACAACATCATGTTGCTGTCCTCCGGGCTGACTTATGGCTTCCGTCGCACGATTCCCCACATCGCCGGCGTCGTCATCGGCTTCGCCTTCATGATTTCAGCTGTCGGCCTCGGGCTCGGCACAGTGTTTCTGGCCTATCCGATCCTGCAGACCATTCTGAAATATGCCGGCGCGGCCTATCTGATCTATCTTTCCGCCGTGATTGCTTTGTCCGGCCCGACCACGCCGGAGGGCGAGACCGGCCGCGGCCCGATGACCTTCTGGGGCGCGGCGATGTTCCAGTGGATCAACGCCAAAGGCTGGGTGATCGTGATCGGCACAATCACCGCCTACGCGGCGATTGCCCAATTCCCCATCAATATCGCGATCCAGACCCTGGTCAGCCTACTCGTCGGCGCGGTCTCGACCGTGGTCTGGGTCCTGTTCGGCACTGCACTGCGGCCGGTGCTGACCTCCGAGCGGCTGGTCCGCGCCTTCAACATCCTGATGGCCATCCTGCTGCTGGCGTCCCTCTATCCCGTGATCATGGATGCATGATGCCCCGGCTTTCCATGCAGAAACGGGTTTCCCAGGGGGCCGAAAATGCTCTAGACAGCCCCCGAAATCCGCAAATTTCACCGTCCGAGACCTGACTGACAAGACCTGACCAACGGCCGATTCCGGCCCCTGAACGAGGAAACGACCATGCGTGTTTATTACGATCGCGACGCCGACCTGAACCTGATCAAGGGCAAGAAGGTCGTCATCGTCGGCTATGGCAGCCAGGGCCACGCCCATGCGCTGAACCTGAAGGATTCCGGCGTCAAGGACGTGGCGATCGCGCTCCGCAAGGGTTCGGCCTCGGCCAAGAAAGCGGAAGCTGCCGGCTTCAAGGTGATGGAAGTCGCCGAGGCCGCCAAATGGGCCGACCTCGTCATGATGCTGACCCCGGACGAGCTCCAGGGCGACATCTACCGCGAGCACCTGCACGACAACATGAAGAAGGGCGCAGCGCTCGTCTTCGCGCACGGTCTCAACGTCCACTTCAACCTGCTCGACCCGCGCGCCGATCTCGACGTTCTCATGATCGCGCCGAAGGGCCCCGGCCACACCGTGCGCTCGGAGTATCAGCGCGGCGGCGGCGTGCCCTGCCTGATCGCGATCGCCAAGGACGTCTCGGGTAACGCCCACGACCTCGGTCTGTCCTACGCCTCCGCCGTCGGCGGCGGCCGTGCCGGCATCATCGAGACCACCTTCAAGGAAGAGTGCGAGACCGACCTGTTCGGCGAGCAGGTTGTGCTCTGCGGCGGCCTGGTCGAGCTGATCAAGGGCGGCTATGAGACCCTGGTCGAAGCCGGCTACGCCCCGGAGATGGCCTATTTCGAGTGCCTGCACGAGGTGAAGCTGATCGTCGATCTGATCTATGAAGGCGGCATCGCCAACATGAACTACTCGATCTCCAACACCGCGGAGTACGGCGAGTACGTCACCGGTCCGCGCATCGTCACCGACGAGACCAAGAAGGAGATGAAGCGGGTTCTGAACGACATCCAGTCCGGCAAGTTCGCCCGCGACTGGATGCTCGAGAACAAGGTCAACCAGACCTCGTTCAAGGCGACCCGCGCCAAGCTCGCCGAGCACCCGATCGAGGAAGTCGGCGCCAAGCTGCGCGACATGATGCCCTGGATCAAGAAGGGCGCGCTGGTCGACAAGAGCAAGAACTAAGCCGCGGTCGTTCGGATGCGGCGTATCGGTTACGCCGCATCTGGACACGCGAGCGAAAACACAAGCTTCGCTCGCCAAACCAATTCTTAAATCTTCGCGACTATATTCGAGCGAGATCGCAACCAGCGGTCTCGCTCTTTTCGTCTCGCGCGAAGCATTGCTGCTTCATTCAAATTCTTCGCGAGCTAAAGTGCTCCCCGAGCACGAAGAACTGACGCTTAAACCACATTCTTGGTCTCGCGTTGTTTTTCGGAGTTTCCTGGAAGCTCCCGATCCTCAAAAGCCGAGCGTCTTCAGAGTCAAGGATTCGGCTCTTCATCCATATCTTCATGGTGCAATCGATCTCACGCCGCGACGTTCGCGCCTCGCTTCACCTTAAGACCTGACATCTGGGGCGTCTCCTTGACCGGTGGACGGCATTGCGTCCCGGCACCTTTCCCCTGCATGATCGCGGGAGCTCTTGGGGGGAAAGATCATGCGATCCGTCGTCGTCACCGGCGCGTCCACCGGCATCGGCTGGGCCATTGCGAAGTTTCTGGTCGGGCGCGGCTATCGTGTTTTCGGTAGTGTCCGCAAGCAGGCCGATGCGGATCGGCTCACGGGCGAGTTCGGTACGAACTTCGCGCCGCTGCTGTTCGATGTCACCGACGAGGCGGCGGTCCTCGCTGCTGCGCGAAAAGTCCGCGAGGCGCTGGGCGGCGAGACGCTGGCCGGTCTCGTCAACAACGCCGGCGTCGCGGTCGCCGGTCCCGTGCTCGAATTGTCGGTCGACGACTTCCGCCGGCAGATGGAGATCAATGTCATTGGCCCGGTCATCGCGACGCAGGCCTTTGGGCCGCTACTCGGCGCCGATCCGTCGCTGAAGGGGCCGAAGGGCCGGATCGTGATGATCAGTTCGGTCGCGGGCAAGAACGGCAATCCCTTGTCGGCGCCTTACAGCACCTCCAAGCACGCCATCGAAGGCCTGTCGGAGAGCTTGCGCCGCGAGTTGATGCTGTTTGGCATCGACGTCATCATCGTCGCCCCCGGCGCGGTGAAGACGCCGATCTGGAGCAAGGCCGAGCAGATCGATCTCTCGGTCTACCAGAACTCGCCTTATCTGCCGGCGCTGAACAAGGTCAGGGCGTTCATGATGAAGCTTGGCGAGACCGGGCTGCCGGCCGAGCGGATCGCCGAGGTCGTTTTCGAGGCGCTCACCGCCGAGAGGCCCAAGGTTCGCTACCAGATCACGCCGGACCCGATGCGGCATTTGATGACGGCCACGCTGCCCAAGCGTGTGGTCGACCGCATCATCGCCAAGCGGCTCGGGCTGCTGCCGCAGGGCTGAGCCTCCGAGGTGAGACCATTGCCAGACAGGTGTTCGATTTCCGATCGTGGGAGCGTCTTGAGATGCCGGCTTATGTGATTTTCGACGTCGAGATCAGGGATTTGCAGCAGTACCAAAGCCTCATGTTGGGCGTGAAGCCCGCCCTGGAGGCCGCTGGAGCCAGATTTCTGGCGCGCGGGGGCGCCCACAAGGTTTACGAGGGAGATTGGCAGCCCCGCAGGATCGTTTTGCTGGAATTCCCATCCGTCGCAGCCTGGGAGGCGTTCTACACAGGCGCGACCTACCAGGGGCTCAAAGCGGTCCGGGACGCTTGCAGTTCTGCCCGCCTGGTCAGCGTCGAGGGCCTCGACTAGACGGCAAGTCGGTTCTGCACTGCGGGATTGCTCTGGCGGGACGAATTGGGCGCGGAGACCGCTGGGCTTCCGCTAACATTAATGGGCTTCCGCTAACATTAAGCGAAGGTCGGATCGCGCCACGCGTTGCTTGTCCGTGACCGTTCAATTACAGTTTTATGACACGGTGCAGGCCTTCCGGCTGCGCCGAACGCCGCAGGCCCGGTCAGCCGGCTCGGCAATCGCCTTGCCGGACCAGCAGTTGCGTGTCGTCGATGGCGTCCGCGCCCAATCCAGGTCCTTCTGCCACGACCGCCGTGCTGGCGAGCGTCGCCGCGCTCGGCATCTGGCGGCTGCTCGCGGTTGCGGCGCCGCATCTCGCCGCGCTCGTCCTGATGTACGAGACCGAGACGGATTTCGGCGCACGCCTCTCCTTCGTGCTGGCCTGGGGTATCCTCAACTTCTTCTGGATCGCGCTGCTGCGGCGGCCGGCGCTCTCGGGTGCGCTGTCGCTGACCATGGTCGTGGTGCTGGTGCTGCTGTCGCGGCTGAAGCACGACGTCGTGCAGATGACGGTCAACTTCATCGACCTGATGATGATCGACCGCGACACGGTCGCGTTCCTGTTCACGATCTTCCCGAATTTGCGCTGGTCGGTGATCGGGGCCGGCCTCGTCACGCTGCCGCTGATGTATGCGCTGTGGTGGCTCGACCCATTCCGCATCCGCAGGCTGCCGGCGCTCGCCTGCAAGCTCGCCTGCCTCGCCGCGCTGGTCGGCTATTCGCTCTATCATCCTGACGAGGCCTGGCGCGGCTACTACGATGACGGCTATCTCTCGAAGTTCTTCCGCTCCGGCGTCAGCGCGGTCTCTGACTTCGCGCAATACGGCTTCATGGAGTCGGCCGCTTCGACCAACGAACGGCTCAACATGCCGCTGGTCGATGCCTGCCATCCCGCTGGCCGGCGGCCGAACATCATCATGGTCCATGATGAATCGAGCTTCGACATCCGCACCGCGCAGGGCATCAAGGTGCCGGCCGGCTACGGCAACCACTTCAAATCCTGGGACGGCAAGGAGCGCGCGTTCCTGGCCGAGAGCAATGGCGGGCCGAGCTGGTTCACCGAATACAATGTGCTCGCGGGGTTGTCGTCGCGCTCGTTCGGCCGCTTCGCCTATTTCGTGACGCGCATCGCAACAGGCCGGGTCGAGCGCGGCCTGCCGCTGGCGCTGCGCCGCTGCGGCTACGACACGATGTCGCTCTACCCCGCCTATGGCGGCTTCATGGCCGCGCGCAGCTTTCAGATGACGACCGGCATCGAGCGCTTCCTCGACTCCAGGGATCTCGGCGCCAAGGATGTCGAGCCCGATAGCTTCTTCTACGACAAGGCGCTCCGGTTGATGGGTGAGCGAACGCCGAACAAGCCGCTGTTTACCTTCATTTACCTCGGCGCCAATCATTTTCCGTGGGAGACGCGCTTCCGCCCGGATCTGCTGCCGAACTGGCGCGCACCGGGCAATGTGCCGTCCATTGACGAATATCTGCGCCGGCAGGCGATGAGCGCCGAGCAGTACAAGGCTTTCCTCGCGGGCCTGAAGAAGAAATTTCCCGGCGAACCCTTCCTGATCGTGCGCTACGGCGATCACCAGCCGGAATTCGCGCCTTCTATCCTCGAGCCCGGGCTCGACGAGGGTGCAATCGGCAAAAAGCTTGACGCCTACGATCCGCGCCTCTACGCGACCTATTACGCGATCGACGCCGTCAATTTCGAGCCGGTGAAGAGCGAGGCCGTGATGGATACAGTCGATGGTCCGTATCTGCCGCTGGTCATCCAGGAAGCCGCCGGCATCCCGCTCGATCCGTCCTTCGCCGAGCAGAAGGAGATCATGCTCCGCTGCAAGGGCATCTTCTACGGCTGCAAGGACGGTGCGGAAGCGAGCCGGCTGAATCGGCTGCTGATCGATGCGGGGATGATCAGGGGGCTGTAGCGTCTCTCCAACGTCGTCCCATCCTTCGCCAGGACGACATCGAATGAATGGCGCGGCTACCGCCCACCCACCTTCTCCCACAACCATTTCGCCACCGCATCCGGCGACGAATTCGCGTCATTGCCGGCGGCGCGTAAATTGGCTTCGCGCATGGTCGCGATGTCGATCTTGCCGAGCAGCGGCTTCAGCGCGGCCTGCAGCCGCTCGTCGCCGGCGCGCTTCGGAGCCAGCAGCAGGATTGCATCGTAGGGCGGGATCGCGTGCCTGGGATCGTCGAGCGCAACGAGATCGTATTTTGCGATCAGCCCGTCGCTGGTGTAGCCCGCGATGACATCGACCTCGCCGCTGGCGACGGCCGCATACATGAAGTCCGGCTGCATCTGGCGCTGGGCGCGGAACGAGAGCCCATAGGCCTTTTGCAGCGCCGCCCATTCGGGTCGCGAGAAGAACTCATAGTCGCCGGCGATCGACAGGGTCGAAGCATGCGCGGCGAGATCGGCGATGGTGCGGATGCCAAGCGCCTCCGCTCGCTTCTTCGGGATCACCAGCGCATAGGCATTCTCGAAACCGAGCTCGCCGAGCAGGGTGATGTTCTCTTTCGCAAGTGTCGTCTGCAGCTCAGCCAACAGCTCCGCGCGCGGCTTGATGTCCGTGCGGTGAAGCTGATTGGCCCAGAGCGTGCCGGAATAATCGACATAGAGATCGATATCGCCGGCCCTCAATGCCTCGAAGATCACGCTCGAGCCGAGACCGGATCGTGCGACGGCGGAAAGACCGGCCGCCTGCAGCCGATCCCGCATCAGCGCCGACAGCACATACTGCTCGGCAAAGGTCTTGGCGCCGACGACATAGCTCTGTGATGAGCGGCCCATCGTCGGCACCAATGTTGCGGCGACCAGTGCCGCGATCCCGGCAGCGCCAAGCGCCGTACGCACGCGGCTGCGCCCGCGCAGGCCGCTCTCGATCAGGCCGAGCAGTTGATCGACGGCGAGCGCCAGCAGGGCCGAGGCAAAGCAGCCGAACAGCACGAACACCCAGTTCTGGGTCTGCAGCCCGGCAAAGATGTAATTGCCGAGGCTGGTCTGCCCGATCGGGGTCGACAGCGTCGCGGTGCCGATCACCCACACTGCGGCCGTACGGATGCCAGCCATCATCACCGGGAGGGCCAGCGGCAGTTCGACCATCACCAGCGACTGCCGTGCGGTCATGCCTACTCCCTGAGCGGCTTCGATCAGCGCGGGATCGATGCCGTTGAGGCCGGTGATGCCGTTGCGCAGCACCGGCAACATCGAATAGAGCGCCAGCGCCAGCATCGCTGGCAGGAAACCGAAAGCGGAGAAGGAGACGCCGAACCAGGCAAGCGTCACGGAGGCCGCGAGCAGCAGGAGCGGGTAGAACAGCGCGAGCAGCGCCAGCCCGGGCACCGTCTGCACGATGCTGGCGAGCGCGAGCAGGACGGCGCGCGGGGTGGGGCGGTTGCGGGTCAGGATCGCCAGCGGCAGGCTGACGATCAGGCCGAGCGCAAGTGCGGCGAGACTCACCCGGACGTGGTTGCCGAGATAGTCGGGCAAATGCGCCAGCGCCTCGCCCCAGCGCGGATCGGTGAAAAGGCTCATGCCGCCCCGCTCTGTGGCAGCAGCGCGTTCAATCGCTCGACCTGGCGTCGCGGCGTCCGTAGCAGCTCCAGCACGTAGGCGTCGCCGCTTTTCGAGAGCTCCACTGGCGTGCCCTGCGCCAGCAGCTTCCCGCTGCGCATCACCGCGATGCGGTCGGCGAGCAGGATCGCCTCCGTCATGTCGTGGGTGATCATCACGGTGGTCAAGCCGAACTTGCGGTGCAGCTCGCGAAAATCGTCGCCGAGCGCATCGCGGGTGAGGGGATCCAGCGCGCCGAATGGCTCGTCCATCAGCACGATGCGCGGCCGTGCCGCAAGCGCGCGTGCCACGCCGACACGCTGGCGCTGGCCGCCCGAGAGCGCATCCGGCAATCGCTCGCGATGCGCGGCCCGGTCGAGCTGCACGAGCTCGAGCAACTCATCGACCCGCGTTGCGATATCCGCCGCCGGAACGCCGAGCAGTCTTGGCGTGATCCCGATATTGTCGGCGACGCTCAGATGCGGGAACAGTCCACCGCTCTGGAAGACATAGCCGATGCGGCGCCGCAGCGCGACCGGATCGACCGATTGCACGTCGTCGCCCTCGACGGTGATCGTGCCGCCATCCGCCTCGATCAGACGGTTGGCGAGCCGCAGCAGCGTCGTCTTGCCCGAACCCGAGCCGCCGACAACGGCAACAAATTCGCCTTCGGCGATGTCCAGTGACACATCGTCCACGGCCTTGAGCGCGCCGAAGCTCTTGGTGACGTGGGCATAGCCGATCATTGGCCTGGACGGCATCGGGCGGGGCTCACTGCGCTGACCCGCCCCAAGGATTGAGGGAGGGAGGGGATGACAAGGCCCATGCGTAGCACGCTTGGCGCCTTGATTGAACTTGGCCGCGCGAGCGGCTAAGGCATCGGACCAAATTCGGAGGGAATACATGGCGACGCCTACGGCAGTGGCGCTGGAAGATGCCAAGGTCGCGTTCCAGCTGGGGGACGGGCGGGTCTATACAGCGGTGGAGAAGGCGAATCTGACGGTCGGAGAGGGCGAGTTCGTCGCCATCGTCGGCCCGACCGGCTGCGGGAAATCGACGCTGCTCAACGTCGCGGCCGGGCTGCTGAAGCCGGCTGCCGGGAGCGTCAGGATATTCGACCAGCCGCTCGCCGGGCTGAACCGGGATGCCGGTTATCTGTTCCAGGCCGATGCGCTGTTCCCCTGGAAGACCGCGCTCGACAATGTCGCGATCGGGCTCGAAGTCAGCGGCACGCCGCGCAGCGAGGCGCTGCCGCGGGCGCAGAAATGGCTGACCTCGGTCGGCTTGGGCGCCTTCGCCAACCGTTATCCGCACATGCTCTCGGGCGGCCAGCGCAAGCGCGTGGCGCTGGCTCAGGTGCTGATCCGCGATCCAAAGATCCTGCTGATGGACGAGCCGTTCGGGCCGCTGGATGCACAGACCCGGCAGGTGATGGGCAACCTGCTGCTCGACCTCTGGAACGCCGACCGCAAGGCTGTGCTGTTCGTGACCCATGATCTGGAAGAGGCGATCGCGCTCGCCGACCGGGTCGTGATCATGTCGGCGGGGCCGTCCTCCCGCATCATCGGCGACTGGCGCGTGAGCCTGCCGCGCCCGCGCGACATTTTCGAAGTGCGGCTGGACAAGGAGTTTCATGCGCTTCATCGCGAGATCTGGAGCGTGCTCAAGGACGAGGTCATGAAGGGCTACGCGCAATCCACGCAAGCGGCGGAGGCGGTCTGATGTCGCGGGTGACGCTGCTTGCGCTGCAAGTGCTGGTCGCGGTGGTCTGCCTCGCGCTGTGGCAATTGCTGTCGACCGTGCCCGTGTTCGGCAAGATCCTGCTGCCGCCGTTCTTCTTCTCCAACCCGGTCGATGTCTTCGCCCAGATCGTCAAATGGTTCTCGTCCGGTGTGATCTGGAAGCATCTCGGCATTACGCTGACGGAATCAATCCTGGCCTTCGTGATCGGATCGGCCGGTGGCGTGCTGATCGGCTTCTGGTTCGCGCGCCAGCCGCTGGTCGCCGCGGTGTTCGATCCCTACGTCAAGATGGTCAACGCACTGCCGCGTGTCGTGCTGGCGCCGATCTTCGCCCTGTGGCTTGGGCTGGGCATCTGGTCCAAGGTCGCGCTCGGCGTGACGCTGGTGTTCTTCATCGTGTTCTTCAACGTCTATCAGGGCGTCAAGGAGGTCAGCCGCACGGTGCTCGACAACGGTCGCATGCTCGGCATGAGCGAGCGGCAGCTGATGCAGCACGTCTATTGGCCGTCGGCGCTGTCGTGGATGTTCTCCTCGCTGCATACGTCGGTGGGCTTTGCCGTGGTCGGTGCGGTCGTCGGCGAATATCTTGGATCGGCGGCGGGGCTCGGCTATCTCATTCAGCAGGCCGAAGGCGTATTCGATGTCGCCGGCGTCTTTGCCGGCATGTTCGTGCTGTCGGCCTTTGTCATCCTGATCGACTTTGGTGTGACGCTGGTTGAGCGCAGGTTGCTGGTGTGGCGCCCGACCGTGGACGGGCGCGGCTAGGCCGCAGGGGCCCGCACGGCGTGCGAGCCCCGGATCGATCAATCCAGCAGTTTGGTGTCGTCTGGCGCCTGCGGCGGCGTCTTGATTGCGATCGCCTTGACCTGTCCGCTGATCGGCTTGGTGCCGCCATGCGGCGTCCCCTTCGGGATGATGACGAGGTCGCCTGGCTTCACCGTGACTTCCTTGTCGCCGAACCAGATCGTGCCGGTGCCCTCCAGAATGTACTGGATCTCGTTGGTGTTGGGATGCATGTGCTTGGGCACATTGCCGACCTGGATCGAGATGGTGGCGCCGTCGGCGCTTGCGAACATCTTGGAACGGAAGCCGACGGCGTTGGCGTTCCCGAGCGCGTCGCCCTCCATCTCGCCGGTGTGAATGATCTGCGGAGTGATGTTCTCCGCGGCCAGCGCCGGCCGCAGCAGGTGGGTTGCGCCGCACCCGGCGGCAAAAGCGGTGGCGATCGACAGTCCGATTGCAAGGCGATTCATGGATGATCCTCCCCATCAAGAATTGTTCTTGTGGGCTCATGCTATTGCGCCGAAAGGCCGATGGCCAGCGCCTTCGGTCCTGCTTCTCAAGCCAGTCCGGCTGCTCTATGGTGCCGCCAGCCGAACGGAGGAAACCAATGAAGAACACGATAGCCAGGCTCGCGGGCGCGCTGCTCGCGCTGACCCTCACCACCGGTCTCGCCGCCGCGCAAAGCAAGGTCACCATCGCGATCGGCGGCGGCTCCTGCCTGTGCTACCTGCCGACGGTGCTGGCAAAACAGCTCGGCGAATACGACAAGGCCGGCCTCAATGTCGAGCTCGTGGACCTCAAGGGCGGCTCGGACGCGCTCAAGGCCGTGCTCGGCGGCAGCGCCGACGTTGTCTCCGGCTATTTCGACCATTGCGTCAACCTCGCGGCCAAGAAACAGGAGCTTCAGGCGTTCGTCGTCTATGACCGCTATCCCGGCCTCGTGTTGGTGGTATCGCCGTCGCACACCAACGAGATCAAGTCGATCAAGGACCTCGCCGGCAAGAAGGTCGGTGTCAGCGCGCCAGGCTCCTCCACCGACTTCTTCCTCAAATTTATGCTGAAGAAGAACGGCGTCGATCCCGCCAGCACCGCTGTGATCGGCGTCGGCCTCGGCGCCACTGCGGTCGCCGCGATGGAGCAGGGCCAGATCGATGCGGCCGTGATGCTCGATCCGTCGGTGACCGTGCTCCAGGGCAGCCACAAGGATCTGCGCATCCTCTCGGACACCCGCACGCAAAAGGATACGCTCGAGACCTTCGGCGGCGAATATCCGGGCGGCGCGCTGTATTCGACCGCGGCCTGGGTGGCCGGCCACGAGAAGGAGACGCAGGCGCTCACCAACGCGATCCTGGGTACGCTCGCCTGGATCCACTCGCACTCGCCCGAGGAGATCATGGCGAAGATGCCGGAGGAGACCGTCGGCAAGAACAAGGACCTGTATCTCGCGGCACTCAAGAACACGATCCCGATGTACTCCGAGACCGGCAAGATGGACCCGAAGGGCGCGGATGCCGTGCTCGCGGTGTTCAGCGTCGGCTCGCCCGAGGTCGCCAATGCCAAGATCGACGTCAGCAAGACCTTCACCAACAAGTATGTCGAGCAAGCCAAGAAGACCACGGGAAGCGTCAAATAACTGACGCGAAGGCGTGGTCATCAGGCGTCATGACATCACCCATCATTCATCGGGTCACGACGCTTGAACTTGCCGTCCGGCCGATCGTCTGGGCATTCGCGGAGGAGCGGCGCGCCGAGATCGCCGCGCATTTCGCCGAGAAGCAGCGTGAGCGACCAAAGCTCTGGAACGGCCGCGTCCTGCTCGGGCTCGATGCAAGGTTCGCCGACGGCCATCTCTCTGCGACCTATTTCGAGACCGATTTCGCCAGCTTCCTCGCCTGGCGCGACTGGGGCTTTCCCGACAAGGCGGTGTTCAACGGTTTTGGCATGGGCGCGCTGCGCACCTCCGACGGCGCCTTCGTCATGGGCGAGATGGCGCAGCACACCGCCAATGCGGGCCGGATCTATTTCCCGTCGGGCACGCCCGATCTCGACGACGTCAGGGGCGACACGCTGGACATTCCCGGCAGCGTGATCCGCGAGCTCGAGGAAGAGACCGGCCTGACCGCGGCCGACTATCGGGTCGAGCCGGACTGGCACTGCGTCGTCACCGGTCCAACGATTGCGATGCTGCAAATTATCAACCTGGACATGCCGGGTGATGTGGCGCGTGCGCGGATCGAAGCCAATCTGGCGGGCGAGGCCGAGCCAGAGCTCTCGGCAATCCATCTCGTGCGCGGGATGAGCGATCTCACGCCGTCCATGCCGCGATTTGTCACGGCCTTCGTCGAGCAGCAGTTCGCATCGCGCTGATGCGCGAGGCTTGACATCGCCATGCGCAGCCCATGTGATGGGCAAAAATACAAAACCAAGAAGAATGCAATGCACAATCGTCCAGGGAGGTTTTGATGCGCGTGCGCAGGGCTGCCCGTCTGGTACGTGGGCTGTTGGTCGCGATATCGGCCACCGGCTTGATGGCTTCGGCCGAGGCCCAAGAGAAGGCTCAAGAGAAGAAGATCAAGATCGGGGTCGTGTTCGACCTGACCGGACCGCTCGCAGGCGGCGGGTCCGAGCTCAATTATGTCGGCGCAAAGATCATCCTCGACCACTTCGCCAAGACCGGTGTCGAGGGCTACAAGATCGAGGCGGTCTATGCCGACGCCCAGAGCAAGCCCGACATCGCGATCAACGAATCCGTCCGTCTGCTCGAGCAGGAAAAGGTCGACATGGTGCTCGGCTTCTTTTCCTCGGCGCAATGCGTGCCGGTCGCGGCCCGCGTCGAGCAGCTGAAGAAGTTCATGTGGATGACGACCTGCATCTCGTCGGCCGTGTTCAACGAAAAGGGTTACAAATACGTCTTCCGCCCGCAGGCGAGCGGCGACCAGTTCGGCATGATGACGATGGACTTCATCGCGCAGAACGCCAAGGCGAAGTTCGACAAGGAGCCGAAGGATCTGCGCGTCGCCATCATTCACGAAGACGGCGCCTATGGCGTCGACGTGTCCAGGGGCAACGAGGCCGGCGCCAAGAAGGCGGGCTTCAACGTCGTGATGAAGGAGGGCTATTCGGCCACCGCGCCCGACCTCTCCGCGTTGGTGACCAAGTTGAAGCGCGCCAAGCCCGACGTCATTTTCCACACCGGCTACAACCCCGATATCACGCTGTTGCTGCGTCAGGCGCGCGAGCAGGGGCTGAAGTTCGGCGCGCTGATGGGACACGGTGCGGGTTACGGCGTCTATGAGAAGCTGAAGGAAGGCATGGGGGCGGATGCCACCTACATCTTCAACACCGACCCGATCTCGATCTGGCTTGCCAACCAGAAGACCATGGATCCCAAGCTCCCGCCCGTGATCAAGATGGTCGGCGAGGAGTTCGACAAGATCCGGCCCGGCGTCGCCATCCGCTCGGCGCATGTCGGCATCGGTGCGTCCAACACTTATGTGTTCATGAATGACGTCCTGCCGCGCGCGATCAAGAAGTATGGCGGTGTCGATCCGGATGCGCTGCGCAAGGCTGCGCTCGACACTGATATTCCGGAAGGGGGCACCATGCTCGGCTTCGGCGTCAAGTTTTACGGCGAGGGCACGCCGATGGCCGGGCAGAACGAGCGCTCGTTCCCGGTCGTGATCCAATACATCGACGACAAATCCTCCGTGGTGTGGCCCAAGAGCCAGGCGCAGCGCGAGGCCGTGCTGCCGCTGCCCAAGGGCACCACCTACAGCAACCAGTAGCGCAAATGCGCGCAGAGAGGAGAGCGGGACGGTGCTGGAAGTCAGCGGGCTGGTGAAACGGTTTGGTGGCTTCACCGCCGTCAACAATGTGTCGTTCAAAGTCGACCAGGGCGAGATCCTCGGCCTGATTGGCCCCAACGGCTCGGGCAAGAGCACGATCTTCAATATGCTATCGGGCACGCTGGCGCCGACGTCCGGTTCGATCCAGTTCGACGGCTCCGAAATCGCAGGCCTTCCGCCGCACCGGATCATCAACAGCGGCATCGGTCGTACCTTCCAGATCCCGCGCCCGTTCCGCCGCCTGACGATCTTCGAGAACGTCGCGCTCGCCGGCTTCTACGGCCAAGGCCGCCACAGCCGCGTCAAGGCCGAGGGGGCGGCCGAACGATCGCTCGCCATGGTGGGCCTGCCGACCGACCGCCATGCCAGTGTCGACGGTCTGGGTGCAGCGGGGTTGAAAAAACTGGAGCTGGCGAAAGCGCTAGCCACCGCGCCAAAACTTCTGCTGGCCGATGAGAGCCTCGGCGGTCTCGATGAGGCCGAGATGGGGCAGGCGGCCGACATGCTGCGCAACATCCGCGACGAGCTCGGCATTACCATCATCTGGGTCGAGCACATCATGGGCGTGCTGATGCGCGTCGTCGATCGCGTCATGGTGCTCGATCACGGCGAGAAGATCTCGGAAGGTTTGCCGAGTGCCGTTGCCGGCGATCCCCGCGTCATCGAGGTCTATCTCGGCACCGATGCCGAGACCACGCAGGCCGCGGCCGCCGCAGCGCGCCGCCGCGCAGGGGTGCAGTGATGCTGGAGCTCCGCGGCGTCAATGCCGGATATGGCACGTTCCAGGCACTGTTCGACGTCGACCTCGACGTGAAGGCGGGTGAGGCTGTCGGCGTGATCGGGCCGAACGGCGCCGGCAAGACCACATTGATGCGCGTCATCTCCGGGCTGATCCGTCCCTCGCGCGGGTCGATCAGAATGGAAGCCGTCGACGTCGTGGCCACGCCGCCGCACAAGATCGTCAGCCTCGGGATCGCGCATGTGCCGGAAAACCGGCGGCTGTTCCCGCAGCTCTCGGTCGACGACAATCTCAAGATGGGCGCGTTCATGAAGGAGGCGCGCGGCCAATACGCCGAGCGGCTGGACGTGGTGTTCGATCTGTTTCCGCGCCTGAAGGAGCGACGCCACCAGATGGCCGGCACCATGTCCGGCGGCGAGCAGCAGATGTGCGCGATCGGTCGCGCGCTGATGTCGAATCCAAAGCTGCTGCTGCTCGACGAGCCGTCGGCGGGGCTGGCGCCGGTCGTGGTGCAACAGGTGTTCGATCTGGTGAAGCGGATCCGCGCCAGCGGGCTGACCGTGCTGATCGTGGAGCAGAACGTGCAGCAGGTGCTGAAAGTGGTCGATCGCGCCTATCTGATCGAGGCGGGCTCGATCAGGTCCTCGGGCACTTCGGCCGAGATGCTGGCGAGCGACACGGTCAAGGAAGCGTATCTCGGGGTGTGAGGTTCATCGGGGCATGCAAGCATTTTTCGACATTTTCGACATCTACCTGCTGGAGGCCGTGATCAACGGCATCCTGCTCGGCGGCGTGCTGGCGCTGCTTGCGCTCGGGCTCAATTTGATCTTCGGCGTCATCGACGTAACCTGGATCTGCTACGCAGAGCTGGTGATGATCGGCATGTACGCGATGTATTTCCTGGTGCAGTATTACGGCATCAGCTATTTCCTCGCAGCGCCGCTCACCATCCTGCTGGTCGCGGTGCTCGGCGCGGCGCTGCACTACTTGGTGATCGCGCCGCTGCTCACCGCGCCGCCGATCAACCAGTTGCTTGCGACCGGCGGGGTGCTGTTCGTGCTGCAGAGCTTTGCCACCGTGGCCTTCGGCATCGACTTCCGCAACCTCGGCATTCGCCTGCCGGTGCTCGCCTTCGGCGACATGAATTTCAGCTACGCACGACTTCTGTCCTTCCTGGCGGCGCTGGTCGGCATGGTCGCGGTCTATCTGTTCATGACCCGGACGTTCACCGGCACCGCGATCCGGGCGATCTCGCAGGACCGGCAGATCATGGCGCTGATGGGCGTCGACACCAAGCGCATCTATCTCATCACCTCCGCGATCGGCGGGGGGCTGGCCGGGCTAGCAGCGTGCTTGCTGGTGCTGCAATATGACGTGCATCCCTTCGTCGGCCTGTCGTTCGGGCCGATCACCTTCCTGATCTGCGTGCTCGGGGGCTTAGGCAATTTCATCGGCGGCTTCATCGCCGCCTTCGTGTTCGCCGAGATCATCTCGCTCGGCGGCCTGTTCTCCGATCTCGAATGGGGCTATGTGCTCGCCTTCGCCTTCTTCATCGTCATGATGTTCATCCGGCCCGCGGGCCTGCTCGCGAGGCGCCGATGATGGGGCGGGGACGGCTTGCAGCTTGGGGGATCGGATTGGCGGCGCTGGTCGCACTGCCTTTCGTCTATCGCGATCCCTATCATCTGCACATCCTGGTGCTGATCCTGATCTGGTCGTTCGCCTATACGTCATGGTCGATGATGGGGCGGTTCGGCCTGGTCTCGCTCGGCCATGGCGGTTTCATGGGCATCGGCGCCTATGTCACCGCGCTACTCTGGAATCACCTGGGCTGGTCGCCCTGGATCGGCATCCCCATCGGCATGGTCGCGGCCGGCGCACTGGCGCTGATCGTCGGCTATCCCTGTTTTCGCTTTCGTATCACCGGGCACTATTTCGTGCTGGTGACGCTCGCGCTCTCCGGCATCGTGCTCCAGGTCATCACCGCGACGCGCGACTACACCGGCGGCTCGCTCGGCTATACGCCGAACCGGGCCGCGGGCAACAAGCTCTGGTCGCTGCAATTCGACGACAAGATCACCTGGTACCTGATCGCGCTCGGGGTCTGGCTGTTCGGCATCGTGGTCTGGCACTGGGTCGACCGCAGCATGGCGCGCTACGCACTGGAGGCGATCTCGGAGGACGAGGACGCCGCGGCCGCCGCCGGCGTCGACGTCACCGCGGAGAAGCTGAAGATTACCCTGCTCAGCGCGCTGATGACGGCGCTCGCCGGCGCGATCTACTGCCAGTACCAGATGTTCATCACGCCCGACACCGTCAGCGGCATCGCGGTGTCGCTCCAGATGGTGTTCGCGGCCATCGTCGGCGGCCTGTTCGTCTCGCTCGGCCCGACCTTCGGCGCTGTCATCACGATTATGCTGGCCGAGACCCTGCGCATCGGTTTCGGCACCAAGGCAGTCGGCTGGGACAATCTCGTCTACGGCGTGCTGCTCGTGCTGTTCATCATATTCCTTCCGAAGGGCATCCTTGGTAGCTTGCTCGAACGATTGAAGCCGCAACGCAAGGTGCCCCGCGCTCATGAGCAAGAAGCCGTCCAAATCGCTCGCCCAGGAACTTGACCGCTACATCACGCCCTTCCGCTACGACGGTTCGGGCAAGTTTCATCTCAAGGAGCACAAGACCGACGAGAAGGGCGATCTCGACAAGGAGAAGGCGCAGGAGCTTCTCGAGGCCAACAAGAAGCGGCTGATCGCGTTTCAGGAGAAGCTCTACGCCCAGGATCGCTGGTCAGTGCTGATCGTGTTCCAGGCGATGGACGCCGGCGGCAAGGATTCTGCGATCAAGGCGATCTTCGAAGGCATCAATCCGCAGGGCTGCGCAGTCAGTGCCTTCAAGGCGCCGAGCAGCAAGGAGCTCGATCACGACTTCCTCTGGCGCCACGCGGTCGCGCTGCCGGAACGCGGCCATATCGGCATCTTCAACCGCTCCCATTACGAGGAATGCCTGGTGACGCGCGTGCATCCGGAAATCCTCGCCAAGGAGAAGCTGCCGCCAAAGCTCGTCACCAAGAACATCTGGAAGGAGCGGTTCGAGGACATCTCTGCCTGGGAGCGCTATCTCTCGCGCAACGGCACCGTGGTGCTGAAATTCTTCCTCAATTTGTCCAAGGACGAGCAGCGCGAGCGCTTCCTCGACCGGCTGGAGGATCCGTCCAAGCAGTGGAAGTTCTCCATGGACGACATCAAGGAACGCGCGCTGTGGCCGCGCTACCAGGCGGTCTATCAGGACATTGTCCGGCACACGGCAACGCCTCACGCGCCGTGGTATGTCGTGCCGGCCGACCACAAATGGTTCGCCCGCGTCGTGATCGGGTCGGCCATCGTCGCGGCGCTCGAACAGCTCGATTTGCGCTTCCCCCGCGCTGACAAGGCCTCGCTGGGCGAATTCGACGAGGTGCGCAGGGCGCTGGAGAAAGAGGAGAAGGCGGACAAGAAACAAAAAACGCGAAAACAACCCCATGCACAGTAGCCGGGGATAACGAAATCAATGGCTTGAAGGTCAGATCGAGAGATTGCGGATTTATCGAAGAGGTTTGACTCGTCGGGCAAAACAGGGGTATAATGTCATCATCCCCAATCCCTCTGTACCCACGCGCAACTCGTAGCAGACGCGCTCTACATTTGCGGGAAGGGCAGTCTTGTAACTCGTCCACTTCTCGTGTTCGGCAGCGGCGTGTCCGTCGCGCCGGAATGGAACGCGTCCTCAAATGTGATACCGCAGCCGTTGATCGTGCTTGACAGTCTTGCGTCACGGGAGGACCATCGCAATGGTCGCAAACAAGCGACGCGCAACGTCCACATCAAGAGCAAGGGGAGGTCTATGACACCACCTCCGCAGATCCAGCCGCGTTAAGTGCGATGGAGCTCGTTCGGACTATCGCATAGCGGCAGAAATCGCGAACGGCACGCCGGGCCAAGGTCTAGTGGGCTGCATCAGTGTGGCATAGCCCCTACCTGCCCGGCGCTGTACCCTGCATCACATCGATTGCATCACAGCGATCATGTCGGATGGCCGTGACTAGGCCGCCGCGCTTTTGACATCCTGCTTCTCTCCTCCTCCTCATCGCGTCATTCCGGGCCGACTCCCGGAATGACGCAGGGTGACCGCATATCAGGGCGAGCGCACATGGCATCTCAGCGGCGCCTGAGCGAGCGCCTCGTCCTTCGAGACGACCGCTTCGCGGTCTCCTCAGGATGAGGCTCAGCTGCATCCATCTCCATTGAAATGCTGCCGCATACGGTCCCTCGGCTTGAAATCGCGGTTCCCGCTTCCTGCACCGCGGCAAATGCCAAGAGAATGTCGCCTCATTGGCCAACTTCCGACACAGCGCCGGGGCGAATAGCGTCGATCCGACATGATGCATGTGCTTCGGCGGTGACGGTCCCGACGTCGCCGTCGCATTCATTTTTCCCAGGGAATCCCTCGTGTCGCATAAGCTTGCCTCCGCGCTTCTTGCCGCGCTCTTGATCGCGATTTCGTCTCTCTCCAGCGTCAGCGCCGCGCCGCCTGCGCCGGCGACAAACAGCGCTGCCACGGTGTCGCCCGAGGAGGCCAAGCGGGCGCTGGAGACGCTGCAGGACGACAAGAAGCGTGGGCAGATGATCGATACGCTGCGCGCGATCGCCAATGCGTCTGGTGCACAGCAGTCCGCGCCCGAGCCAAAATCGCCGATCCCGTTGGCGGCCGACGGCCTCGGTGCGCAGCTCATGCTCACCGTGTCCGAGGAAATCGGCGAAATTTCGCGAGACGTCGCCGATATGGCCAGGACGCTCACGCACTTCCCGGCGTTCTATTACTGGATCGTGCGGACCGCGAACGATCCCGCGGCCTACAATCTCCTGATCGAGATCGCCTGGAAACTCGCGCTGGTGTTCGGCTGCGCCTTTTGCGCCGAATGGGTGATGTTCCGTCTGATCCGGCGCCCCGTCGTGTTCCTGGAAGGGCGCATGCCGCAAACGGCGCGCCTGCCGGTGCAGGTGTTGCCCATTGCCGATCCGCCGTCGTCGGTGGCCGATGTCACCCCCGCGCCCGAACTGTATAGGCGCCGCCACAGCCTGGCGCGGGCCTGGCAGATCATGCTGCGGCTGCCCCTCGTGCTGGGACGCTTTCTGCTCGAACTGCTTCCCGTGTTGGTCTTTGTCGGCGTCGCCACGGCGCTGCTCGGCACCGAGATCGGCGAGTCCACCACCGTCCGCCTCGTAATCCTCGCGGTCGTCAACGCCTATGCGTTCTCGCGCGGGCTCATCTGTGTGGTCCGTGTGCTGGCGGGACCGTTCGGCTTGTTTCCGGTCAAGGCCGAAACCGCCGCCTATATCGAGATCTGGGCGCGCCGCATCGTCGGTGTCGCCGTCTCCGGCATCGCCGTTGCCAACGTTGCGCTGCTGCTCGGCCTGCATCGCGCCGGCTATGCCGCGCTCTTGCGCATGGTGATGCTGGTCGTTCATCTCTTCGTCGTCGTCATCATCCTGCAATGCCGCCGCCAGGTCGCCGAAGCCATCCGCGCGCCGGCCGACCGGCAGGGGATCGCGGCGGGACTGCGCAACCGCATCGCGGGCGGCTGGCACTATCTTGCCATCGCGCTCGACCTGGCGCTGTGGGCCGTGTGGGCGCTGAACATTCGCAACGGCTATTCGTTGCTGCTGCAATATTTCGTCGGCACCATCGCGGTGGCGCTGATCACGCGCGTTGCCATCATGCTGACGCTGGGCCTGATCGACCGCGGCTTCCGCATCAAGCCGGAGATCCTCCAGCGCTTTCCGGGCCTCGAGATCCGCGCCAACCGCTATCTGCCGCTGCTGCGCAAGATCGTATCTGGCGTCATCGCCTTCATCGGCCTGGTGGCCGTGCTCGAAGTCTGGGGCGTCGATGCCATCGTCTGGTTCTATGGCGGCCAGATCGGCGGCCGGCTGATCTCGGCGGTGGTGACGATCGGACTTGCCGTATTCATTGCAGCTGCGATCTGGGAAGCCAGCAACGCGCTGCTGGACCGCCAGATCAATTCGCTGTCGCGGGACGGGCACTATGCCCGCGCCGCGCGGCTGCGGACTTTTCAGCCGATGCTGCGGACGGCCTTGCTGTGCGTGATCGCCACCGTCGTCGGCCTCACGGCGCTCAGCGAGATTGGCGTCAACGTCGCGCCGCTGCTGGCGGGCGCCGGCATCGTCGGCATCGCCATCGGTTTCGGTTCGCAAAAACTGGTGCAGGACCTCATCACCGGCCTGTTCCTGCTGCTGGAGAACACCGTGCAGGTCGGCGACAGCGTCAGCGTGTCGGGGCTATCGGGCGTGGTCGAGAACGTCTCGATCCGCACGATCAGGCTTCGTGCTGGCGACGGTGCCGTGCACATCGTGCCGTTCAGCGCGGTGACGACCATCACCAATGCCAGCCGCGGCGCCGGGAACGCGTCCGTCAGCGTCAACGTCGCCTACAAGGAGGACACCGACCGCGCCGGTCAGATTCTCAAGGACATCGTCGACGAGATGCGCCGCGAGGTGGAATTCCGCAGCCTGATCCGGGGCGATCTCGAGCTCTGGGGCATCGACAAGGTCGACGGCGCCATGGTGTCGATCGTCGGCCAGATCCGTTGCACCGAGGCCGGCCGCTGGCCGGTGCAGCGCGAATTCAACCGCCGCATGAAGCAGCGTTTCCAGCACAACGGAATCGAGGTCGCATCGGCCACCCAGACCATCCTGATGCACATCGCGCCACCGGCCGATAGCGCTGCCCATTTGACGCCAAGGCGAGCGGCAGGATAGGGCGTGCACCCCTAAACGTCGGCTTACCAATCCAAAGCGGAAGTCTCCCACCTTGCGTGTGATCGGCGGCTCGTGACCCTGAAGCGACATTCGGTCGGCATCCGCTGAGTTAAGGCTTGGTGTTGTACAGCGCGACGGCAAATGCAGTCAAAGCTACGCCTGAGCACAAGGTTACGATCAAGGCCCTCAAATATCGCAACCTGTAACGCTTCCCTGAGGCTGAAAGCTCGTCGGGGAAAAGAACAGCATTTAGCCGCCAGACCCTTACAGTCCATCGGCGCGGTCCGCCAGGAGCGATATTCAGAACCGCACGGATCCCGAAATAGCTTCCTACGACGGCGGACACCATTGTCGCGAAGAATGCGACAACTGTGCCCAACAAAAGAACATTGCGAACCATGGCGCTTTAATATCAGGCCAAAGCCGCAATGTCGCCAGTTGGCCCAACTCGGACCTAGGATGAGGTGCCCCAACACGGCCGGTATCGGAGGCAGAGCGGACCTCACACGAAGTGCAGCGCGGGTTTATGAGTACATGTCCTAAGCGGTCCGGCATCATTTCCGGCTTGCCTCCATCCGTCCGGCAGCGTTCACTCCGGCTCCAGCCCCCTGACAACATGCGGGCAACAAAAGGGTGGGAGAGACTGATGCGGGGGCGGTGGGCTGGACTGCGCGATTATGTGATCGCCATTTGTGCGTTGCTCGGATGTGCGGCGTGGACTGCTCCTGCGAGCGCCCAGCCGTTTCCGTCCCGCCCCATCACCCTCGTGGTGCCGTTCGCGGCGGGCGGCCCGACCGACACGCTGGCGCGGATCCTGTCCGAACGCATCGCCGCCGAATTGCACGCGACAATCGTCGTTGAAAACGTGGCGGGCGCGTCCGGCAGCATCGCCGGCGCCCGCGTCGCGCGCGCAACGCCTGACGGCACCACGATCACGATCGGCCATTGGGGCACGCATGTGCTCAACGGCGCCATCTTCAAGCTGCCCTATGACGTGATCGCCGACTTCGAACCGGTCGCGACGATCGCGATGGGCACGCAGCTCATCGTCGGCCGGAAGTCGCTCGAGGCCAACACTCTGAAAGAGATGATCGCGTGGCTGAAGGCCAATCCCGGCAAGGTGACTGCCGGTACCGCCGGCGCCGGCACGGGAGCGCACGTCGCCGGTGTCTTCTTCAAGGAGAGAACCGGCACCGACTTCCAGTTCGTGCCCTATCGCGGCGCGGGGCCCGCCATGATCGACCTCGTGGCCGGGCAGATCGACATCATGTTCGATCAGGCCTCGAACTCGCTGCCGCACTACAAGAACGGTGCGATCAAGGCGTTCGCGGTGACGTCGCCGACGCGGCTCGCCTCCGCGCCCGATATCCCGACTGTCGACGAGGCGGGGCTGCCCGGCCTCTACATCTCCTATTGGCACGGCATCTGGGCACCGAAGAACACGCCGAAGGAGATCGTCGCAAAACTCAACGCGGCCATCGTCGCCGTGCTCGCCGACGCTTCCGTCAAGCAGCGGTTCGGCGAATTGGGGCAGGAGATTCCTCCGCCCGATCAGCAAACGCCCGCAGCGCTCGGAGCCTTCCAGAAGGCCGAGACCGAGAAATGGTGGCCGATCGTGAAGGCCGCCGACATCAAGGCGGAGTAGCGCTGTCACCTAGCGCGTGTACTCATCAAAGCGGGCCGCCTTGGCTCAGGTGACGGGTCAACCTGCCGGCAACCATATCGACAGGAGACGCGAGCGTATCCATGGAGACAAGCACAGATTGCCAGTGCGTCTCGCGCAAAGTTTGCCATGTTTCCGGGAAGCGCAAACCATGTTGCCCGCAGATTACGTTTTTGGCCTGGCTAGCGCGCTAGTCCTCACGTTCAACCTTTACTTTGGACCTCGTATCAAGCGCGAACAGGTTGCAATGCAGTGGGGCCGTAACGGCGAGCCGACGTGGTACGCCCCAAAATGGATGGTGATGTGGGGAATGATCGCCTTCATGGCGGCTGTTCGGCTGTTTATTTGGCTGGCTTCCACATACGCGCCGCAACGTGTGCACGGTTTCGAGCTGGGCATAGTCATTTTCTCGGTAATTGCCGCAGGCTCCCACCTCTTCGTGTTGATGAAGGCGAGAGCGGCACGGTGAACGAGATTGCGCAAGTCGGCTACGGGGTCACACGTCGCCGATCACGCTCCAGGTGATACCTTAGCTTTGCCTTGGCGTTTGTGAGTACACGTCCTAGGCGGCCCCCTCATGCCGAGGAGCGCCAGCCTTGCGGCGTTAACCTTTGCCTCTCACGAAACCTCGCTGCGGTGCGGGATCACGATCCTTGCCGCAGGCTTCTGCGTCCTTGATCTCGGGTGAGCGCTGGCCGACAATGACCGCCCTTCAATAAGAAACTCCCTGGGGGAATTCGTGAATAGACCGGCTCGGGTCAGCGCCCATTCGACATCGTCCGATTCCGTGCACGGCATGGCGCTGCTGCGCGATCCCCTGCTCAACAAGGGCACCGCCTTCACCGCGCAGGAGCGCGATGCGCTCGGCCTGCGCGGTTTGCTGCCGCCTTGCGTGCTGACGATGGAGACCCAGGTCGAGCGGGTGCTCGTCAATCTGCGCACGCTGCCGACCGATCTCGAAAAATATGTCGCGCTGAATGCGTTGCATGATCGCAACGAGGCGCTGTTCTTCCGCGTCGTCGTCGACAATATCGACGAGATCCAGCCGATCATCTACACGCCGACGGTCGGGCTCGCCTGCCAGAAATACGGCCTGATCTTCCAGCGCCCACGCGGCATGTTCATCTCCTCGCGCGATCGCGGCCAGATCGCCGAGATCCTGAAGAACTGGCCCTATCCGGCCAAGCTGATCGTCGTCACCGATGGCGAGCGCATCCTCGGCCTCGGCGATCTCGGCGCCAACGGCATGGGCATTCCGGTCGGAAAGCTCTCGCTCTATTCGGCCTGCGCCGGCGTGCATCCCGAAACCTGCCTGCCGATCGTGCTCGACGTCGGCACCAACAACGAAGAGCTCCTGAAAGACCCGTATTATCTCGGCTTGCGCGAGCGGCGGCTCACGGGCGAGGCGTATGACAGCTTCGTCGACGAGTTCATGGTCGCGGCGCGAAAGACCTTTCCGGGGGTGCTGATCCAGTTCGAGGATTTCGCCAATCACTCGGCGTTCAAGCTGCTGCACAAGTATCGCGACGAGGCCTGCGTCTTCAACGACGACATCCAGGGCACCGCTGCGGTGGCGCTTGCCGGCCTGTTCTCGGCCCTGCGCGTCAATGGCGGCAAGCTGAAGGATCAGCGAATCCTGTTCCTCGGCGCGGGCGAGGCCGCGACCGGCATCGCCGATCTCGTGACGTCCGCCATGATGGCGGAAGGTGCCTCTGAAGCCGAGGCGCTCCGCCGCAACTGGCTGGTGGATTCCCGCGGCCTCGTCGTCGGCGGCCGTGAAGGCCTGTCCGGCCACAAGCTTCGTTACGCCCATGCCGACCAGGCGCCGATCGCCGACTTCCTCACCGCGATCAGGACGCTGAAGCCGACGGCGATCATCGGCGTTGCCGCGGTCGGCGGCGCCTTCACGCCCGACGTGCTCAAGGCGATGGCCGAGCTCAACGAACAGCCGATCGTGTTCGCGCTCTCCAATCCGACCTCGAAGGCCGAATGTTCGGCGGAGGACGCCTACCGCTACACCGGGGGCCGCGCGCTGTTTGCCTGCGGCAGTCCGTATGACCCGGTCAAGCTCAACGGCCGCACCTTCGTGCCGCGCCAGGGCAACAACTCCTACATCTTCCCGGGCGTCGGCCTCGGCGTCATCGCCAGCCGCTCGCGCCTGGTCACGGACGAGATGTTCATGGCGGCCGCCCATACGCTCGCCAATTGCGTCGGCAAGGACGATCTCGCGCAAGGCAGCCTCTACCCGGCGCTGCCGCGCATCCGCGAGGTCTCGGTCCGCATCGCCGCCGCCGTTGCCGACGTCGCCTTTCAGCGCGGACTCGCGGACGGACCCGCGCCCAACGACGTGAAGGGACTGGTTCAGTCACAGATGTACGAGCCGAAGTACTGACGCCGCCGCGCGCCCCAACGGCGCGGTTCGTACGCTAATCCTTCCACATCGTCATGGCCGGGCTTGTCCCGGCCATCCACGCGTTGCTCTGGGCACGAAGGACGTGGATGCCCGGGACAAGCCCGGGCATGACGACGGTCGGAATTCAAACCCCGGTTCGGTCAGCACGCGATACCATTTCAGGTAGAAACCCCGTTGCGCGGCGCGGCTGTATATGCGACGCTCTGTAGCGCTACAAGAAATTCGAAATCAAGGTAAGCCGCCATGGACGATCGTTTGCCCGAACTGGGCGACCTCGAGCACGAGGTCATGCAACTGGTTTGGGCCCATGGTCCTGTCACGGCCGAGGTGGTGCGCGAGAAGCTGTCGCGTCGGCTGAAGGAATCGACGGTCCGCACGGTGCTGCGCCGGCTGGAAGAAAAGGGCTATGCTCGGCACACGGTGGACGGACGCACCTATGTCTACCACGCAGCCGAAGCGCGCGCGCGGGTTGCGGCCAAGGCGGTGCAGCGCATCGTCGACTGGTTCTGCAACGGCTCGATGGAGGAGGTCCTCGTCGGCATGGTCGACAATGCAATGCTCGATCAGCAGCAGTTGCGCACACTGGCCGATCAGGTGGCCAAGGCGAAGAAGGCGAGGGGAGTGAAGAAAGAATGATCGCAACTCTGGCGGAGGCGGCGCTGCGCTCCCTTGTGCTGGGAGGCGTCGTCTGGTTCGGTCTCAACCTGTTTCGCGTGCGCAATCCGCACGTCCACATGACGGCGTGGATCGTCGTGCTGCTGGCGTCCGTGGCTATGCCGTTCGTGATGCATTGGCCGGCGGTGACGATCACCCGGCTGCCACTGCCGTTACCCGTGCCGGATGATGTCCTGCCTGCGGATATCTCGATGCTCGAGATGCCTCAGCCGATGCAGCCGATCGCGTCCAGCGCGGCGATAGTTGCGCCGGCGCAGAGCGGCCTCTCCGTCAATTGGTGGCTGATCGCCACAATCGTCCATGTCGGCGTCGCCAGCCTGTTGCTGCTGCGGCTGGCCATCGGGCTCTGTCTGACCTGGCGCCTCGCGCGCGCGGCAAGGCCGATCAACGGTCTGCAGATGGTCGACGCCGATGTGCGCGTCAGCCGCGAGGTCGGCGGTCCCGTCACGTTTGGCTCGACCATTCTGGTGCCGCCGCAATTTGCCGGCTGGGACGCCAAGAAGCGCCTCGCGGTGCTCGCGCATGAGGGCGCGCATGTCGCCAACCGCGATTTCCATATCCTCTTGCTCGCCTCCCTCAATCGCGCGGTGTTCTGGTTCAGCCCGTTCGCCTGGTGGCAGCTCGCGCACCTTGCCGAGCTCGCCGAGATCATCAGCGACGCCGAGGCGATCGAGGTGATCGACGACCGGCTGTCCTATGCGGAAATCCTACTTGATTTTGCAAGCACGGTAAGCCCGCGGCCCGTCGAGCTTGCGATGGCGCGGGCCTCGACCGTGCGCGCCCGCGTCGAGCGCATCATCGCGACTGCCGCGATGCCCGTCGCGGTCGGCTGGCGCAAGCGGCTGTGGATCGCGGCCGCGATCGTCCCGGCCGTGATCGTGTCCGCCGGCATGATCGCCTATCGCACCCCGGAGCCTGCGCCGCTCGCCGCGGATAGTGGAGAGGTGCCGGCCCAGCATTACCGCCCCTTCGTCAATTTCTACGCCATGGGCCCGTCCTCGGTGTTCGCCATCTTCCGCGAAGGCGACGAGGTCTATGGCCAGCTCACCGGGCAGCGCAGATTGCGCCTGACGGTGGGCGGTGACGGCACCGCGTCCTACCTGGCTTCGTCCGGCGAGATCACGTTCCCGCTCGATGCTGCGGAGCGTCGCTCCACCGAGCTGGTGCTGCGCGTGAACGGACGCGACGTGCGCGCGCTTCGCGTCGCCGAGATGCCGGCGCCGATGACCGAAGCTGCCTCGCTCGATCAATATGTCGGCTGGTACAGGATTGCGCCGAACCGCGTGCTCACCGTGCGCCGCGATGGCGATCGTCTCTGGTTGCAGGAAACCGGGCAGGGCACGACGCAAGTCCTGGCCGAGGGCACTGATGCCTTCTCCTTCCGCGGCGACCATCTCGTCATCTTCCTGCGCGACGAGCAGTCGAGGGTCTCGCGCGTGTTGCTACAAAGCGCGGTTTTCGGCGCGCGCCTCGCAGCCCGCGTCGATGCGGCGGTGGCACAGGCGGTCGAAGCGGATTTCGCGCGTCGCCTTGCCGAAGTCCCCGATCGCTTCAGGGAGCAGGTCCCGGCGGTCGGCGGCAAGGAGATGATCTTGCGGGGGATCGAGGATCTGCGCGCCGGCACCCCGAACTACGACCGCATGAGCGCGCCGCTCGCGGCCAAGATCCACCGCCAGCTCAATGAAATGCACGCGACGTTCGTTGCGCTCGGCGGATTGGAATCGATCTTCTTCCGCGGCGTCGGCCCCGGCGGCTACGACATCTATGGCGCGAAGTTCGAGAACGGCACGGCCGAATTCCGCCTGTTGATCGAGCCCGATGGCAAGGCCGGCGATGTCATCTTCCGGGCCGACGGCAACGACGAACTCGGTGGCATCGTGCGCTGCTCGGAGGAGGCGAACGTGCGCGGCCGCGCCGGCACGTCGCCGATCCGGATCATGGTCTATAACGAGATGGGCGACGACATCCAGGTCTTCAATCTCGATTTCGACGGCAATCGCAAGACGCAGAGCGTCGTCAGGCCCAACATGACCTGGGCTTCCACCACCACCGTGAACAATCCGTGGGTGATTGCCGACAAGTCGGGACGGTGCATGGAGATCCTGGTGCCGGGCCGGCAAACGCGTTTCCACAATGTCGAGGCTTCCAACATCGGCGCGCGTCCGGGTCGCGCAGCGCGGCGCGCCATTCCGATCGCCAATGGCGAGGAGATGCTGCGCCGTTACATCGAGGGCGTCGGCAGGGGACAGCCGGACTACGAGCGCATGACGTCGGAGGTCGCCGACATCACACGCCAGCAGCTTCCGTTCGATCAGGCGATTCTGACGCGGCTGGGTGCGCTGCGTGCGGTCTCCTTCCGCGGCGTCACCGCACTCGACAGCGACATCTATGTCGCGCAATTCGCCAACGGTTCGGCGGAATGGCGCATCGGTGTCAGAAACGGCACGATCACGAAAATCGCGCTCGGGCCAAATTTCTAGGACGATTGCCGCTGCCGCTCTGCGGGACCGGCGGCTCTCGAGTTGTTGACGGCGCTGTCTCAATCTCCGCTTGCCGGCTCTCGTCGTGAATGCTACGATCGGTAGCATTACAGTTCGTAGCCTGCGCGGGTACCGTCGGCAGGCTTGTAAGAATTGGGCATTCGCCATGAGCAGTTCTGCAAAGGCCGAGGCCGTGCTGGCGCTTCATCGCTTCGGGATGGGGCCGCGTCCGGGATCGATCGCGGCTGTCGGGACCGACCCGCGTGGCGCGCTGATCGCCGAACTCGACCGCCCGCTCGTCCTGAACGCCGCCGCGAGTCTTCCCTCCAGCGCAAAAGCGTATCGCACCGTGGCCGATGCCAATGCGCGGCGCGCCGCGCGCGCCAAGCAGGCCCAGCAGCAGGCTAAAAAGCAGCAGACGGCGTCCGCGCCGACAATGTCGGAAGACCAGACGCAAGGGCAGGGTGCGGACAAGGATGCCGCCGAGATGGCGGCGAAGCAGGCAGCCGACGCCATTCCCGATCCCGGACGTCCGATCTATTTGCAGGAAGCCAAGGTGCGCACGGAAGCTGCGCTTTCCGCCGACATCGGTTTCGCCGAGCGGCTGGTGTGGTTCTGGTCCAACCATTTCTGTGTCTCGGCCAACCGGATCCAGAGCATGTCCGGCGCCTATGAGCGCGAAGCCGTTCGCGCAAATGCACTCGGCCGATTCGTCGATCTCCTGCTGGCTGTCGAGGGGCATCCGGCGATGCTGGTCTATCTCGACAATCTCGGTTCGATGGGCGCGAACTCGACGGCCGGCATCAACCGCAGCAGCGGTCTCAACGAAAACTTTGCCCGCGAGATCATGGAGCTGCATACGCTCGGCGTGCGGGCCGGCTACACCCAGGACGACGTCATCAGCTTCGCCAATGTGCTGACCGGCTGGACGCTGGTGCCGCCGGGCGCCGATCCTCAGCACGGCGGCGATTTCACATTTAATCCGCGGCTGCACGAGCCCGGCGGACAGACCGTGCTCGGCAAGCGCTACGAGCAGGAGGATGCCGAGCAGGGCCGCGCCGTATTGCGCGACCTCGCCGCGCATCCCGCGACCGCGACCCATGTCGCGACAAAACTCGCGCGCCATTTCGTCGCCGACGAGCCGCCGCCGGTGCTCGTCGAGCAGATGGCAAAAACCTTTCGCGACACCGAAGGCGATCTCAAGCAGGTCGCGATTGCGATGGTGTCCTCGGACGAGGCCTGGCGCGGGCCGCCGTCAAAGCTCAAGCGTCCCGGCGAATGGGTCGTCGGCATGGTGCGCGCGACCGGCATCACGGTCGTCGATCCCGTCCGCTTCACCGGCGGCCAGGAACTGCTCGGCGAGGCGCTGTGGCGTCCGTCGGCGCCGAAGGGCTATCCGGACGACGAGGCGAGCTGGATCGACGGCGTCGGCCGGCGGCTCGACGTCGCCAACAATTTTGCCGAGCGCGTGGCGGCCACGGCTGATCCTCAAGCGATCATTGAGGATGTCTTCGCATCGGAGATCGCGCCCGAGGTGAAGCAGGCCGTTGGCCGTGCCGAGAGCCGGCAGCAGGCGGTGGCGCTGCTGTTCATGTCGACGGATTTTCAGAGGAGGTGAGCATGGGCGTCGTCAATCACTTGCCCACGCGGCGCGAGCTTCTGGTCGGATCCGGCGCGCTGTTCGCGTGGAGCCAGATGCCGCGGATCGCGCGCGCAGAAGGGCGCGATCCGCGCCTGCTGGTCATCGTGCTGCGCGGCGCGCTCGACGGCCTGGGCGCGGTTGCGCCGGTCGGCGATCCCGACTGGATCTCCTTGCGCGGCGATCGTGCGCTGGTGCTGGACGGCAAGACGCCGGCGCTGCCGCTCGATGCCTTCTTCGCGCTCAATCCGGCGATGCCGAACCTGCATCGGCTCTACAAGAGCGGCAAGGCTGCGATCGTCCATGCCACCGCGACGCCCTATCGCGAGCGTTCGCATTTCGACGGCCAGGACGTGCTGGAAAGCGGGCTCGTCAAGCCGGGCATGACCAGCTCGGGATGGCTCAACCGCGCGCTGCTCGCGCTGGAATCCGGCGGGCGTGTCGACCCGCGCGACAGCCGCGCGCTCGGCATCGGTTCCGTGACGCCGCTGGTGGTGCGCGGTTCGGCGCCCGTCATGACATGGGTGCCGCAGCGATTGTTGCCGGCGAGCGAGGACACCCAGAACCGCCTGCTCGATCTCTACCAGCACACCGATCCGAAGCTTGCGACCGTGCTCCAGGCCCGCATGAAGCTCGCTTCGCTCGGCGGCGCATCGGGCCCGGGCGATCCGATGTCCGACGATCCGACCTTGGCGCCGCCCGGCATCGCGCGCGTCCGCGCCTACTTCGCCGAAGCCGCCGGCACGGCCGCGCGCTATCTCGCCAAGCCCGACGGTCCGCGTGTCGGCGCCATGGGCTTCGTCGGCTGGGATACGCACATCGCCGAGGGCGCGGCCTCGGGCCAGCTCTACAATCTGCTCGGCGCGCTCGACGGCGCCTTTGCCGCGATCGAGAGCAACATGGGTGAGACGTGGCGCGAAACGGTCGTGGCCGTTGTCACCGAGTTCGGGCGAACCGCGCGCATCAACGGGACTCAGGGCACCGACCACGGCACGGGCACGGTCGCTTTCCTGATCGGCGGCGGGCTCAACGGTGGCCGCGTGATCGCGGACTGGCCGGGTCTGAAGCCGGCGCAGCTCTTCGAGGATCGCGATCTCAGGCCGACCACGGATTTGCGCGCGGTGTTGAAGGGCCTGCTGAGGGATCACCTGCGCGTCGACGAGAAGGTGCTCGCAGACGCCGTCTTCCCCGGCAGCGCTGACGTCAAACCGATGGGAGGCCTCGTCGGCTGACGACGCGGCTTTCGCAACCGGATCGGGTTCATGATGTGCATGCTGACACAACGGGAGCTCGACTTACTCGCCAGCTTGAAAACCAGCTGGCCGTGGCTCTATCGGCGCGAGCTCGCGCGGCTCTCGAGGGGTGGCGCCGAGCCTGGCGAGGTTCAGCCGGAGACGCGCCCGACGGTCTGGCGCGTCGTATCGGGCTTCTCCCGGGAGTCTGTCTCGATTCAGGACAAGCCAGTGTGGTGGAATCGCCACAGCTAAACCCGAAACGGCTGCGGCCTCAGGCGCGCTTTCGTTCCGACAAGGTTCTGCCCTCATTGCCCACCGAAACTCGGGGCCGTTCGGAGGGCGCATCATGTCTCGATTTGCACGTGCCGAAAATGCCCGGATTTCGCCGGCAACCCTGTGCCGGATACTGCTCGCCATCATCGGCGCGGCGTCGCTTGCGGCGTGTGCGCAATCGCCCGTCGGCCGTCAGAAGGCCGATCTCGGCACCCACCGCCAAGCCGCTGTAGAACGACCGCACAGGGTGGCGGCGCTGCATCCCCGTCCGATCAGCCGGGCGCGCGTCCCCGGCGGTGACGCAAAGCAAAGCGTCTCGCACGGCATCGCCAGCTTCTATTCGGATACGGAGACGGCGAGCGGCGAGAGGTTCGACAAGAACGAATTGACCGCGGCCCATCCCAGCCTGCCGTTCGGCACAAAGCTGCGCGTCACCGATGTCTCATCCGGCCGCTTCGTCACCGTCAGGATCAACGATCGCGGGCCCTACGTTCGCGGACGTGTGGTCGACATCTCTCCCTCCGCGGCCGAGGCGCTCGGCATGGTCGACAAGGGTGTCACCAATGTCCGGCTCGACGTGGTGCAATAATTTGCAGTGACATCGATCCGAAACGCTCTGCTTAACCGGCTGTTAGGCGCCACCAGCGCACCATGGATACCCAAACAATTGGGGACTCCTAATCGGAGCTCTTGGGGGGCGGCGTTTGAACACGATCCAGTATCTTGAAGATCAGGCCGCACGCGCCGAGCGGCTGGCCAAACGGATCACGGATACATTGACGATCGAAAAGCTCCTGACCTTCGCGGGCGAACGCCGCCGCGAGATCGAGGTCATCGCCGGCAAGTACCGGCGCGCCTGATTTTCATCATCCCATGCACGCTCAGCTGTGGCTCTCGACGAAGTCGCTGAGATAATCGGGTAGCGTCACGCCATCGATGTCACAGCGCGCCCGAATCTCGCCGGCGACCTCGGTCGAGATATCCTTCATCCAGTGCTCGAGCGTGTTGAACGAGATGACCCTGACGGGGTCGTTGAAGCAGCCGGCGACAAGCTCGCCGATCGTGGCGTCGAGATCGCTTCGCTCGATAGGGATTTCGGTCGCCTTGTCGAGGCGATCGATCACCACGAACAGGGTCTGGTCTGCGCCATAGGGCACGACCGGGGCTGGCACGCCGGCTTCAAGCATGTGAGGCACTCACGCCTTCGTCTCCGATCACCATCAACGGGAAAAACCGGAAGAAGGTTCCTGCGCTCAGCCGGTGCTTCTGCGGGGATCAGAGAAATTCTCTCAGCCGCGCCAGCTCCGTGATGTGCTCGGGCGAGAGGATGTCGGTGACCAGCGGCGGCTGCGCGATCGTGCGGATCTCATAGAGATGCCTGGTCGCCGCCGGTTTCGCCATGAACGCCGAGATGCATTCGTCGAGCGTGCCCTCGATCACCTGGTAGGACGCTCGGTCCGACCGTCGCTGGTTCGCAAGCGATGGCCATTTATGCAGCACCGCAAGGACACCAAAATCGACCTTTGAATCCGCAATCACATCCCCCATCGTCCCGCCTCACGCAAAAAGAACCCCGGCACACGATCGTGCGTACCGGGGCCTACACCGATTACTGCATCTCAATGCCACAGCACCAAACGCCATGACCGGGAAATAGTTCCCGGCCAATTGTTCGCTTTCAGCTCGCGGCCGCCGCGATCCTCTGTCCGGGATTGGTGCGGCCGTGGCTGGTCTCATCGCCGCGACCAACTTCGGGCGGCAGCCCGGCGAACCGCCTCAAGGCCTCGGCCATCTGCACCCGGCCCGGCGCGCCGGTGATGATCACGTCCACCATCGTGAAGGACGAATGGAAATGACCGGGCGCCTTGAGCTGCTCGACCGGGACGCCGGCGGCTGCCATCGCCTCGGCATAGGCGATGCCTTCGTCGCGCAGCGGATCGAATTCGCAGGTGACGACGAAGGCCGGCGGCAGGCCTGCGACCTTGCCGCGGAGCGGCGAGGCGCGCGGATCGGTGCGGTCGGCCGGCGCGCAATAGAGGTCCCAGAACCAGTACATCAGCGAGCGAGTCAGGAAATAGCCGGTCGCATTGTCGTTGTAGGAGGGGCGGTCGAAGCTGCAGTCGGTGACCGGGCAGATCAGGAGCTGGCCCGCGATCTCAGGGCCGCCGCGATCGCGTGCAAGCTGGCAGGTGACGGCGGCGATGTTGCCGCCGGCACTCCAGCCCGCGACCAGCACCGGGCCCGGCCTGCCGCCGAGCTCGGCGGCGTGCTCGGCAATCCAGCGCGTCGCCGCATAGCCGTCTTCGGCCGCGGTCGGGAAACGATGCTCGGGCGCATGACGATAGCCGACGCTGACGAGCATCATGCCGGTTCGCCGCACCATGTCGCGGCAGAACGGCTCGTCCGACTGCTCGTCGCCGAGCACCCAGCCGCCGCCGTGGAAATAGACCACCACGGGATGCGGCCCTGATGTTGCCGGCTTGTAGACCCGATAAGGCAAGGGACCGTCGGCGCCGGGCAGCGTGCCGTCGACGATCTCGCCGATCGGCCGTCCAGCGGGACGGCCCTTGTTGAACTCATTGACGAAGGCGCAGGCGCCTTCCGCACCCATCGACTCGATCGGCGGCAGGTTGAGCGATGCCAGCAGGTTGAGCACCAGCCGCACATCGGGCTGGAGGCGCACCACCTCGCCGTCATTGCATTGCGCGGCGACGTTGGGACCGGTCAGCTTGAAGCCGAGCATGCCGCGGCTGACCACCTCGTCGCAGATGCTGCGATAGGGACCGACGCCGCCGGTATAGGGCATCAGGCCCTGCACCTTGCCGGGCACGTTGGCGCCCGTGTACCAGGTGTTGGCGAGCCGGTGCAGCGTCACCATCGAGCAGTCGGCCATGTGCCTGTTCCAGCCGGCCTGCGCCGTCTCCGTTGGCTCAATCGTGGTGAAGCCGGCGTCGCGCAATGCTTTGAGCCGGTCGACGACCCAGTCGACATGCTGCTCGATCGACACCGCCATGTTCGACAGCACCGAGGGGCTGCCGGGCCCGGTGATCATGAAGAAGTTCGGAAAACCCTCGACCGTGAGCCCGAGATAGGTCTGCGGCCCCTGCGCCCAGACGTCGGTGAGCGACTTGCCGCCACGTCCGGTGATCGGATGCACGGCGCGGATTGCGCCGGTCATGGCGTCGAAGCCGGTCGCGAACACGATGACGTCGACGTCGACGCTGCGCTTGGCCGTCGTGATCCCACTTGCGGTGATCGCCTTGATCGGCTCCCGGCGCAGATTGACCAGCGTGACGTTCGGCCGGTTGTAGGTCGCGTAATAGTTGGTATCGAGGCAGGGGCGTTTGGCGCCGAACGGATGATCGTCCGGCATCAGCGCCGCGGCGGTCTCGGGGTCTTTGACGGCGGCGCGGATCTTCTCGCGGATCAGGTCCTGGACGATCTTGTTGCCGTCGAGGTCGACCGCCTGGTCGGCCCAGAGCTGGGTCAGGATGTGGACGAGGTCGCCGGCCGCCCAGGCACGCTCGAACCGTTCACGACGCTCGGCATCGCTTAATTGCCAGCTCACGACCGTCTGCTGCGGATAGGGCACGCCGGCCATCGACTGGCGCGCCTGCTCGCGATAGGCCGCACGATCGCCTTGCAGCAGGCTCATGCGATCGGAAGGCGCAGGACCGTTGTGCGCCGGCAGCGCGAAATTCGGCGTGCGCTGGAACACGGTCAGGTGTGCGGCCTGCTCGGCGATCAGCGGGATCGACTGAATGGCCGACGATCCCGTGCCGATCACCGCGACGCGTTTTCCGGCGAGATTGACGCCGTCATGCGGCCAGCGTCCGGTGAAATAGACCTCGCGCTTGAAGTCCTTGACGCCGTCGATCTCCGGCGGCTTCGGCGCCGAGAGGCAGCCGGTGGCCATGATGTAATGGCGGCAGGAGACCGGCGCGCCATTGTCGGTGGTCAGCTGCCAGCGTTCGGTCGCCTCGTCCCATTTCGCTTCGGTGACCTTGGTCTTGAAGCGGATGTCAGGCCTGAGATCGTAGCGGTCGGCGACGAAGCCGAGATAGCGCAGGATTTCGGGCTGGGTCGCGTATTTCTCCGACCAGGTCCAGGCGGTCTCGAGGTCGGGATCGAAGGTGTAGCTGTAGTCGATGGTCTGGATATCGCAGCGCGCGCCGGGATATCGGTTCCAGTACCAGGTGCCGCCGACATCGCCGGCTTCTTCGAGGCCTACCGCCGTGAGGCCGGCCTTGCGCAGCCGGTGGAGAAGATAGAGGCCGGCAAATCCGGCACCGACCACGGCGACATCGACCTGCTGACTGGTTCCGCGCCCCGCGACAGAGGCACGTGCAGCAACCATTGCATCAGGCATGGCATTTCCTCCCGTGTGTTTTGTTTTGCCGGCAGGCTATCGCTGCAGGTTCGGCTTGTCATCAGAACAAGTGCAATCTTCGGTGGCCGTTTGCGGCGTCATCGTGGCTGCGCGAACGTTGCTTCAATGCACGCATCGCGATGCACAATGGCCGTGATTACCCGGGCTAATCATGTACGATCCGTCTGTGTATGCTTGCGGCTACAAGCCACGCGTTCTCAGGGCGTCATGACAGAGTTGAGTGAGCGGACCAAAGCGAACATGGACGTTGTCCTGGAGGAGACGTGCCGCCAACTGCCGCACGGCGGTGATCACGACAGCCGCAGGTTCATCGCCGAGCGGCTGATCGAGGCGGCGCGGTCCGGTCACACCACGCTCGGTGAGCTCGGCATCATCGCACGCCACGCACTGGCGGAGCTTGCCGCCAAGCGGAGCTAGGCGCAGCCGCGGCGCTTGCCTCGCAGCGGGCCACGGACATAACCTGCTCAAATCCTTCCGCGCATCGAGATGCTCCGAAGATGCGGTCCGTGTTCGCGCTGTTTGCGACGTCTCTGGTCCTCTGTTGCGCCGGCCCGGCCGTGGCCCAGCCGGTCGGCCAGTTTCCATTTGCGCTGACGCGCGAAGGACAGATGCTTGGCGCCGTCGAAGGCGAAGTAGCCTCGTTCAAGGGGCTGGCTTATGCGGCCGCGCCGATCGGGCCGCTGCGCTGGCGTCCGCCGCAGGCCGCGCCCGAGAGTTCGGAGATGCGCACCGCCTATGCGTATGGCGCGCCGTGTCTTCAGCCGTCGCTGCCGGGATCAAGCGAGGATTGCCTGACGCTGAACGTGTTCCGGCCGTTCGGGGTCGACGGCCCGCTGCCGGTGATGATGTTCATCCACGACGGTGCTTTCGTCAGCGGCACCGCGAACGATCCGCTGTTCGACGGTGCCAGGCTCGCGCAGGCCGGCCTCATCGTGGTGACGGTGAATTTTCGCCTCGGCGCGTTCGGCTGGCTCAGCGATCCCGCGCTGTCGGAAGATGGCTCCGGCAATTACGGCCTGATGGACCAGATCGCGGCGCTGCATTGGGTGCACGACAACATCGCGGCCTTCGGCGGCGATCCCACCAACGTCACCTTGTTCGGCAGTGGCGCAGGCGCGACCTCGATCGCGCTGCTGATGCTGTCTGAGCAATCGCGCGATCTCTTCCGGAAAGCCATTCTGCAATCGATCCCCGGCCGTGCGCGCCTGCGTTCGGCACAAGAGGCCGAGATTGTGGGCCGGCAATTCGTGGCGGCGCTGGGGCGACAGGCCGATTTACGCACAGCCGAACCGCAGCGCCTGCTTGCCGTCGAAAAGCATCTGTTGGAAAAATCGCCGCGCAGCTTCGGGCCGACGATCGATGGACGTCTGGTGAGCGAGGAGGTCGCCGCGGGCTTCGCGGCCGGACATGAGAGCCGCATTCCCCTGATCATCGGCTCGAACGACGACGAGACCGGTTTCGACGGCGAGCTGGATATCCGGGAAGAGCTGGCATCGTCAGGCACCACCAGCGATGAGCTGCGCAGGCTCTATCCGGACCTCGCCAGACCTTCCGGCCGCGCGGCAAGGTTCTACACCGACAGGGTGTTCTCCGAGCCGGTAAGATTGCTGGCGCGCCTGCATGCTGCAAGCGGTGCGCCGAGCTTTCGATATCGCTTTGCCTATGTGCCGGAGGTACGGCGCGCAAACCCCGAGGGCGGTCACGGGCGAGAATTGCAGTTCATCTTCGGCGTGGAAGGCATGCCAGGTGCGGGCATCTTGTCACGAGCCGATCGCGAGGTCGCAAATCGCATGCGCGCCTACTGGATCAATTTCGCCAGGAGCGGCGATCCCAACAGTCCGGACCTGCCCCATTGGGACGCGGCTGCAGGCAGCGATCGCCTGCTGCTGATCGCGAACGATCGCATCGCGAGCGGAGACGACCCCTGGTCGGAGCGCCTCGACCGGTTCGGGCGTTAGGGCAGGTTGAGTTGGACTTAAGCCGCGAGCTCGACCCGCGGCGCCGGGCTCAGCCGGTCTTCCTCCAGATAATCCATCGCGCCGTCTTTCTCGACGGCGTAGAATTGCTGGCCTTCCTTCGATCTGTAGGCGGCGCGCACGACGCCGCGGCGGCCCTTGTCACTGTTGACGACGTCCCCCAACGCAAACTTCTTCATTTCACGTCCCTGGCTGCTGGCCGATTCCTTCGGCTACGCCGAGGATTCTGGGCGGAAAATCGTTAACGTCTTGCTAACCATACCGGTTTGCCTATGCTCACGGCCGATCGCGCGGGCAGCTCGCACGCGCATGTCGCCAATGAAACGAGCCTTCGCCCATGGTGCGATTTCCGACCTTCTTCCTGTCGCATGGCGGCGGTCCCTGGCCCTTCATGGAAGACAGGCGGGTGCAATATGCGAAGACCGCCGAGGCGTTCGGCCGGCTGCCGCAGCTCTTGCCGGAGAAGCCCAAGGCCGTGCTCGTCATCACAGGACATTGGGAGGCTGACGCCTTCACCGTGTCCACCTCGGCGCATCCGCCGATGGTGTACGACTATCACGGTTTCCCCGAGCACACCTATCACCTCAAATATCCCGCGCCGGGGCGGCCCGAGCTCGCCGCGGAGGTGAAGGCGCTGCTCGTTCGCGCGGGCGTCGATTGCCGGGAGGATCCCAACCAGGGGTTCGATCACGGCACCTTCGTGCCGCTCGGGCTGATGTATCCGAACGCCGACATGCCGATCGTGCTGCTGTCGCTGAGATCGAGTTACGATCCGGCCGAGCACATCAGGGTGGGGCAGGCGATTACTTCACTGCGGGACGAAGGCATTCTGATTGTCGGCAGCGGGCTGACCTATCACAACATGCGCGGGTTCGGCCGCGCGGAGTCGAAGCCGGTCTCGTATGATTTCGAGGCCTATCTGAACGAGGCGATCAGCCACAAGGATGCGGCGCGCCGCAATGCGATGCTGGTTGACTGGGAGAACGCACCGAGCGCGCGCCTGGCCCATCCGCGCGAGGATCATCTGCTGCCGCTGATGGTGGCCGCCGGCGCCGCCGGCAGCGACGTGGGCAAGCGCGTCTTCGTCGACGAGGTCGCGAATGTTGCGATGGCGTCGTATGTGTTCGGATGAATCGTAGGGTGGATTAGCGAAGCGTAATCCACCATCGGCGGCAGTGAAGGCGGCGGATTACGCCTTCGGCTAATCCGCCCTACGCAGCTCCGAGCTCATCCGTATTTCAGCTTCATGAACAGGATGCCGCCGGCGAGCACCATGGTGACGGCGTTGGCGGCGACGAGGGGCGCATCGCCCGACAGCAGGCCGTAGACGAGCCAGAGCGCCAGCCCCAGCACCATGACCAGGAACATGCCGAGCGAAATATCGCCGGTGGAGCGGGTCTTCCACACTTTGATGGCTTGCGGCGCGTAGGCCACGGTGGTGCAGGTCGCGGCGGCAAAGCCGATCAGCTTGATCAAGAACGGGTCCATGACGGCTCTATAGCATTGATTCGACGATGGTGATGGGTCTGGAACGGCGATCCAGGCGACAGCCTGTGCGCGCGCCTCGTCCTTCGAGACGGCGCTTACGCGCCTCCTCAGGATGAGGCCAAGCAGCACCGGGGCTGTCAAAATCGCTGCCGCGTACTCCGCCCTCATCCTGAGGAGCTCGCGGAGCGGGCGTCTCGAAGGATGGGCCCGCAGGAACGCTATTCAAAGCGACACGCCTGTCTCCTCAGGCGCGCGCGGCATGAGGCCACGATAGAGCGCGGCATAGTCACCGGCGCGGTTGCGCCAGGACACGTCGGTCGCAAGGCCGCTCAGTTGCAGCCGGCGCCAGGTCAGCTTGTCGTGAAAGGCGATGTTGGCCTTGCGCAGCGTGCCGGCGAGGGCATCCGCGGTGACGGGTGCGAACTTGAAGCCGGTGGCATCGTGGCCCGATTTGTCGGCCTCGCCGATATCGACGATGGTATCCTCAAGGCCGCCGACGCGCGAAACGATGGGCACGGCGCCGTAGCGCAGCGCGCAGAGCTGGGTCAGGCCGCATGGCTCGAACCGTGATGGCACGATGAGCGCGTCCGAGCCGGCCTGGATCAGATGGGCCATGATCTCGTCATAGCCGATCACGACCCCGATGCGGCCGGGGTTCGCGCGCGCAACGGCCTGATAGCGATCCTGCAGATCGCGGTCGCCGCTGCCGAGTAGCGCGAGCTGCATGCCTTCGCGCAAAATGGTCGGAATGGCTTCGAGCAGGAGATCGAGCCCCTTCTGCCACGACAGGCGGCTGATGACGCCGAGCAATGGCGCTTCGTCCGAGGAATCCAGATTGAACTGTTGCTGAAGCACCGCCTTGTTGGCGGCCCGGAACGTGAGGTCCTCCGCGCCGAAGCGGTAGGCGATGTGCGGATCTTCTTGCGGATTCCAAACGGATACATCGATGCCGTTGAGGATTCCGCTCAGCACGTTGGCGCGGGCGCGAAGCAGGCCGCCGAACCCCATGCCGCCCTCGTCGGTCTGGATCTCCTGCGCATAGGTCGGCGAGACCGTGGTGATGCGATCAGCGAATTGCAGGCCCGCCTTCAAAAAACTGATGCCGCCGAAATATTCGAGGTCGTTGACGCCGAAGGCGCGCCAGGGCAGGCCAATCGAACCGATCAGCTCGGGCGCGAACTTGCCCTGATAGGCCATGTTGTGGATGGTCATCACGGTGGCGGGCCGCGGCCGGTTGTCGTAGTGCAGATAGGCCGGCGCCAGCCCGGCCTGCCAGTCATGGGCATGCACCACGTCAGGCACGAAGGCGGGAACGAGGCCGTGGCCGATATCGGCAGCGATGCGCGACAGCGCGGCGAACCGCACGCCGTTGTCCGCCCAGTCGACGCCTTCGGGCGTCACGTAAGGGTTGCCAGGACGCGCGTAGAGATGCGGCACGTCGAGCACGAACAGATCGAGGCCGTCATGCGAGCCGGCGAGCAGACGCCCGGGTCCGCCGAAATAATCCGGCCAGCGCCGGATTTCGTCAGCTCCCCCCAGCACCCGCATCACGTCGGGATAACCCGGCATCAAGGTGCGCATCTCGACGTCGTGCGCCTTCAGCGCGATCGGCAGCGCGCCCGCGACATCGGCGAGGCCGCCGGTCTTGACGATGGGATAGACCTCAGAGGCGACCGCGAGGACGCGAACAGGCGTCATGTATTGAGCCTGTCGAGCATCGGCTGGGTGATGAGCGAAATGCCCTGCTCGGTGGTGCGGAAGCGTCTTGCATCCAACTCGGGATCCTCGCCGACGACGAGCCCTTCCGGGATCTCGACGCCGCGATCGATCACGACGTTCTTCAGGCGCGCGCCGCGGCCGACATTGACGTAGGGCATGATCACGGCGTTCTCGACATTGGCGTAGGAGTTGACGCGCACGCCGGTGAACAGCAGCGAGCGCCGCAGCGAGGCGCCGGAAATGATGCAACCGCCCGAGACCAGCGAGCTCACGGCCTGGCCGCGCCGGCTCTCCTCGTCGTGGACGAATTTTGCCGGCGGTGTGATCTCCGAGTACGACCAGATCGGCCAGGCGCTGTCGAACAAATCGAGTTCGGGGACCACGTCGGTGAGGTCGATATTGGCGGCCCAATAGGCGTCGACCGTGCCGACGTCGCGCCAATAGGCGCGGGGGTCGCTGCCGGAGCGGACGCAGGAGGTCGAGTACTGGTGCGCCATGGCGCGGCCGTTCTTGACGAGGTAGGGGATGATGTCCTTGCCGAAATCGTGGTTGGAGTTCGGATCCTCGGCGTCGCGCTTGAGCTCCTCGAACAGGAATTTCGCGTCGAACACGTAGATGCCCATGCTGGCCAGCGAGACGTCCGGCTTGCCCGGCATCGGCGGCGGATCTTTCGGCTTTTCCAGGAATTCTTTGATCCAGCCGTTCTCGTCGATATGCATGATGCCGAAGCCGGAAGATTCCTGGCGCGGCATCTCCAGGCAGCCGACGGTAACGTCGGCGCCGCTGTCGACATGCTGCCGCAGCATCACCTCGTAATCCATTTTATAGATATGGTCGCCGGCGAGAACCACGATGAAGCGGCAGGCGTGGGATTCGATGATGTCGATGTTCTGGTAGACCGCATCGGCCGTGCCGACATACCACATGTTTTCGGAGACGCGCTGGCTCGCGGGGAGGATGTCGAAGCTCTCGTTGCGTTCGGGACGGAAGAAGTTCCAGCCCATCTGAAGGTGCCGGATCAGGCTGTGCGCCTTGTACTGGGTCGCGACTGCGATGCGACGGATGCCAGAGTTCACCGCGTTCGACAGCGCGAAATCGATGATGCGGGATTTTCCGCCGAAATAGACCGCGGGCTTGGCACGCCGGTCGGTCAGCTCCAGGAGCCGGCTGCCGCGTCCGCCGGCCAGGACGAACGCCAGCGCCTGACGGGCAAGCGGCTCGGGTCTCGCGGCACTCATGTCATTCTCCCACAACTCTGGCGCTCGCGAGAAGCCTCCCGGCCGCGCACATTTGGAACCGATAGTAACGGCACGAATAGTAAATCGGGAAGGTGGTTGTTGGTTGCGAATGCGCCGGAAGCTTAATGCTTTGCCGCGGTGATCGGGCCCCAGGCACCGTCTTGCCGGTGTCACACGCGGCGAGGTTGTCGAGCCCGTCGGATACCGGTTGATCAGAATGGAGGCATGTGTCTTGTGCGGTGCACGCAAAACTCGAGGCTTTGACCTCGCGCCAGGATGCCCGATGATGGCGCTGCGATCCATCTCCAAGCCAAACGTCAGAAAGGAGTAAGACGATGAGGGTCTGGAAAACGGCAGTTGCCGGTTCGCTCGCCGCAGCGGTGATGGCGGGGGGAATTCAGCAGGCGGCGGCGGCTCCGCTGCCCACCAATGTCGCAACCATGAAGGCCGCCGTTGGCGATGATGTCACGCAGGTGCACTGGCGCGGCCGAGGATTTGGATGGGGTCTCGGCGGCCTTGCCGCTGGCGCGATCATCGCAGGTGCCATCGCCAGCAGCGCGCCTTACGGCTACGGCTACTATGGCGGTGGGCCCTACTACGGCGGCTACGGATACCCGGGCTACGGCTATGGCTATGGTTATGCGCCGGCCTATTACGGCTATGGTCCGGCCTATGCCTATCCGCGCTACTATCGGCCTTACCGTCCGTATTTCGGCCCTCGTTACGGCTACTACCGGCCGTATTACCGGCACTATCACCGCGCGTATTGGTGATCGATCAAACGGGTGGACCCGCTCGCCGCAGGGCGACGACGCTGGAGGGGTTTGAGGGCCGCTGGACGCAAGCGGCCCGATCGGCTTGCGCGCGTTGAACCCGGTGATGCGGCACGACGAGCCGGCCATGCCCTCCCACGACAATCCCGATGCAGATCGCGACGATGATCGCGATCTCGATGCACCATTCGAGCGGTCCCGACCTCATGGCAGGGCGATGGTGTTGGCGAGGTCGGGCCCGGACAGGCCCGGGCCGCCGCACGCAAGATAGATGGCGAGGAGGAAGATGCGGCTGAGGACTGTGAGGCTCAATATGACCCTGACGTCGTAATGGCGAAGGGCAAAAGCGAGAGGCGGGATCGCCAAATGTCTTAAAATGCTCATGGCCAACTCCTTGCCAAATTTCAGGCATCGACTGCCTGTCGACGGAAATGACAGCGTGATGAAAAGGCCGTCCGACGCCTTGCCGGCGTCTCTGAAATGGACAGGCCAATGCTAGTGCCGGCGCAGGGCGCAGGTCTTTATCGCGTCCTTACATTTGGCTGAGCTTTCCCTTAAGGTGGGGGAGCATCCGGGGGTTGGAGCCGTGCGTACAGACGCGCTTGCCTTTGGTGAATTCCGCCTCGACCGGGCCAACGCGCTATTGTGGCGAGGCGGGGAGCGGATCGCGCTGGCGCCGAAGCCGTTCGAGGTTCTTTGCCATCTTGTCGGTCGGCCCGGTGAGCTCGTCACCAAGGAAGAGTTGCTCGACGCGGTCTGGTCCGATCTCCACGTCAGCGAGTCGAGCCTCGCGGTTGCCGTGAACGCGCTCCGCTCGGTGCTCGGCGACGACAGGCAATCGCCCAATTACATCGAGACCGTCACGCGGCGCGGCTATCGCTTCATCGCTTCGGTCGCGACCGCCGACTTGCCTGCGGCCGAGCGGGCGGCCGAGGAGGAGGCGGCGTCCGCCACGGAGCAGGTGGTCGATCGACGCCGGCACTGGAGGGTCGGGCGCAACGGGGCACTCGATACGCTGGACAAGGCGTTGCAACTCGCCCGTACCGGACAGCGTCAGGTCGTCTTCATCACCGGCGAGGCCGGGATCGGCAAGACCACCCTCTTGCAAATGACGCTCGACAGGATGAACCAGCAGGGACTGGGCGTGCTGCACTGTAGCTGCAACGAGTTGTTCGGCACCCATGAGGCCTTTCTTCCGCTGATCGGAGCCCTGAACGAGTGCTGCCGTCGAACCGATGGAGCATCGCTGCTGACGTCGATCCGCGAGCACGCGCCGACCTGGCTCGCACAAATGCCCGGATTCCTCGGCGAAGCAGACCGGGCCGCATTCCAGCGCGAGGTCTTTGGCGCAACCCGGGAGCGCATGCTGCGCGAATTTGCCGATCTCATGGAACATCTCGCCGTCAGCCGGCCATGGGTGATCATCCTGGAAGATCTGCACTGGAGCGACTTTGCCACCGTGGATGTGCTCTCCCGGCTGGCACGGCGGGATCGGAGGGCGGCAATCCTCGTGCTGGCCACCTACCGGCCGATGGAAGTCGCCGTCGGCGGACATCCCATCCGTGCGGTTCACCAGGACTTGCGGATTCATGGACACGCCACCGAGCTCGCGCTCGATCGACTGACCGGGACCGACGTCGAGCGCTATCTGTCCCTGCGCTTCAGCTCGGCCGATTTTGCCAAAGAGCTGGTCGAGCGTATCTTCGCGCGAACCGGCGGGCATCCTCTGTTCGTGTCGTCTCTGCTCGATCATCTCGTGGCGCAGGGCGCGCTTGTCGAGCACGAATTGGGCTGGCGGCTGGTCAGCGAAGACGCGGCCTCGCATGACAGCATGCCGGGCGATCTGGAAGGAATGATCAAGCAGCAGATCGATCACCTCACCGTGGACGAGCGCTGCCTGCTCGAGGTCGCCAGTGCGGCGGGAGCGGAGTTTTCCGCGCTCCATATCGCCGGTGCGCTCGACCGTCCCGTGCTGGATGTCGAGCAGATGTGCGAGGACCTGGCGCGGACCGATCGCATTATCGTCGTGGCCGGCATGACCGAGTGGCCGAACGGAGGCGTCTCCGGTCGCTATACGTTCCGGCACGCGCTTTACCAGGAGCTCCTCTATCAGCGGCTTGCGCCGGCGCGCCGCACCAAAACCCATGTGCTGCTTGGGGCGGGGCTCGAGCAGGGCTACGGGCCGCAGGCTGCGGAGATCGCCGCCATTGTCGCGCGTCACTTCGAACTGGGCCGCGATTTCCCAAAAGCGATGCATTATCTGGGCGCGGCGGCCGAGGGCTCGGCGCGAAGGTTCAGCACGCGCGAGGCAGCCAATTACCTGTCCCGCGCTTTGGAACTGGTGCCGCATCTGCCGCCGGAGTTTCGGGTGACGACACGTCTGAAGTTGCTGCTTCAGCGCGCCTGGGCCTGGCGAGCCAGTGGAGATTTCCTGAATTCCCTGCAGGATCTCAACGCAGTCGTCGCGCACGCGGCGGAGAACGGGCACGTGCGCGAAGAGGTGAACGCACTGGTCGACCTCAGCAGATTTTGTCTCTACGTCGATCGACGCCAGAGCCTGCCTGTTGCGGAACAGGCTCTTGTCAAGAGTAGGACGATCGACGACGCGGCATTCAGCGCTCTGGTGCAGGGGAACGTTGCCAATTTGAAGCTGATGCTCTGCGGCTGGGATCGCGAGAATGCGGAGCTTGCCGAGCGTGCGTCAGCACTGATCACCGGAGAGCAGGATCTGAGCATGCGGCTGCGACGCTGCTCGATGGAGATGGTGCTGGAATTCCTGCGCGCGAATTATCCGGCCTGCTGCGATGCGACGACAAGGGGTAAGGAGCTCGCCCGCCTGGTCGGTGACGTCTATCTGTTCGTGCTCTATGAATCGGTCGAGGCGTTTGCCCAGATTTATCTCGGTGAATGGGGGCGGGCGCAAAGAAACGTCGTCTCCGCGTTGGCCATCTCGGAGCGGAATGCAAATCCGCAGGCCGTCGCGCTGTGTCATCTCACGATCGGATGGCTGTATTCCGAGGCGGAGGAATATGGCAGCGCGTCACGGCGTGCGGAGGATGCACTCGGCCCGATGATCGAGGCCAATCCGTTCACCTTCTTCGTTGGCAGGAACCTGCTGGCGCGAGCTTATGTCAAGATGGGCGACCTCACTCGGGCGCGGCAGCATCTCGATGCGATGGAGCGGCGAATGGAGGTCGATCGGGTGCCGATGGAGTCGCTGGTCATCCCCCATTATTGGCTCACTTGCTGCGACTATTGGATCGCGACCGGCGATCTGGATCGCGCCCAGAGTTCGGCCAGCCAGTTTCACGAGGTGACGAGCGCGGCACCCGACCGGCCGTTTCTCGCGCTGTGCTACGAGGCCATGGCGAGAATTGCGATCCTGAAGCAGGAGACGCAACTCGCCGGCGCGCATTTGTCGACGGCCATTTCGATTCTCCGGCATACCAGGCTGCCGCACGCCGCCTGGCGCGTTTATCGCACGACAGCGGTGCTCTATGGGAGCCTCGGACAAGCGCAAAGGGCTGCCAAGTGGCGGGACCGCTCCAGCCAGGTGATCGCATCGCTGGCGGAGACGCTTGATCCCGGCGATCCGCTGCGCTCGGCGTCCTTTTTCGACGCAGGCCGGCACACCCGGCCCGATATTGCGGGACGGTGATCGTCGTCTCAAACCGGCAGGTCCGCGATCTCTCGCGGTTCTTCGGGCGGTTGCTTGACCATGCCTTGATTTTGCTGCTGCCGCAGCGTGCGGGAGGCACTGTAGGCATCCCTGCGCAATCGCATGATCGAGCCGAGCGGCTGATGCGCGGCCAGACATCGCCATGGATCGAACGAAAGCACCTCGTCGGAATAGACCCGACGTGCGGGGCTGTCGGCGGTCTGGCGCGGAAGCGTGATCTTGCCGAGTGCTTGCGGCGGCGCGACGTCCTCGGGCCAGTCGATCGAGGCATCTTCGATCGGTGTTCGCTCCAGGTCGGTGCAGAGCTGGGCAGATAATTCGTACTCGGCCGCATTGTCCTTGAAGAAGGCAACGACGCTGTTCAGCACGGCATCATCGGAATCGTGACAGGGCTGGCCGGTGAGTTGGCGAACCGAGGCCGAGATCGGCACCAGGCGAAGCCTTGCGATATAATCGCCAAACCGCAATGCTCCCTCTGTGTGAAAGGTTTCTCCGAGGATGTTGCTGCCGGCATCACCGAGCGCTTTCAAGACGATCGGGATCGGAATGCCTGTTCTGTCCGATGCGGCGACCAGCGCGCGCGCGAGAAAGCCTATGGGTACGTACGCCAGATCAGGCAGGAACAGGGTGCGCTCGACATGGTGCTGTGCGCGCATATAGGCCATCGCATCCGCGAAATAGCTGGGGTGATTGACGAGCAGAAGATCCTGGTTCGTCGTATCGTCGTCGCCGAGCGCCTTGGGCCCAGTCACACCCAGGACCTTGATGGCAAACCCCCGCGGCGAACGTACGCGATCGCTCCTGTTGAATGCGGTGGAAAGGCGGACGATGATCGGGAAGCGGCCAGCCTGCTTGAACAGGCCCTGGCGCAGATGATCAGGCAAATCCTCGTAGACGATCAGCTCGCCCCGGAGATAGCCGGCGCCCTTGGCGTGCTGCTGTCGGGTCCCGTGCTTGTCTTTGCGAAAAGTGAGATCGCTCGTTCGCGAAATCGAGGCAACGATCTCCTCGACGGCGGCCGCTTCCTCGGGCCGGATGTGTTCGACGGACGGATCGTAACGAAGATACTGATCGGCTGACATGGCGCTGGTCTCCAGCCCGAAGGTCGCCTTCCCATTGCAAGCGTCGACGGCCGCAGGGCGGATCACTGTAAGCCCGTCCAGTCGCGATCGGCAACCCGAGAGCGAGTTGTGATTGCCTGGACAAGCCGCGGGATGAGGCATCCTGTTACCGACGCGATCACACGGTCGATGCTAGGCCAGCGGCGTCTCGGAAGTCCTTATGGGCTCCTTATGTTGTCCTGATGTTTTCCTTAAGGCCGGGGCGGGGAGCGGAGACGCTGGACGGCGTCTAAAGCGATAGCCACACGATCAGGCTCATGCAGGCGAAATGCGCGAGCACGATCGCGGCGAGATGCAGCGGGCCGGCCTTGAGGCGCAGCGCGCGCATCCCGCCGCCTCCGCCTAGTTCGATCCCGCGGCCGCAGCGGTGAAGCTGCGATCGACGGCTTTGCTGACGTCGAGCTTCTTCGGCAGGATGCCGTAGCGCGTCGAGCGGTCGGAGGCTTCCTGCACCTCCTTCACGACGTTCTCGTCGATCGGAATCGGGCTGGTGCGTTGCGCGGTGTAGGCCGAGAGCAGCACGTCCTCCGGCAGCTTGGTCAGCTCGGACGTGCTCTTGGCATATTCGCCGAGATGATCCAGCGACCACAGCCGCGCCTTGTTCAGCCGCTGCACGAGGTCCTGCACCGCCGCGCGCTTGCTGGCGATGGCGTTGTCGGAGGCGACGATGAAGGTGATGGTCGGCGTCAGGCCTTCGCCGTTGGCGATCACGCGGGCTTTGTCCTTGAGCGTCGCGAAGGAGACGTAGGGCTCCCACACCGCCCAAGCGTCGATCGAGCCTGCGACCAATGCGATTTTGGCGTCGACCGGGCCGAGCGGCGCGAACGTCGCATCCTCCAGCTTCATGTTCGCCTTCTCCAGCGTGGCGTCGATCAGAAACTGGCCCCAGCCGCCGCGCGTGCCGGCGAGGCGTTTTCCCTTGAGATCGGCCGGCGATTTAATCGGCGAATCCTGGCGCACGAGAATGGCTTGCGTCTTGGCATCCGACCTGGTGCCGCCGATCGCCTTGATCGGCGCGCCGGCCGCGTAAACGGAAAGGAACGAGAGGTCGCCGGTATAGCCGACGTCGAGCGCGCCGGCGGTGAGCGCTTCGAGGATCGGCGCGGCCGCGGGAAATTCCGACCACTCGATTTTGTAAGGCAGATCCTTCGCGTAGCCGGAGATATCGAGCAGCGAACGATTGCCGCCCTTCTGGTCGCCGACCCGCAGCACGATTGCATCGGCTGCGAACGACGCCGCGGCCGTCGACAGGGTGATGGCGGCGGCAAGCAGCGATGCCGCGAGCCGGCGCGTGATGGAATGATCGAGGGAGTTGATGCTCATGTGGCCTGTCTTGTTGCTTTGCCCACGACGCGTGAGCGAACGATGCAGCGAGACGATCAAGTCTATGGTTGCGCGATGCGCGGTCAATGAAATGGCTAACCGTATTGCGCGCGCGATCCGGAAGGACGTTTCAGCGAGGCGCTGATCTCGAGAACGTGCGGTATGCGCCACCGATGCTGCGCAAAAATGAAGCAGGAGAGGGAGTGGCCTCGCGCTTTGTCAATCGATCCATCGACGGAAATCCTTTCATCGTACTTGCACGCACCGATGGAGAGAATGACCTCGCTTCGCGCCACATTCGAAATTCCATTTCATTGACGATACGGCGAACGCGCCGCATGATTTGCGCATCGCATCAAGGCGCCGCAGCAGGCGCCGGCGAAAAGATTTTCTCTCGACGCAGCTCCGCACGGAACAGGCGCAACACAAGCTCTTGTGCCGATGGCGGAGCCGTGCCAGCGCAGGAGTGGAGACGGATGAACGACGACGACAAGCGCGACGGATCGAGGCTCGACCGTCGCCATTTGCTCCAGGCGGGGTTAGCTGCGGCATTCGCCGCGCCGCTCGGTGCCTTCGGTGCGGCACAGGCCTTTGCGCCGCGGGGCATCGCGCCCGGCGTCGATCTCTCGGAGTTTCCGCTCTGCCGGACGGCGTCGGATGTGCCCGCGCTCACCGGCGCGCCGCGCAAGCTCAAGCTGTCCTGGAACGCGGGCGCGGTGTGTCTCGCTCCGGTGCCGGTCGCCATCGAGCACGGCTTCTTCCAGAAGCACAATCTCGATATCGAACTCATCAACTATTCCGGTTCCACCGACCAGCTGCTCGAGGCCATCGCAACCGGCAAGAGCGATGCTGGGCTCGGCATGGCGCTGCGGTGGTTGAAGCCGCTGGAGCAGGGCTTTGACGTCAAGATTGCGGCCGGCACCCATGGCGGCTGCATGCGGGTCCTGACCCGCGCCGATTCCAGCGTGAGCAAGCTCGCCGATCTCAAGGGCAAGATCGTCGCGGTCGGCGATCTCGGCGGCCCCGACAAGAATTTCTTCTCCATTCAGCTCGCCAAACTCGGTATTGATCCGAACAAGGATGTCGACTGGCGCGCATATCCCGGCAACCTTCTCAACGTCGCTGTCGAGAAGGGCGAGGTGCAGGCATTCCTGTCGTCCGACCCGCTGGGTTATCTCTGGCTCAAGGACAGCCAGTACAAGGAGGTCGCCTCCAATCTCGATGGCGAATATCGCGACAAGAGCTGCTGCATCCTCGGCCTGCGCGGCAGCCTGGTGCGCGAGGAGCCGCAGGTCGCGCGTGCCCTGACGCAGGCGCTGCTCGATGCCGCGATGTTCACCGCGCAAAATCCATCCGTGACGGCGAAGTCGTTCCAGCCTTACGCGCCGAAGACCGCATCGCTCGCGGATATCGAGGGCATGGTGCGCTACCACACCCACCATCATCATCCCGTCGGCGAAGTCCTGAAGCGCGAGCTCAAGGCCTATGCCGACGATCTCAAGAGCGTGCAGGTGTTCAAACAGAGCACCGACACGGCCAGATTCGCGGAGCGCATCTATGTCGACGTATTCGCTGTCTGACGGCCTAGCTTCCGGCGCGCCGCGTCTCTCGCGGTCGCCGTGGCTTGCGAGTTGGATCCGGGACTCCGGTGTCGGCATTCTCGCCAGCGTGGCGTGGATTGTCTTCGGGCTGTCCTGCCTGTGGTGGGAGGACGTTGGCGACTGGTCGCGGACGCATTCGCTCGGCATCGCCGCGTTTGTCATCGCGGCCATCGCGCTGTTCGGGACTGTCGGCGCCGATTATCTCGGCTCGGCGGGCCGGGCCTTGCGCCAGCGCGCGCCGTGGCTCGTCGTGCTCGGCGTTGTCCTGACCATGTGGGAAGTCGCGACGGCGAAATTCGCATGGCTGCCATTGCCGTTCTTCCCGCCGCCGCAGTCGATCATCGAAGTCTACACCGACGATCTGCCAAAACTGCTCGACAGCGTGTTCGCCTCGGTCAAGCTCCAGCTCGGCGGCTATCTGATCGGCGCGACGGTCGGGTTCCTGACCGGTGTCTCGATCGGCTGGTCGCGCGCGGTCGGCTATTGGGTGCATCCGGTGCTGCGGTTCATCGGCCCGCTGCCGGCGACCGCCTGGCTGCCGATCGCCTTCTTCACCTTCCCGTCGAGTTGGAGCGCCTCGACCTTTCTGATCGCGCTGGCAACCGGCTTCCCGGTCACCGTGTTGACCTGGTCGGGTGTCGCGAGCGTGAGCAACGCCTATTACGACGTCGCGCGGACGCTTGGGGCAAAACCGTCCTTCCTGGTGCTGAAGGTCGCGATCCCCGCGGCATTGCCGCACGTTTTCGTCGGCCTGTTCATGGGGCTCGGCTCGTCCTTTGCCGTGCTCGTCGTCGCCGAGATGATCGGCGTCAAGGCCGGGCTCGGCTGGTACCTGCAATGGGCGCAGGGCTGGGCCGCCTACGCCAACATGTATGCGGCGCTGATCGTGATGTCATTGCTCTGCTCCGGCGCGATCACGCTGCTGTTTGCGATCCGCGATCGCCTGCTGGTCTGGCAGAAGGGGACCGTCAAATGGTAGCCGCAACTGCACTGGCTGAAATCGACGCTCACCTGGCCGCCGGTGCCGCCCTCGACATCGAGCAGGTCAGCCACGCCTTCGACATCGACGGCGCCGAGCTGCCGGTGCTCAGCGACGTCAGCATCTCCGTCGAGCCGGGCGAATTCGTTGCGCTGCTCGGCCCCTCCGGCTGCGGCAAGTCCACGCTGCTGCGCCTCGTCGCAGGCCTCGACAAGCCCAGGTCCGGAACGCTGCGCGAGGACGAGGCGCGCATCACGCGACCGCACCCGTCGCGCGTCGTCGTGTTCCAGGACCCGACATTGTTTCCCTGGCGCACGGTCTGGGACAACGTCGCGCTTGGGCTGGAGGCGCAGGGCATTTTGAAGAGCCAGCGTCACCGCGTCGATGCCGCGCTTGATCTCGTAGGGCTATCGTCCTTCCGCAATGCCTATCCGCACCAGCTCTCGGGCGGCATGGCGCAGCGCGTTGCGCTCGCCCGTGCGCTGGTCAATGATCCAAAAATCCTCATCCTCGACGAGCCGCTGGGCAAGCTCGACTCGCTGACCCGCATCACCATGCAGGCCGAGCTGGTCTCGCTGTGGCAGCGCAAGGGTTTCACCACGCTGCTGGTGACGCATGACGCCGAGGAGGCGCTGGTGCTCGCCAACCGCGTCATCGTGTTCAGCGACCGCCCGGCGCGCGTGAAGGCCGATATCCGTGTCGACCGGCCCTATCCGCGCCATCGCGGTGATCCGTATCTCGCGGATTTGCGCCGCCAGATTCTTGGCCTGCTCGGATTGGACGCCACATGGTAACTTCGATCGCCAAGGGGCGCGCGGCGCATCACGAGCCCGACTACGTCGCACGTGCCGAGGCGCTGGCCGAGGCTTTCGCCGCCCGTGCGGCCGAATACGATCGCACCGGAAGCTTCCCGTTCGAGAATTTTCGCGAGCTGTCCGAGGCGGGTCTGCTGTCGCTGACGGTGCCTGCCGCCCATGGCGGCGCCGGGGCAGGCGCACGATACGCCGCCCGCGTCCTCGGCATCATCGGCAAGGCCGATCCGTCGACCGCGCTGGTGCTGTCGATGCACTACATCAACCATCTGGTGATGGCACGGAGCCCGACCTGGCCGGCAAGGCTGTCGCGCAAGCTTGCGCGCGAGAGTGTCGAAGGCCTTGCGCTCGTCAACGCGCTCCGCGTCGAGCCCGAACTGGGCTCGCCTGCGCGCGGCGGCCTGCCCGCGACCATTGCACGCCGGACCGAGACCGGCTGGCGGCTCTCGGGGCACAAGATTTATTCGACGGGATCGCCGATCCTGAAATGGTATCTGGTCTGGGCTCGGACGGACGAAGCCGAGCCGCGCGTCGGACAGTTCCTGGTGCCGGCGGGACTGCCGGGCACGCGCATCGTCGAGACATGGGATCATCACGGCCTGCGCGCCAGCGGCAGCCACGACGTCATCTTCGACGACGTCGTGATCCCCCTCGATGCCGAGATCGACGTTCGCAAACCGGCGGACTGGCGCGTACCTGATGTCGCGCAGGCGACCGTCCACACGATTTTCGTCGCCGCGATCTATGACGGCGTTGCGCGGGCTGCACGCGACTGGCTGGTCGGGTTCCTGAAGCAGCGGGTGCCGGCCGGCCTGGGCGCGCCGCTTGCGACCTTGCCGCGCGCGCAGGAGATCCTTGGCGCGATCGAAGCTCGGCTTGTGGTGAATGCGCGGCTGATCGCATCCTTCGCTGGCGATTTCGATGACGGTCTCGAGCTTTCCGCGGCCGAGTCCAACGTCATCAAGTTGACCGTGACCAACAACGCCGTCGCCGCGGTTGAGGATGCCTTGTCGCTGACCGGCAATCACGGCCTGTCCCGCGCCAATCCGCTGGAGCGGCACTATCGCGATGTCCTCTGCGGCCGCGTGCACACGCCGCAGGACGATTCCACGCGCACCGGCCTCGGCCGTGCCGCATTGGGCCTCTAGCCTGCCGCCAAACATTCAGGGAGAACATCATGTCGATCGAGTTCATCGGCTTTATCGCCAACAGTAATGCGTCCGAGACCATCGTGCGCCAGGGTCCGCTGCTCGATCCAGCCTATATCGAGACCGTGGCGAAGGCGCATGAGCTCGCGGGTTTCGACCGCGCGCTGCTGGCGTTCCATTCGACCACGCCGGATGCGCTTCAGGTCGCGCAGCATGTGCTGACCATCACCAAGTCGTTAAAGGTAATGATTGCGCAGCGACCGGGCTTTACCGCACCGACGCTGCTCGCGCGGCAGCTGGCGACGCTTGACCAACTCTATGGAGGCCGCGTCTCGCTGCACGTCATCACCGGCGGCAATGCAGCCGAGCTCAGGCAGGACGGCAACACGCTCGACGACAAGGACGAGCGTTACGCCCGTACCAGCGAGTTTCTCGATGTGGTGAAGCTGGAATGGACCAGCGAGAAGCCGTTCAACTACAGCGGAAAGTATTACAACGTCGAGAACGGTTTTTCGCAGGTGAAGCCGTTGCAGAAGGCCGGCATCTACACCTTCGTCGGTGGTGGCTCCGACGCTGCGATCGACGTCGCGGGCAAGCATGCCGACACCTTTGCGCTGTGGGGCGAATCCTATGCGCAGGTGCGTGACGTCACCTCGCGCGTTCACAATGCGGCCGTCAGGCAGGGCCGTCCGACGCCGCGCTTCAGCCTCTCGGTGCGACCGATCATCGCCCCGACCGAGAAGCAGGCCTGGGAAAAGGCGGAAGAGATTCTTGCGCGCGCCACTGCGCTCCAGGACAAGACCGGCTATCGAAAGCCCGCCGACGGCCATGCCACCGCCGGCGCGCGGCGCCTGCTCTCGCTCGCCGACCAAGGCAGCCGCATCGACAAGCGGCTGTGGACCGAGATCGCAAAGCTCACCGGCGCCAACAGCAACACCACCGCGCTGGTCGGCACGCCCGAGCAGGTCGCCGAGGTCTTCGGCGACTATTACGACCTCGGCGTCAACCATTTCCTGATCCGCGGCTTCGATCCCCTGATCGATGCCATCGAATACGGCCGCGAGCTGATCCCGCTGACGCGCGAGCTGATCGCCAAGCGCCAGGCCGTTCGCGGCGAGGCGGCGGAATGATCCGTCTCATGCTGGCCGGTGCGCTGCTGTTCGGCTCGTTCGAACTGGCAGCAGCGCAAACCATCTTGCGAGTCGGCGACCAGAAGGGCAATTCGCAGGCGGTGATGGAAGCCGCCGGCGTGCTGAAAGACGTTCCCTACAAGATCGAGTGGAAGGAGTTTCCCGCGGCTGCGCCGCTGCTGGAAGCGCTCAGCGCTGGCGCGATCGAGACCGGTCTCGTCGGCGACGCACCCTTCACCTTCGCCGCCGCCTCCGGCGCGCCGGTGAAGGCGATCGCCGCGATCCGGCAGACGCGCGAGGGGCTTGCCATCCTCGTGCCCGAGAATTCGCCGATCAAGAGTTTTGCGGATTTGCGCGGCAAGAAGATCGCGACCGGTCGCGGCTCGATCGGGCATCAGCTGATTCTCGCCGCGCTCGAGAAGAACGGCTGGGCTGCGGCTGACGTGCAGATTGCGTTCCTGGCGCCGTCCGATGCCAAGATCGCCTACACGCAAGGCTCCGTCGACGCTTGGTCCACCTGGGAGCCTTATGTCAGCCAGGAAGAGGTGCTGTTCAAGTCGCGCCGTGTCATCACCTCGGAAGGCCTGACACCGGGGCTGAGCTTTCAGGTCGCGCGGCCCGATGCCATCCGCGACAAGCGCGCGGAGCTGACCGACTTCGTCCGGCGCCTCACCGCGGCGCGGGCGTGGTCGCTGAACAATCTCGACAGCTATGCCGCGACCTGGGGCAGACTGATGAACATCCCAACTGCCGTGCCGCAGAACTGGCTGTCGCGCGCAAAAATCCGGATCGCGCCGATCGATGACGGCGTGGTCGCGGACGAGCAGAGCACGATCGATCTCTATTTCCGCTGGGGCCTGATCAAGCAGAAGCTCGATGCGGCCGAGATCGTAGATCGCTCGTTCTCGGATGCGATTGCGAAGGCAGGGTTGTAGTCGCCAAGCACACGCTGTGTCCGGACGCGCTGCAGCGTGCAACGCTGCTGCGCAGAGCCGGGACTCATGCCACACAGAACACGCTCTCGGTTAGATGGGCCCCGGCTCTGCGGCGCACCACTGCGTGATGCGCCGCGTCCGGGGCACGAGACCTCACAAACACTCAAGCGTCCGTGAAGCGGAAAGACCGCATTCCAATCCAAGCCGCTTCATCGATACGTTCCTTCTGCATTTTCCGCTCGCGACAATACCCGCATTGCTATTTGCACGACCTCCCTTGCAGCACGCCTGGTCCCGTCAAAAATCATCCAGACGACCACATCGGGAGACCGGCCATGGGCCTGCAAGAAACAAAAATCGAATCGCTTCCTTTCGTCACCGCTGAACTCAACTATCTCGCGCCGGTTTCGGGCAAACCGCGCACCTACGCCTTCGATCCGCCGCCTGGCGAGCCCAAAAGCACGTCGCTGCCGGAGCCGCATCAGGTCCCGATCTTCGATGGGCGACTGATCGCGCAGAGTTTATCGCTCGACCGCGAAGGCTTTGCGCTGGTGCGGCATCCAACCCGGGTAAAGGACTTCGGCAACGACGAAGAGGTGAGGGCGGTCTACTATCCCGCCGTGGAGGCCTTCCTGCGCGCAACGCTGAAAGCAGACCGCGTCGTCATCTTCGACCACACCGTGCGCAGGCGCGTCGAGGGTGCCGCGGATATGCGCGACGGTGGCCCGCGTCAGCCGGCAACGCGCGTCCACGTCGACCAGACCGCCGTCTCAGGCGCCAACCGAGTGCGCGAGCATCTGCCCGACGAAGCCGAGGAGCTGCTGAAAGGACGCGTCCAGGTGATCAATCTGTGGCGGCCGATCCGCGGCCCGCTGCGAGATTCGCCGCTGGCGATGGCCGACGGCACGACGGTGGCGCCCGACGATCTCGTCGCCTCCGATCTGATCTATCCGAACCGCCGTGGCGAGACCTATTCGGTGAAATACAATCCGAACCATCGCTGGTTCTATTTCCCCGAGATGACAGCGGACGAAGCGCTGCTGCTCAAGTGCTACGATTCCGCAACCGATGGCCGCACGCGCTTCGGTCCGCACACCGCCTTTGTCGATCCGACCACGCCGCCGGATGCGGCGCCGCGTGAGAGCATCGAGGTCCGCACGCTGGTGTTCCACAAACAGTAACAAACTGTGATGGCACTGCCGGGCATTGTCCGGCAGTGGCTCAGGAACCTGCGGGAACTAACAAACGTTTGCGCCCCGGGGCGGGCCAACCCGGAGCGGTGCCGTGCGAGCGCAGACCACGCTATTTTCTTGCCTTGCCACCTTTTCGCTTTCTGCAGTTTCCTTTGCCCAGGCCGAAAGCGGGCTTGCCTCTTATTACGGATACGCAAAAGCCGGGAAGGGCGAGCTGACCTGCGCGCACCGGACGCGCCCCTTCGGAAGCGTGCTGAGGGTGTCCTACGGCAGCCGCTCGATTCAATGCCGCGTCAACGATCGCGGCCCCTTCATCCGCGGCCGGATCGTCGATCTCTCGGTCCCGGCCGCCAAAGCGCTGGGCATGATGAGTGCCGGCGTGGTGCGGGTCTCGGTGGAATAGACCTGCCAGGACGCTATAGTGCTGCCCAAATCATGGGTCAGGGGGCACTATGGCCAGGATCAGGGTGGGACTCGTCGGCTGCGGCTTCGTGTCGGAGCTGCATATGTACGCGTTCCGGCGCGTCTATGGCGTGGATGTCGAGGTCGCGGCGGTCGCTGCGCGTGGCGACCACGTCGTGGAATTTGCACAGCGCCACCAGATCCCACGGGTCCATCGCAGCTTCGCCGAGCTGATCGCAGAGCGCGAGCTCGATGTCATCGACATCTGCACGCCGCCCAATCTTCATGCGGGGATGATCGTCGCCGCCATGCAGGCCGGCAAGCATGTGATCTGCGAAAAGCCGTTCGCCGGTTATTTCGGCCGAGACGGCGACCAGCAGCCGATCGGCAAACATGTGCCGAAGGCGCTGATGTATGAGCGTGTGCTGGAAGAGATGGACGCCACGCGTGCCGCGATCGAGCGCACTGGAAAGCTCTTCATGTATGCCGAGGACTGGATCTACGCGCCGGCCGTGACCAAGACCGCGGAGATTCTCAGAGCGACCAAGGACAAAATCCTGTTCATGAAGGGCGAGGAGAGCCATTCCGGCTCGCACGCGGCCCATGCCGCGCAATGGGCGATGACCGGCGGCGGCTCGCTGATCCGGATGGGCTGCCATCCGCTCTCCGCCGTGCTGTATCTCAAGCAGGTCGAGGCCAAGGCGCGCGGTGAGACCATCCGCGTTGCCAGCGTCAGCGGCGATGTCGGCAATGTCACGGCCGTCCTCAAGCCGGAGGAGCGCACCTACATCAAGGCCAATCCGGTTGACGTGGAGGACTGGGGCACGCTGACCGCGACGTTTTCGGACGGCACCAAGGCCACCGTGTTCTCCGGCGACATGATCATGGGCGGCGTGCGCAATCTGATCGAGACCTACACGTCAGGCGGCTCGCTGTTCGCCAACATCACGCCGAACACTCATCTGATGAGCTACCAGACGTCCGAGGAGAAGCTCTCCTCCGTCTACATCACCGAGAAGGTCGATCGCAAAACCGGCTGGCAATATGTCTGCCTCGAAGAGGAGTGGACGCGCGGCTATCTCCAGGAGATCCAGGACTTCATGGAATGCGCCGCGACGGGACGGCAGCCGCTGTCGGATCTGACGCTGGCGTATGAGACGATCAAGGTGAACTACGCCGGCTATTGGGCGGCGGAGGAGGGGCGGCGAGTAGTGTTGTAGGGAGCGTGATGAACTCACTGAACTAGCCACAGGCACAGTGCCAATCCTTCTCCCCTTGCGGGAGAAGGTGGCGCGAAGCGCCGGATGAGGGGTTATCTCCGCGAACGCAAATGTGAGAGGATCGCTCGCGGAGATAACCCCTCACCCGTCTCGCCGCTGCGCGGCGAGCCACCCTCTCCCGCAAGGAGAGAGGGGAAGATGGCGCCGACGCGGACAATCCATTTCGGCACGCCGCCATTACGTCCCGTAGGTCGATCCCTTCGGCAGCGGAAACACCGGGTCCCGCGTCCGGATGTTCGTCGGCCACACCACCGAGATGTGCTCGCCGGCGTTCTGCATCACGACAGGGGTCGAGCGCTCGTTCTGGCCCGACATCGGCGTGCCCGGCGGGAAGAATTTCACGCCATAGCCCTGGATGGTGCCGCCGGCGGGAATGTCGACGTCGAGCGCGGCCTTGCGGATCGCTTCGGGCTCGAAGCTGCCGTACTTCTCCTTGGCGACCGGCAGCACGTTGTTGAGCAGAATCCAGGTCTGGTTGAAACCCATCGAGCAGTGCGGCGGCACGTCGGTGGCGCTGGTCTTGGCCTGGTAGCGCGAAACCATGGTCTTGGTCAGATCGCCGATTCCAGGCGCAAGCTTGGAGGCATCGAGCAGCTGGGCCGGCACCGGATCGATGTTGCAGAAATTGTCGATGTCGGGGCCGAAGGTCGCGCGCAGCTTGTCGAGCTGGCTGTAGCCGGCGCCCGCGCCGAACAGCATCTTGAAGCGCAGGCCGCTCTCGCGGGCTTGACGCAGGAACAGGGTGATGTCGGGGTTGTAGCCGGCATGCGAGATCACATCGACCTTGGCGCGCTTGAGCTTGGTCACGAGCACCGAGAGATCGGGCGCGGACGCCGAATAGCCCTCGCGCATTACCACCTGGATGCCCGCCTGCTTGGCATAGGCCTCGTCGGCCGCCGCGACGCCGACGCCATAAGGGCCGTCCTCGTGGATCAGCGCAACCTTGACGTCCTTCGGGTCCATGCCGAGCTTGCCTTGCGCGTGCTCGGCGACGAAGCCCGCGAAGGCCTGGCCGTACTGATCGGAATGGATCTGCGCGCGAAACACGTATTGCAGGTTCTTGTCCTTGAACACGGCGGTCGAGACCGCGGTCGTGATCCAGAGGATCTTCTTCTGCTGCTCGACCTTCGCGGCCATAGGCACGGCATGCGCGCTGGAATAGACGCCGTTGATGATGTCGATCTTTTCCTGGCTGATCAGCCGCTCGGCCTCGTTGATCGCCACGTCCGCCTTGCTCTGCGAGTCCGCCGCGACCGGCACGATCTTGGTCTTGCCGCCGATGCCGCCCTTTTCGTTGACGAGGTCGATGGCAATCTGGGCACCGACCGACGAGGCGACCGAGCCGCCGGCGGCGAACGGGCCGGTGAGGTCGTAGATCAGGCCGATGCGTAAATTCTCGGCTTGCGCCTGGGCGCGTGTCCAATCAAGGCTGAGTGCGGCGGCGGCAGCCGCCGAGCTCTTCAGCAGCTGCCTGCGTGAAGTCGGCATCCTATCCTCCCTCAAAAACCGTTTTATGATTTGGTCTTGTTATCTTTTTTCAAAGTATGGGGAGCGGGGCGGCAGAAAGTCAACATGGCGAAAGTCGGGGTCCGGCCTCCGCGACGCAGAACGCAATTGCGAAATGGGTGACGAGACCGCGCGCTATTGTTTCAAGCGACGGGCGAGATAGCCGGCGGTCTTGCCGCCGGCCTCGGCGACCTCTCGCGGTATCCCCGATGCCACGATACGGCCGCCCTCATCGCCGGCGCCGGGACCGAGATCGATGATCCAGTCGCTGTGAGAGACGACATCCATATCGTGCTCGACCACGACCACGCTGTTGCCGGCGTCCACGATACGTTCGAGCTGGGCGATCAGCCGCTCGACATCCCTGGGATGAAGACCGGTGGTCGGCTCGTCCAGGACATAGAGCGTGTGACCGCGCTGCGGACGCATGAGCTCGGTCGCGAGCTTGATGCGCTGGGCTTCCCCGCCCGACAATTCGGTGGCGGACTGACCGAGGCGGATATAGCCGAGGCCGACCTCGCGGACGACCGATAGCGACCGGTTGAGGGTTGCATCCTCGCGGAAGAATTCGAAGGCCTCGTCGACGCGCATCGCCAGCACATCCGAGACGGATTTTCCGCGGATCTTCACCTCGAGCGTCTTGTCATTGTAACGCGCGCCCTTGCAGGTCGGGCAGGGTGCGTAGACGCTGGGCAGGAACAGAAGCTCGACGCAGACAAATCCCTCGCCCTCGCAGGTGCTGCATCGGCCTTTCGCGACATTGAACGAGAAGCGCCCGGCATCGTAGCGGCGGGATTTTGCCTGGGGCGTCGCCGCGAACAGCTTCCGGACGTGGTCGAACAAGCCGGTATAGGTCGCAAGGTTCGATCGCGGCGTGCGGCCGATCGGCCTCTGATCCACCACGACAAGGCGATCGATCTGGTCGAGGCCGGCGACAATCTCGCCGCCCAATGTCTCGACTGTGGGTGCTGCCAGGCTGTCCTCGTCCGCTTCCGCGGTCCGTGCATGGCCGAGATGCTCTGCCACGGCATCGACGAGGAATTGACTGATCAGGCTCGATTTGCCGGAGCCCGACACGCCGGTCACGCTGGCGAGAACGCCGAGCGGGATATCCACATCGAGGCCGCCAAGATTGTTGCGGGTCACACCCCTGACTTTCAGATGCGCCTTCGGCTCGCGGCGGGCCGTCGGCAGCGGCTTTCGTGGATGCGCGAGATAATGGGCGGTTCGCGATTGCGCGACCTGCCCGAGCCCTGCGGGGCGCCCGCTATAGAGGATTTTCCCGCCGCCTTCGCCCGCATCCGGCCCGACATCCACCAGCCAGTCGGCATGCTTGATCACCTCGATCTCGTGCTCGACCACGAAGATCGAATTGCCCGCGTGTTTCAGCCGGTCCAGCGCCCGCAGCAGCGCCTCGGTGTCGGCGGGATGCAGACCCGCCGAGGGTTCGTCGAGCACGTAGACGACGCCGAACAGGTTGGAGCGGACCTGTGTCGCAAGACGCAGCCGCTGCAACTCGCCCGGCGACAGCGTCGGCGTGCTGCGCTCGCAAGCGAGATAGCCGAGGCCGAGGTCGAGCAGGACGGCCAGCCGCGCCGACAGGTCCTCGCAGATGCGCCTGGCGACGATAGTCTTCTCCGATGCGTTATCCGTCGCAGCCTTCGCGAACGGCTTCATCACCTCCTGCAGCTTCTTGAGCGGCAGATGAGACATCTCGGCGATATTGAGACCGGCGAATTTGACCTTGAGCGCCTCGGGCTTCAATCGCGTGCCGTGGCAAGTCGGGCAGTCCTGGGTGATCATGAATTGCGCGACGCGGCGCTTCATCATCGCACTCTCGGACTTGGCATAGGTCTGCATCACGTAGCGCTTGGCGCCGGTGAACGTGCCCTGATAGCTCGGCTCCTCCTTGCGGCGAAGGGCTCGTTTGACTTCTGCCGCAGTGTAACCGGCATAGACTGGAACGGTCGGCTGCTCCTCCGTGAACAGGATCCAGTCGCGGTCCTTCCTGGGCAGCTCACGCCAAGGCTTGTCCACGTCGTAACCCAGCGTTGTCAGGATGTCCCGAAGGTTCTGTCCCTGCCAGGCACTCGGCCAGGCCGCGACGGCGCGCTCGCGAATGGTGAGGGTGTCGTCGGGCACCATGGACTTTTCGGTGACGTCGAGCATCCGGCCGATACCGTGGCAGGTCGGGCAGGCTCCTTCCGGCGTGTTCGGCGAGAACGACTCCGCATAGAGCATCTTTTGTCCGCGCGGATAATCGCCGGCACGGGAATAGAGCATCCTGAGCAGGTTCGAGAGGGTCGTCACGCTGCCGACGGACGACCTCGTCGTCGGCGCGCCGCGCTGCTGTTGGAGCGCGACGGCGGGTGGCAGGCCTTCGATGTCGTCGACCTCAGGGATCTGCATCTGGTGGAAGAGGCGCCGCGCGTAAGGCGACACCGATTCCAGATATCGCCGTTGCGCCTCGGCGTAGATCGTCCCAAAGGCGAGCGAGGATTTTCCGGAGCCCGACACGCCGGTGAACACGACGAGGGCGTTGCGTGGAATACTGACGTCGACGTTCCTGAGATTGTGCTCACGCGCGCCGCGCACGCGAACGAAGCCGTCATCCTGCGTCAGGCCATCTGGTTGTCTTGATCGGTCGTCCATCTCGCTGCTCCGGCCCACGCATGGGAGGTTAACGGCAGGATCGCAAGATGGGTCCACCGATGCCAGCGTACCCGTTGCGTTCTGCACAAAACGAAGGCCCGCCGCGATTGAAGCGACGGGCCTTTCAGGGGGATGGGTGCCCAGTACCGAGCCCGGTGGCGGGCTCGGCCGGTTACTGCGACAGCTTCACGAAACTCGGAAACTTGAGCTTGCCCTCCGCGATCTTCTCGGGCCAGACCACGACCTGCTTGGAGTCCTGCCACTGGAAGACCAGACCGGATACGGTCGTCGGACCGGACTTGATGCCGTGGGTGAACTCGTCGTCCTTGCCGTAGAACTGGATGCGGCCGATCGTGCCCTCGTAGTCGGTCTTTTCGAGTTCAGCGACCATCTTGTCCGGATCGGTCGAGCCCGCGCGCTTGATCGCCTCGGTGATGAAATAGACCTCGTCATAGGCGGTGTAGCCGGTATAGGCCGGCGGCGAGCCGAACTTGGCCTTGAAGGCGGCTGCGAACGGTTTCGTCTTGGAGGTCACGGCGACGTCGGGCGTTGCGACCGCCAGCGACGGGACGCCGTCGGCGGCGCCATTGGTGTCCTTCCAGAAGGTCGGGCTCAGCGCCTGCGCGCTGATGCCGAACATCGGGATCGGCACCTGCTGGTTCTTCCACTGCACCGTCGGCTGCACGCCGACATGGGAGATGCCGGTGACGATCACGTCCGGCTTCTTGGCCTCGATATTGTTGAAGATCGGCGTGAAGTCGGTGGTATCAGGCGAGAACCGCACGTGCTCGACCACCTTGAGGCCTGCTTTCGGAAGACAAGCCTCGTAGCCGACGTCGAGCGGCTTGGTCCAGGCGGCGTCCTCGCTCATGATCGCGACCGTCTTGAACTTGAGCTTGTCGACCAGGAGATCCTTGGCGGCGTCGCAGACGAGCTGCGCTTGCGCCGCCGAGGTCAGATAGCCGTGGAAGGTATACTTGTTCTTCTCGTAGTCGTTATGGATCGCCTTGGTGATCTCGTTTGAGGCGGCACCGGGGGTGATCAGCGGCATCTTCAGCCGCGCCGCCCAGGGCTCGAGCGCCAGCACGACTTCGCTGATGTAGCTCGCGATCACGGCGGAGACCTTGTCCTCGCTCACCGCGCGCTGGAACGCGCGTACCGAGTCCGCCGAGGAGCTCTTGTTGTCGTAGGTCACGATCTCGATCTTGCGGCCGAGAATGCCGCCCTTGGCGTTGATCTCGTCGGCGGCGATCTGCGCGCCGCCCGGCGTCGCGGCGCCAGCGATCGACTGCACTTCGGCGATGACGCCGATCTTGATCGGATCGTTCGACTGCGCATAGGCGGGAGCGGCAAGGCACAGCGCCAGCGCGGAGGCGAGGAGAAAGCTGCTGTTCAAATTCATCGATGGTCGCATGGTCGTTTCCCTTTGCTTGTTTTGTTGTTGATATGCGAACTAGAGAAAATCGGCGCCAGCTTCCGCGGCGAAGCGACCGGGATCGCCCTCCCAGACGATCCTTGCATGTTCGAGCACATAGACGCGGTCGGCATGCGGAAGCGCGAAGGTCACGTTCTGCTCGCCGAGCAGCACCGTGATCGAGGTCGTCTGCCGCAGTCTCGTTAGGGCCTTGGACAGGAGTTCGAGGATGACGGGGGCGAGGCCCAGCGTCGGCTCGTCCAGGATCAGGATCTGCGGCTGCATCATCAGCGCGCGGCCGATCGCAAGCATCTGCTGCTCGCCGCCGGAGAGCGTCTGCGCCATCTGGCCCTGACGCTCCTTCAGGATCGGGAACAGCTCGAACAGCCAGGCGAGCTGTGCCGCGCGCCTGTCGTCGGCCAGATGTTGCCCGCCGAGGTCGAGGTTTTCCCGCACGCTCATCTCGCCGAACAGCTCGCGCGATTCCGGGCACTGCACGAGGCCGCTGCGGGCGATCTTCGCCGGCGTCGTGCCGCGCAGCTTCTCGCCGCTGCGCACGATCTCGCCCGTATAAGGCAGGAAGCCGGAGATGGTGTTGAACAACGTGGTCTTGCCGGCGCCGTTGAGGCCGACGATCGAGACGAACTCGCCCTCGTGGACGTGGATCGAGACGTTCTCCAGCGCCTGCGCCTTGCCGTAGAATACGCTGACGTTCTCGACCTGGAGCAGCGGCACCTTGTCCTTGAAGCTGGTCTCGGGCCGCGCATGGGTCTCGATGGCGCCGCCGAGATAGACCCGCCGCACCGTCTCGTTCTTCATGACGTCCTCGGCCTTGCCGGTGACGATCTCCTCGCCAAGATACATCGCGAGCACGCGGTCGACCAGGGCGGCGACACTCTTGACGTTGTGGTCGACCAGCATCACCGCGCGGCCCTCGTCGCGAAAACTGCGGATCAGGTCGGAGAAGATTTCGACCTCCGCCCGCGTCAGCCCGGCAAAGGGCTCGTCCACCAGCACGACCTTGGGGTCGCGCGCGATCGCCTTGGCAAGCTCGAGCCGGCGCAGGTCGGCGAAGGGCAGCGTCGGCGGGCGGCGGTTCATCACGTTGCCGAGTCCGACGCGGTCAGCGATCCATTTGGCGCGCTCGAGCAGCGCCTTGTCCGGAAACAGCATGAACAGGCTGTCCGGCAGCAGCGCGACCATGATGTTCTCCAGCACGGTCTGCCGGTTCAGCGGCCGCGAATGCTGGAACACCATGCCGAAGCCTTTGCGCGCGATCTTGTGCGCGGGAAGGCCGGCCACGTCCTCGCCCTCGAAGATCACTTCGCCTGATGTCGGGCGCTCGATGCCCATCACGCTCTTCATCGCGGTCGACTTGCCCGAGCCGTTCGGCCCGATCAGGCCAAAGATCTCGCCGCTATTGACCTCGAAGCCGAGGTTCTTCACCGCCGTCAATCCGCCGAAGCGCTTGGTCAGGCCGCGGACTTCGAGCACGGCCCGGTTTGAAGATCGCATATCCATCACGAGCGCGCCTCACGCGAGAGGGCCGCTCCGAGGAAGCCGCCAGGGAAGAACAGTACGACGAGGAGCGCGACGGCCGAGACGATGAAGGTCGCGAGCTCGCCGGTCGGCCTTAAGAACTCGCCGGCGACGATCAGGAAGATCGCGCCCAGCGCGGCGCCAAGCACGGTGCGCCGGCCACCGAGCACGGCCGAGACGATGACGTTGACGCCGACCGCGACGTCGACGACCGTGCCGACCGAGGCGGTGCCAAAATAGAACACCAGCAGCGCGCCTGACAGCCCCGAGAAGAACGCACTGACGATGAAGGCGGCGAGCTTGTGCTTGACGATGTTGAAGCCGAGCGCGCCGGCCTGCACCGGATCCTGGCCGCTGGCTTGCAGCACCAGGCCAACAGGCGATTGCGACAGGCCATAAAGAATGGCCGCCGAGATCGTCATGAAGCCGAGCGCGATCCAGTAATTGACGCCGGCATTGATGGAGATGACGTCGGGGATGGTCAGGCCGATCTCGCCGCCGGTGAGATCGGCGAACACCACGATGAAATTCTGCAGCATCAACACCGCGACCAGCGTGGTCAGGCCGAAATACGGTCCGCGCACCCGCAGCGCCGGCAGCGCCAGCAGCAGGCCGGCGATGACGGAGGCGAGCGCGCCGAGCACGATGCAAGCGTAAACCGACCAGCCGAACTGGGCATTGAGGATGCCGGCGGTGTAGGCGCCGACGCCGATCAGGAAGGTCGGCCCGAAATTGACCTCGCCGGCGAAGCCGAACAGCAAGTCCCAAGCCATCGCGAACACGCCGAAATAGAAGGCGACGGTGAGAAGCCCGAGCACGTAGCCGGAGACGTAGAGCGGCAGCGTCGCCGCGATGACGACCAGCGCGAGCGAGACGAAGAACAGGCGTGTCGTAAAGAAGCTGGCCATCTCAGCGCCTCCCTAGAAGGCCCTGGGGCCGGATGTACATCACGAACACGAGCAGCAGCAGCGCCGGAATGGTGCGGTAGGCCGGCGAGACCAGGTAAGCCGTGAGTGTTTCGAGATAGCCGACCACGAAGGCTGCGATCAGCGAGCCGGAGACGCTGCCGAGGCCGCCGAGCACGACGATCGAGAACGCGCTCGCGGTCAGCGGTCCGACGCTGTAGGAGCTGACGCCGAGGAACATCCCGAGCAGCACGCCGGCGATGCCGGCGAGGATGCCGTAGATCGCCCACACCACAACGTAGATGTTGGTGAGCTCGAGGCCGAGCAGAGTGACACCGCGCGGGTTCATCGAGGCCGCCAGCACCGCCTTGCCGGTGCGGGTGCGGTTCACCAGGAGCCACAACAGCGCGATGACGAAGCAGCACACGATCGCGGTGAAGATCTCATTGCTGGGCGTGCGGACGCCGAGGATTTCGACGACGCCCTCGACGATCGGCAGCACGGTTTTGGCGTTGTTGGTGAAGAAATAAGCGATCACCTCCTGGATCATGATCCCCCATAGCAGCGTGCCGGTGAGGACGAAGATCTCCTTCTCTTCATTCGGGATGCGCCGGGAGTCCTGGATCGGCTTCACCACCGCGAAATAGGTGGCGAAGGATGTGAGGAGCGCGACGCCGACCCCGATCAGCGCGCCGGCATAGGTGCCGACATTCAGGATGCTGGCGGCGGCCCAGGCCGCCACCGCTGCCGCCACCATGATGGCCCCGTGGGAGAGGTTGAGGACGCCGGACACGCCGAAGATCAGCGTGAAGCCGGTGGCACCGAGAGCATAGAGAGCGCTGATGGCAAAGCCATCGATCAGAATCTGGAAAGCACGCATCTAGAATTGGCAATCTGATTTATGAGAGACGATGTTGCTGGGGCAACGTGCGGGGCCGCATGTGGAAGCTCCCGGGAGCTGGTCCCGGGAGCGTGTCCTGCTAGTTCGAGAGCTTGATGAAGCTCGGGAACTTGATGTCGACCTTGGCGACTTCCTTGGGCCAGACCGCGCTCTGCTTGCCGCCCTGCCATTGCAGCATCAGCCCGGTGATCAGGCCCTTGCCGTATTTGATCGAATGCGTGAACGGATCGTCCTTGCCGTAGAATTGGACGCGGCCGATCGTGCCTTCCCAGTCGGTCTTCTCCAGCGCATCGACGAGCTTGTCGGCGTCGGTCGAGCCGGCGCGCTTCACGGCGTCTGCGATGTAGTAGACCTCGTCATAGGCCGTGTAGCCGGCATAGGAGGGATAGTTGCCGAACTTCTTCTTGAAGGCTTCGGCGAACGGCACCGATTTGGGTGTCACCGCGACGCCTGGGCCGGAGACGCCCTGGTAGAGCACGCCTTCCGCCGCCTGATTGGTGTCCTTTCCAAAAGTCTCGTTGGTCGCCTGCGAGGCGATGCCGAACATCGGGATCGGCACCTGCTGGTTCTTCCACTGCACCGTCGGCTGCACGCCGACATGGGAGATGCCGGTGATGATCACGTCGGGCTTGGCGCCCTCGATCTTGTTGAAGATCGGCGTGAAGTCGGTGGTATCCGGCGAGAAGCGGATGTGGTCGAGCACCTTCAGCCCGATCTTGGGCAGGCATTCCTCGTAGCCGATGTCGAGCGGCTTGGTCCAGGCGGCGTCCTCGCTCATGATGACGGCGGTCTTCATGTGCATCTTGTCGACCAGCAGGTCCTTGGCGCCGTCGCAGACGGAAAGCGCCAGCGCGGCGGAGGTCAGATAGCCGTGGAAGGTGTACTTGTTCTTCTCGTAGTCGGCATGCACGCTCTTGCTGATCTCGTTGGACGCGGCACCGGGCGTGACGAACGGCGTCTTCAGCCGCGAGGCCCAGGGCTCAAGTGCCAGCACGACTTCGCTGATGTAGCTGGCTATGACCGCGTTGACCTTGTCCTCGTTTACCGCGCGCTGGAATGCGCGCACCGAATCCGCCGAGGAGGAATGATTGTCGTAAGAGACGATCTCGATCTTGCGGCCGTCGACGCCGCCATTGGCGTTGATCTCGTCGGCGGCGAGCTGTGCCGCCTGGGGGATGGAGGCGCCGGCAATCGCCTGCGCTTCCGCGATCACGCCGATCTTGATCGGGTCGGCCGCGAGTGCCGCGCCTGAGGTCATCAACACAGCGGTTGCGGCGGTACCGAGTGCTATTCGCAACGCAACAGAGAGCGGTTTCTTCATCTTGTTCTCTCCCTTAACAGGCCTCTTATGAGCCATTATGCGCGCGACTATACCGGCGGAGACATTCTCGGCAAGTGAAACCGCGTTCAGGATTGTGAGGCACGGACTAAAGTCTAGCGCTGCGCAAATAGCGGGCAGGAAAGCTCCCGGACCCGTTTCACGCGCAGGCATGCAGATTTCGTTGGTAGGCATGCGCAGCTATCGCGGGCGCACAGCAACCTGATCGCTGAATTGCGATGCCGTCGCGTTGGCTCAGCGCGCTCGCAGCAGCAATGGATCGAGTGGCGAGAGGCGGGCCGGATCGAAGGACGAGATGTCGACGTTGCTCGTCGCACCCTCCGCGATCAGTTGCGCCATGGCCTCGCCCGTGGCGGGCGCATTCAGGATGCCCCATACATTGTGCCCGGTCGCAACATAGAGACCTTCACTTTGCGGCACCTTGCCGATCAGCGGCAGGCCGTCCTGTGTCACCGGCCGGAAGCAAGCCTGCTGCGCAATGATCCTCTCGGAGCGGAACAGCGGTGACAGCCGCTCGGACATGGTTTGCAGGCGCGCGATCGCGTCGTGGTCCGGCGTCACGGCAGCCGGATCGAGCGGAAGCGGCGCGATGTCGGAGAGAGCGGTGATATGCGTGCTGCCGTCGGCGCGAGGAAAGACCTCGATCGACACGGCGCTGCCATTCTCTTGAGACTCCAGGAACAGTGCATCGGCCGGCGCATCCGTGCCGGTGTCGTACACGATGCTCGGGCTGCGCTGGCCGTAGACGGCGGGCAGGCTCATCCATTGCGCGGCGAGCAGCGACCATGGTCCCATCGCGATCACGACGGCGTCCGCCTCGACGATGCGGCCGTCGACCTCGACGCCCGTCGCGGTCGTGCCGTTCGCATCGCGCATGATGCCGGTCACCTGGCCGGTGCGAAGCTCGGCGCCTAGCGCGAGCGCCGCGTTCATCACGGCCGAAGTGAATTTTTTGGGGTGAACGATCGCGGTGGTCTCCATCGCGCCGATGCGCTGCGCGATGATGACGCCGTTGCTGAGCCAGCCGAGCGCGGACGGTGCATTCCGGCGCGGATGGCCATCGGCGGCAACGAAGCCGCTATAAGCGCTCATCGGGCGATAGCCCCAATCGCCTGCGATCTCGTCCGGCAGCTGCGCATGGATCGCAAAGCTCCGTCGCGCCAGCGCATCGAGCGGCGAGCCCTCGCACCAGTCGCGCGCGAGGAAGCCGCCGGCCTTGCCGGACGCCGCGGCCGCGACGTCCGTCCGCTCCACGACGAGGACATCGATGCCGCGGCGGCGGAGAAACCAGGCGGTGCAGGCGCCGATCACGCCCCCGCCGCAGATCACAACGCGCATGAATGCTCTCTCATACAATGAAATCCTTTGCATGGAGATCCGCGGTATGGACCCCCTCCAGCGTGATCGTATCGGTCGCGGTCAGGTGGATCACCGCGTTTCCTGTGCTGTTATCGCTGATCAGGCTTTTCAGCGCCGCCCAGTCTGCGAAGCCGTAATCGTGCAAATTGATCAAATCATGCTCTCGCGCCGTGCTGCCGACAGCCTTGTTACCCTGGTCGAAATCGTTGATCACGTCCAGGCCCGAGCCCTTGTTGAAGACGAAACCGTCGTCGTTCGGTCCGCCCCAGAACTGGTCATTTCCGCGACCGCCGTTCAGCATGTCCTTGCCGCCCGTGATCGAGCCGGCCGTGAACGGGGCGTAGGTCTGTGCATCGCCATACAGCAAATCGTCGCGGCGGCTGCCGAGGAGGATATCATCTCCGCCATGCGCATTGCCTGACATGTTCGAGGCGTCTCCCACGAGCACGATGGACGTGGAGTCCGGGTTGCCGTTGACAGCCGCGATCAGGATATCGTTGCCGCCACGGGCATCGTCGCTCATGTAGCCGGCGTCTCCGACCAGAGACGCGCCGCCAGATTGGGCTGCGGCACCGACGGTGTAGCTGAGGATGTCGTTGCCGCCGTGCGCATCGCCGCTCATGGAGACGAGGGCGTCGCCCGATATCGAAGCGCCGCCGTAACTGCCGACCTGGGTCACGCTGAGGATATCATTGCCGCCATGCGCATGATCGCTCATGGCACTACCGGAGTCTCCGCTGAACGCGCCGGACGATCTGTTTCCCATCGATGCAATGACGACGTCATTGCCGCCGCCCGTGTCGGCCGACATGGCGGTTTCGGCATCGCCAAAAACACCGAGGGTCGCGTAGATCGATGTCGATGCATCGACATGAAGCACATCGTTGCCGCCATGGGCGTCGCCGGACATCGCCTGCGCATCGCCGTCCAGGAACAGGTAGTCCCCGAAGCCTGTGACGGTTGCAGCGAGATGGTCGTTTCCGCCGCGGGAATGTCCTTGCAGCGTCTGGTCGTCGCCAACGAATGTCAGGACCGCGTTGCCCCCGTCGACGGTCGCGATCATCTTGTCGCTGCCGCCGCGGGCGTCGTTCGGCAGGCCCGGGTCTCCGAACTCAGTCACGAATTGCTGGGACCCAACGCTGACGATGATGGTGTCGTTTGGCATACGGCGCATCGCGCAACTCCCCGTTCAAGTCGGGCGCGGGAACGAAGGGCATCATGCCTTCGCACCGCGCTGCGGCCCTTCCGCGCGATACAATCTTCGTTGGATTGATGGCGGAGATTTGCCCGGGGCGTAGCTTGATTGCGATCAGGGAACCGAGGGCGCCGGCGGTCCACGCCGACGCCCGTGCTTGTGGTCTCTCGCGCGGGCTTAGCCCGGGCCTGCGCCCTGCGTGGCCGTGTACACCGCATAGAGCGACTGGCTCGCGGCCATGAACAGGCGGTTGCGCTTGGGGCCGCCGAAGCAGATGTTGCCGCACACTTCGGGCAACCGGATGCGGCCGAGCAGCTTGCCGTCCGGCGACCACGTCGTCACGCCGCTGTAGCCGACGGCGCGGCCCGCATTGCTGGAGGCCCAGACATTGCCGTTGACGTCGCAGCGCACGCCGTCCGGCCCGCACTTCACACCGTCGATCACGCACTCGCTAAACCGCTTCTGGTTGGTGAGCTTGTTGTCGGTGCCGACGTCGAACACGAAAATCTCGCCCTTGCCGCCGGGCCCGGTATCGCCGGGTCCCTTGCCGGTTGAGACGACGTAGAGCTTCTTGAAGTCCGGCGAAAAACACAGCCCGTTCGGATCCGGCACCTGCTCCTCGGTGACGACGAGGTCGACACGGCCGCTAGGGTCGATGCGATAACAATTGGTCGGCAGCTCGCGCTTGCCCGGTGCGAAGCCGGCCGGCTGTCCAATCCGCGGATTGAGCTTGCCGCCGGAATTGCTCGGACCGCCCGCGGCGTCGGGCTCACCTTCGTAGAGCTGGCCGCCATAGGGTGGATCGGTAAACCAGTAGCTGCCGTCAGGATGCGCGACGACGTCGTTCGGCGAGTTGAGCTTCTTGCCGTTGTAATTGTCGCAAAGCACGGTCGCGGTGCCGTCATGTTCATAACGCGTCACCCGCCGGGTCAAATGTTCGCAGGAGAGTTGACGGCCCTGGAAGTCGAACGAGTTACCATTGGAGTTGTTGGACGGCGAGCGGAACACGCTGACGCGACCGTCGTCTTCGCTCCAGCGCATCTGCCTGTTATTGGGAATGTCGCTCCAGAGCAGATAGCGGCCCTGTGCACTCCATGCCGGGCCTTCAGCCCACAGCAGGCCCGTATAGAGACGCTTGATCGCCGTGTTGGGCTGCGCGAGATCGTTGAAGGACGGATCGACCGCGATGACGTCGGGGTCCCAGAAATATGTGGTCGGCGCGCCGTTGGGACCGAAATCGCGTGGTGGGGTGGTGATCGTCGTCGGCGGCGCGGCCGGTCCGGTCTGGGCTCGCGCGGAGCCGGCGCCGGCCATTGTGGCGGCGGCGAGCGCAAGCCCCTGAACGAGCGTTCGTCGTGAAAGCGCAGCATCATGGTCACGCTGCTTTTGGCGTGTCATCGCGTCCTCCCGGTCATGTTCGGCTGGCCGGTTGATCCGGCCGAGCAGGGCGAGGTTAGTCCGGTCCGATGACGGTTGCGAGGGGGAGGTACGCATCCTCAGCGAGATATCGGGGCGGCAAAAGCGCTGCAACCTCGAACATGGAAACGACAAATTCATCCGGCGTGACGGGTTACCGGAACTGCGCTCGGGGCATGGCCAAGCTGTGGAGCATGTCAAGCCTTGACCTCCTGCGCGAGGCTGGCAGAACGTCATCCCGGGCGTAAGTCGGAGTTCGCTGTGGCTGTCATCGTACTGGTTTTGCTGCTCGGGATTGCATTTGCGGCCGGCTATTTCAGCCGCGACTACGTCTCCCGCAAAAGGCGAGCCGAGGCGCGCCGCTGGCGGGAGTACAGCGAGCCGGATTGGCTCGGCGCCAACGCACCGGCCAATACCAACGAGATCGCGATCGCCGGCAAGGCTGCGCCGGTCGCCACCGGCGAGCTCGGTCAGATGCTGAACCGCTGGGAGAGCAGGGCTCGCGCTCGCCGCACGGCGTAGCTCGACGGTCTCGCTGAGTGGCTAATCGGTCTGTACCTTTGGTCCCAAAATGGGCCGCCGGCGAAAGCGCGTGTGCACTGCCACTTCGCCCGACATGCGGCGATTTGCTCGTGCAATTCTCCCAGGTTGTGTGAACCATTTAACACACCTGATGCGGCAATGCGCCTAATCGTGGTCCGATTGGATTCACCGGCAGGCGCAAAGGAGCCCGTCATGAGAGCGGCAGGGGTTGTCGTCGTTCTGGCTATGATTGCGGGCTCGTCGTGCCAGGCCGATGAGTGTCAGAGCTTTTCGGCGAGTACAATGAAGGCGAATGGCACGGTTGCCGCGGCCAAGTGGCGACTAGACTATCCGCCGGTGCGCCCCAATCCCAATGATCCGCAGCCTTGGGAATCGGTCGATTTTCGCACCAAGCCGGCTGACTACATGAATGCCGTGCTCAGTACCGCGAAGACGTCCTTCAAAATCGTGGACCGCAAGCTCGTCGGCACCGGTCAGGAGCAGTGGTGGATTTCGCAATGGCTCGACTACGGAAACTCCGGGCGCGAGCCGTTGATGGGGCTGACCAAGGAACGCGGCCCCGATCCCGGCGATCTGTCCAAGACCAACACACGAGGTTCCCAGGTCTGGGCGGTCGGCTTCTACAACAGGCCGGGAGCAGCAGTCTTCGGGGAGGTCTTCGCCGAGCCTTGCAATCCGTCTTTCCCGGTCGCGATGAAATTTCCGAATGACACTGTCTCCGTCAAATTTCTGTTCACCGATGCCTCACCCGACGAAGTTGCCTACCTCCAGGGCGCACCCGAATACGACGCCTTTATCGACAATTTGGGCGCTGGCTCCGGCGGTCAGGATCCCGGCACCCGCACGATCCGCTCGGTGCGCCTGCTTCAGGTCGATATTTCAGTGAAGGATTCAGCGAAGACCGGCCGGTCGCTGGACACCGGATGGGTGTTCGGGACCTTTGTCTGGCGCGGCCCGGCAAAGGGCGACGCCCTGTTCGACAATCTCGTGCCGGTATCGCTGCAATGGGGCAACGACCCCGGCGTCTACGACGGCGCGATCCGTGAGAGCTGGATCAATCCCGATTTGCGGAACGTCACCTATGGCTGGGACCAGCGTCTCACCATGGGCTTCATGGGGCGCGCCAACGGACCTGCCGACAATATCCGCTCATCTTGCCTGTCGTGTCACTCAGCGGCGCGCACGCCGCGCGCCTCGATCGGGCTGCTCGACAGTCGCTTCAACATGGACGACCTCGCCAATCCTGCGAAGGTGAAGGGCCACATCGACACCTGGTTCCAGAACATCAAGGGCAGCCAGCTCTTCCAACCGTCCGAGCCGGCTGCATCGACGCTCGACTATTCGCTCCAGCTCGAGGCGGCGGCGTTCCGAATTTGCCTTGCCTGCCAGGCCGGCGACCTTCGCGGTCCGACGCCCACCTTGTGTCGCAGCAGCGGCTTCTACAATCGGCCGGTCTGCAACGCGCCTCTGGAAGTGAGCGTCCGCAAGCGGTTGCTCGACCTCGTGCCGCCGCCCCGGCAATAGCCGGGGGAAACCAGGTCAATGGTTCTGTCCATCTTTTGGCGTTGCGGTTGCCGCCATTTCTCGTCTAGAAACGGTAGATCGAGCCTCCCGGCAACCAACCGTCAACGGTTTTGACCGAGGATTGAGGGCTCAAAGGGTCTGGCAATGCTGATTCGCGGCCAAATCGATGGGATTTCGGGGGAGGTGGCTCTGGCCGCCGCCACGATCCCGGCCGCGCTGCTGCCCACCCTCCTGATTGGCGGGCTTCTTCTTACTTGCCCCTGAGGGCCGGCTGGGCGCCATGCGCCTGGGCGCTCAGGGGTTGGTCGAGATCACCGGACACCTCAAGCGCCTAGAAGACTGACGGCGCAAAAGCTCAAAAGGAAATTCAAATGGCCCCCGTGAACAAGTCCGATAAGGACCGCGTCATCATTTTCGACACCACCCTGCGCGACGGCGAGCAGTGCCCCGGCGCCACCATGACCTTCGAGGAGAAGCTCGAGGTCGCCGAGATGCTGGACGATATGGGTGTCGACGTCATCGAGGCCGGCTTCCCCATTACCTCGGAAGGCGACTTCCAGGCGGTCAGCGAGATCGCCCGCCGCTCCAAGAACGCCGTCATCGCCGGTCTGTCGCGCGCCCATCCCGCCGACATCGACCGTTGCGCGGAGGCAGTGAAATTTGCCAAGCGGGGCCGCGTCCACACCGTGATCGCGACGTCGCCGCTGCATATGCGCGTGAAGCTGAACAAGACCCCGGAGCAGGTGCTCGAGACCTCGGTTGCCATGGTCGCGCGCGCCCGCAACCAGATCGACGACGTCGAATGGTCGGCCGAGGACGGCACCCGCAGCGAGATGGACTATCTGTGCCGCATCGTCGAAGCCGTCATCAAGGCCGGCGCCACCACGGTGAACATTCCTGATACCGTCGGTTACACCACGCCCGACGAATACACCCACTTCATGAAGACGCTGATCGAGCGCGTGCCGAACTCGGACAAGGCGGTGTTCTCCGTGCACTGCCATAACGATCTCGGCATGGCGGTGGCGAATTCGCTGGCCGGCGTCGTCGGCGGCGCGCGCCAGGTCGAGTGCACCATCAACGGCATCGGCGAGCGCGCCGGCAACGCCGCGCTGGAAGAGATCGTGATGGCGATCAACGTGCGCAACGACAAATTCCCCTACTGGAACAAGATCGACACCACGCAGCTGACCCGCGCCTCGAAGGTGGTGTCGGCGGCGACCTCGTTCCCGGTGCAGTACAACAAGGCCATCGTTGGTCGCAACGCGTTCGCGCATGAGAGCGGCATCCACCAGGACGGCGTGCTGAAGGACGCTTCCACCTACGAGATCATGCGGCCCGAGATGGTCGGCCTGAAGCAGTCCTCGCTGGTGCTGGGCAAGCATTCCGGCCGCCATGCCTTCGTGCACAAGCTGGAGGAGATGGGCTACAAGCTCGGCCCGAACCAGCTGGAAGATGCATTCACGCGGATGAAGGCGCTGGCCGACCGCAAGAAGGACATCTACGACGAGGACATCGAGGCGCTGGTCGACGAGGAGATGGCGGCTTCGCACGACCGCATCAAGCTGACCTCGCTGACCGTGATCGCCGGCACCCATGGCCCGCAGCGCGCGACCATGAAGCTCGACGTCGACGGTCAGATCAAGATCGAGGAGGCTGAGGGCAACGGTCCGGTCGACGCGGTGTTCAACTGCATCAAGCGCCTGGTGCCGCACGAAGCCAAGCTCGAGCTGTACCAGGTCCACGCAGTGACGCAGGGCACCGACGCGCAGGCCGAAGTCTCGGTGCGGCTGTCGCATGAGGGACGTGCGATGACCGCGCGCGCGGCGGATCCTGATACGCTGGTGGCCTCGGCGAAGGCCTATCTCGGCGCGCTCAACAAGATCGTCATGAAACGCCAGCGCGACACCGTGACGACCGCGGCGGCGAGCTGACTTAACTTCGCCTCTCCCGCTTGGGGGAGAGGGCGACACGCCTGGGTGATGCGACGCATCGTCCCAGGCGTTGCCGGTGAGAGTTCTCTCCACGCGGGGCGTGTCCCGACCTGGAGGTACCGTTGGCCTCATCCCTCTCCCGCAAGCGGGCGAGGCAGCGCAGCGGTATTCATGATGAATACCTGCCCTGCTAAGGGCCAATAGCGGCTCCGCCTCCCAGCCGCTATTGATGCAACCGGCATAAGGATCGGCCACCCGCGCGAGGAGTGGCCCAAATAACAAAGGGAGAGATTATGCGCACCTTCGCGATCGCTGCGTCCATGGCGGTCCTGGCTCTTGGCTTGACCGGGCCGGCATCGGCCCAAGCGCCCATCATCATCAAGTTCAGCCACGTTGTGGCCACCGACACGCCGAAGGGCAAGGCCTCGGAGAAATTCAAGGAGCTCGCCGAGAAGTACACCGGCGGCAAGGTCAAGGTTGAGATCTATCCGAACTCGACGCTCTACAAGGACAAGGAAGAACTCGAGGCGCTCCAGCTCGGCAGCGTGCAAATGCTGGCGCCGTCCAACTCCAAGTTCGGCCCGCTCGGCATCCGTGAGTTCGAGGTATTCGATCTCCCCTACATCCTCCCTGATCTGAAGACGCTGCGGAAGGTGACGGAAGGTCCGCTCGGCGCGAGGCTGCTCAAGCTGCTCGAACCGAAGGGCATCACCGGCCTTGCCTATTGGGACAACGGCTTCAAGGAGATGAGCGCCAACAAGAAGCTGGTGACGCCGGCCGACTATCAGGGCGTCAAGTTCCGCATCCAGTCCTCGCGCGTGCTCCAGGCCCAGTTCAAGGCGCTTGGCTCGCTGCCGCAGGTGATGGCGTTCGGCGAAGTCTACCAGGCGCTGCAGACCGGCGTCGTCGACGGGCAGGAGAACACCTGGTCGAACATCTATACCCAGAAGATGCACGAGGTGCAGAAGTACATCACCGAGAGCAACCACGGCTATATCGGCTACGTCGTGATCGTGAACAAGAAGTTCTGGGACGATTTGCCGGCCGACATCCGCGACCAGCTGACAAAGGCGATGAAGGAAGCAACCGACTTCAACAATACGCAGTCGCAGAAGGAGAACGAGGACGCGCTCGCCGAGATCAGGAAGAGCGGCAAGAGCGAGATCATCAAGCTGACGCCGGAGCAGGATGAGGCGATGCGCAAGGCCATGGAGCCGGTCTACAAGGACGCCGCAGGTCGCATCGGGCAACCGTTGATCGACGAGTTCCAGAAGGAAGCGAAGAGCACGACGAACTGATTTGAACGGACGATGAATGGGGGCTTCCGTGCCGGGCGCGGAGCCCCTTTTGTTGCGAATGATTTCCGATTGCGACTGAATGAAAATTCAGGAGCGTTATATCTTCGAAAGAAGGCGCTCCCTGTCCAACTTGTAAGTTGCACGTAAGCTGCGCTGCGCCCATCCTCACGGCATCCTTCCAGAGGAGAGTTCGCATGAGGAAGTTCACCATCGCCGCCATCGCCGTGCTCAGCATCGCCGGCTCGGGCGCGGTCTATGCCCACTATCATCGCCCGTGGATGCACGAGCACATGCGCCACATCCGGATGAACCCGGAAGATCGCGCCGCCATGGTCGACGCGCGGATCGCCGCCGTCCATGCCGGGCTGAAGCTCAACGCCGACCAGGAAAAGCTGTGGCCGCCGGTCGAGGCCGCCGTGCGCGACTTCGCCAAGCTGCGCATCGACCGCGCCAATGCGCGGATGAATGCCGGTCCCGGCGATGCCGGCAGGGACGCGAATAGAGACGCCAACAAGGATGCCGACAGGCCGGAGGATCCGGTCGCCCGCCTACGCCAGCGCGCCGAGGACATGGGGGCGACGTCGGCGGCCCTAAAGAAGATCGCCGATGCCGCCGATCCGCTCTACAAGACCCTGGACGAGGGCCAGAAGCGGCGCCTCGCCGTGCTGACCCGCCACCGCGGCCCGTTCGGCGGCGGCGAAGACGGCCCGCGCCGCCACTTCATGGAGGGTGGCATGGACCGCATGATGGAGCGCGGCATGGACCATTTCCACCGTGACCGTTTCGACCGCGACGGCGGCCCGGACCGGGACCGCGAGGGCCGGCTCTGAGCCTGCAAGGATTGCTCCGGTCACCCTTGGCGAAGCCGCTGGAATCCAGCGGCTTTTCGCTTTTTTGGGGAGGTGGGCACGCCCTTGGCATACCCTTGTCATAGCCTTGGAAAACTTACGTGCCATCGCTTGCCAGACCCGGATCGCTTTGCTAAACGACCGGCCTCGCAAGGCTTTAACCGCCTTTCGGGCGCATAGCTCAGTTGGTAGAGCAGCTGACTCTTAATCAGCGGGTCCCAGGTTCGAGCCCTGGTGCGCCCACCATTTAAATCAAGACCTTAGCGAGAGAAACCGTTCGAGAAGGCCGAACTAAAACGGTTTTTCAAGCGGTGTTTTTGACCACCGGGCGGCGACTCTCGGCATTGTAATGTGCTCTCCTCGTCTCCGCGGAGGCCAAAGGCGTCTCGAAGGCCGCCCGACAGAACTGCTCCATCAATGTGGCATCTGGGTCAGAGCCGCCCGACATGGTCGGCATCTTCCACTTCCTTTCAATGTCATCGGCGGCGCATCGGGGCAGCTGCGCCGCGTTCCCATCGAAGTAGTGGTTGAAGTCGACGTGGACCCTCATGTTGTCCGGGCGGTAGGCCGCCATGCGATCGTAGAGAAGAACGGACGCTGCTCCGAACGCCGATAGACCGATTTGTGCATCGGTGATCTCGAGTCTTCCGTCTCCGGGTCGATCGGCAGGTCACGAACCCCGGCCTTGAGGAAGCCTCCCGCCTGCTCATGTGCACCCGCGGGATTGGGCGACAGCCGTAGCATACTGCCGTCGTATTTCAGGCAGGAGGGATGAGCGAAGCTCCGGCGAGCAACCAGTTGAGCGCGACGAAATTCGCCCCTCCTTTGCTTTGGCGCTGCATTCGGCAGCATACCCTCGGCACTGTTCTGCGCTTGGCACTGCTGTTGCTCCTGTCAAGAAGCTTAGCTTACGTCCGATAGCCAGAAGAGAATTGAAGCAGATCAAGCAGGCAGCTCGCAAATCGATTTTTGCCATTACCTGTTACATTAGGCCAGTTACCGCCGGCGAATGAGAACAGATCGCAATTGTCGTCGCATCGTGAGAAAAGCCGCTCCCTGGGCGGTGGACAGAGCCACCGCGCAAGGACAAACGCGGCCTAACGCGACATGCTTATGTTTAGCAAAGCCCCTTGCAAACCGACCGCCAAGTCAATGTCCGATCGGCAAATATCAATGAGCGACCTGCACATGCTGCGGGGACCCGCTGGCAGGGAGCACACCGAAGCACAGCATTGCAACGTGTTTGGCAAGACGGGATTCCACGTGACATCAGTCACAACGGTGACACGATTTGCAGTTTATCGCGTCCCGCGCAGCGGGCTGACTCTCCTCGCTACCTGGTAGGTTGATCTAGATCAAATCGAGCACTTGCCACTATGGTGATTACTCTCGGGAGCCGCGGGATGCCGGTCCTGTGAAAGCAAATCGCGATTAGTCTGTCGGTCACTCGTTACGGGAGTCATCACAATGAGGTGCAGGTTCAGTATCGTTACGTTCGTCCTAATCGCCTCAGCGTTCGCCACTGAGGCGCTTGCCACGACGGCCGATATTCGCAGCATCACCTGTAGCGAATATCTCGCCATGCCGGCTACACCGTCGAGCAAATTTTCAGCTTGGATGACCGGCTGGTTTAGTTATGAAAGTCGGAGGACGTTTGTAGATTTTGACCTGCATCGGGCAAATGTCACAAACGTAAGAGGGTGGTGCCAGTCCAACCCGAATGCCAGCGTGATGGTAGGACTGGAAAAATCGATAGGCGTAACTGCGGTGCCTAACGCTACGCTGGATTTTAACAAGATCACCTGCGGAACTTGGTTGGCATACGGTCCGGCGGATCAAGATTTTGTAAGATACTTCATGAGCGGCTACTATAACGCAGCAGCAAGCAACAGTGTATTGGACTACGAGCGCCTGCAGAGGAACTCCAGCGCGGTCGTCGCGTATTGCAAGAAGAACAAATCCCGCACTCTACCAACGGCCATTCAGAATAGAGCTAGTTAGCTGGACCAGTCTCCCGCCGCTTGCGAGCAACAGAGCGCGCCCTGTATTGGTTTGGCTCCTGTTGATGGCCGTCAGCCGAGTAGCGGCGCATTTCATCGAGGTTCGCTCAGTGACGCATGTCGGACAAGATTTGCGAAGGTTGGAGTTCTTCGCAGTTTCTCTCCTTTGATACTTCGACCGACCGCAGCCGACCTTCCAGTTCGGAAGAGGTTTATCTCACAACCAAATGCTTCCTGGGCGCGACGGCGGCAGGCGCGGACGGGGAAATAGTGAACGTCAGCCAGGTGTTCCATCCCGACGGACGGTTGGCTGCACCAAATTCGCCGTATCCCCTTAGACCAAGAGAGCCCTGCATATCTCGGATCGGGAAGCTGTACCCGATTTGCGGACCGAGGCCGAAAACGCGTGATCTGAAGCCACCGAGCATCGGGTTTTGGCCGGAGTCGTCGGTGATTTGCTGATAGGCGTATCCAGCAAGGCCGACGAAAAGCTGCTTGGTGAGGTAGTGCGATGCGCCCCAGTCGAAGTGGAAATTGATGCCGCTCTGGTACTGGGTGTCCGGATTCCTGAAATTGTAGGTGAGGCCGACGACGCCCGAGATTTCGTTTCCTGCCGCCGGGTTGAAGTAGGTATAGGCGCCTCCAATGTCGATCGCGCCATGACCGAGCCCGGTATTGGGGATCCGCGTCAGATCGTAATCGCCGACGGGAATATTGCCTGTGACGTAAGCCATGTAATTGTGGACGCCATCGTTCCAAAACACCTCCGCGAATGGCGCGAGGTCGCCGTATGAGACAAGCGAGCCTTCGAGCGTCCCAGTGCGCGTCACCACAATCGGTCCAGCCATCGCTGTCAGTGTTCCAGCGAGACTGGCGGCGGCTCTGCCGTATTGGCCGGACATGCCCACGACCAACTGACCGCCAAGCACCGTCGCCGCGAAAGTATACGATGGCGCGAGGGCGACTAGATCAGTCCGTCCGCTCAGACCCAGATTCAAACTGACGTTGACATTGGCGGGGATTCTGCTGGCTTGGATCTGTTTGGCCACAGCAGCGCTCCCCGAGGCGGCGACGCTGGAATGGTAATCGATGACACTGAGCGCCCAGCCCGGTGTCTGCTGCACGGCGGCGAGACTTGCAAACTGGCCCGGAAACCAGAATGAGCTACCCCCCTGGTCGGCATACGAAACATCAGTGCAAAGCACGAGTACAGCAATCGCGGCCGCATGGTTGATGACACAGTCTTCCGGTTTGTTTGATCTCATTTGCAAACTCTGGGCAGACGGCATTCACTACTAGGCACAAGCAACGTCCAAATGCGCGACAGAATGGTAACAGCTCGGGACATTTGCCTTAGGACGATGACGCAGTCGCAGCCCTCTCAAGGTGCTTGCGCTGGAGATGTTCGGCTTCTTGAGCGCCAAGATTTCATAAGCACAAAAAAGCCCCGGCATGCCGGGGCTTTGGTTTGGCAGGGTGAGTGCATTAATATCTGGCCGCGACCGGTGCGCCGTATCCACCGAAACGGTAATTCAATCGAAGCGTGACCATGTCCACATCCTGGCTGACCCCGCTGCCGGTGAGGACGAACCCTCCGGGAGTGACTACGCCTGCGAAGCCGGCATTATCACGCCCCATCCAGAGATGGTCGTATTCGATACCGAGCGACCAATTGGGCGTGAAGCCGTACTCCCAGCCGACGCCAAGGGCGCCGCCCCAGCGTGTGTGCCCTGCCGATGCCAAGCCGACCCCGGTGACGTTGTTGAATATGTCGAACCGATTGCGCGTCACGGCGGCGCCGCCCTTCACGTAGAACAACGAGGCGTTCCATGCCCAGCCGAGCTGCGCCGTGAAGAGTCCGATGGCGTCAATCTTACCGGTTGTCGAAATCAGCGGGTCGATCAGACTGACGCGCGTATTCTTGATTTCTGCCCAATCTCCCTGCGCTTCCAGGCCGAGCACAAACTGATTGGTTTGCCAGCGGTACCCGATCTGTCCGCCAGCGAGGCCGCCGGAGCGATCGGCGCAACCACCTGCGACCGTCCCTGCTGGCGTGACGAAATCCACACAGCCGTGGCTTTGTCCCCAACCGCCGTTGGCGCCGATGTAGAACCCGGTCCAATCATAGATCGGCGCGATCACCGGGGGCGGGGCCTTGACGTAAGGTTTAGCGGCCAGATCAGCCGCTGACGCGGGTGCCGCCATGCTCACCGCCAGCAAGGCGATGCCACTCAACCAAATCTTCTTCATTCTTTTTGCTCCATCCACGTTTCACCCTAACGATGCCGGCTCTTTTCTTGGCAGTCCGGCATTCCATCTCGAAGCTAGCTGAGCCGACTGGAATTCGGTGTGCTTGCGCGGCAACAGCTGGGAAAATTGAGCAATTTGCTCGCTTCAGTTGTGTCAGGAATATTGACCAGTCAACTGGCCGCCTGAAATTTTCCGCGATGGGGCAAGGGCGCTTGGTCTCATCCCCGCACCCTTATCCTGACATCCTAGGCCCCGCGCCAGACGTGCAACACGCCTTCGCGGAAGCCGCCGACGAACTGATCAGATGCGTCCGCTGGCAGAATTTCGCCGAGATCATCAAACGAGCCGCTCACCATGGTGGCAAGCTCGTGCGCCGAAGCATGCTCTGCCCAGCGGCGACCCAACTCCAACCCTCGTTGCCGTTCTGCCTCTGTGTCCATAGTCCTGGACCATCCCCGCGTCCGTGGCCCCGGCGAAGCTGATGCCGCGCCGGGGCCTGTACGATCTCGCCAATCCTGGAAGCTTGGGGGCTAGAAAGAATCGGCAAGGCGCGCTCTAGACAAGCAGATGCGCAGCGCTTGGCCAGTGCACTTTGTGCCAATGGGTGAATGCCCCGGCCGGCAATAGCTTTTCGGGCTGTCGGGATAACAGGCTGATCAAGGCTCGTTATCCGAAACAGCCAGTGCGATTCAATGTGCCTGAGAGCCACAGAGGTGTTCGCGGCGGCGGGCTCGTCGAGCCATCTGCAGACTTCGATCGAGGTTGCCTGGTAGCGTCTGGTCTTTGAAGCACGGAGTTAGGTTCGTTGTCGGGATGGCTCTCTCAGTCATTAATGGCGGCGCGTCCAACTTGGCATTGGGGCGGACAAGCCGCGCAAATCCGACCAGACGCCTCGCGCGTGATCAACCAGCTCCTCGGGCAGACGAACTGCCCGCTTCCACGAGCGCTAGTGTCCGCTTGAGAGCCTTAGTAGCCGTTCGGGCAAATCCAGTTTCCGTAGGCATCGTATCCGCAGCCGCCTCTGTAGTACGCGCCCGCTGCAGCGGCGCCGACTGCCGCAGCGCCTACAGCGGCTGCGCCGTAGCGGTAGCCTCGGTAGGCGCCGTAGCCGCCTCGATAGCCATAGCGTCCGCCGCGCACAGCAACTGCACCGCCTCGATAGCCTCGAACGGCCACGGCTCCGCCGCGGTAGCCGCCCGCTCGCATCGCGCCGCCGCCGTGATAGCCTCCGGCTCGCACGCCTCCACCACCACGACGGGCGAAGGCTTCGTCAGAATGCAAACTAGCTACAAGCAGCGCGGTCGCGGCTGAAGCTGCAATAAGGACTTGGCGGAGCATGGCATTCTCCTTCTGGAGCAAGAGCCGCAGCGCGCTGATGCGGCCGCGACCTTCCTGAAGTGCAATGCAGATGGCACCATCGCCGATTGACGCAGATCAAACATCTCTGTTCATCTATGTTAACTCGAGCGTTCTGGCAGGATGCAAGAGCGCTCAGGGAACACATCCACTTACGAGTGCAGACCCGAGCCTAGAAATCTATAGATCCACAAGGCGCGGAGGAATTCCGGCAACAAGTTGCCGCAACAAGTGCTGCGCTTCCTGCCAAGACCGAGGCCATGCGTAATTGTCTGGGAGTTCGCTTCCGATGGGCCAGCACCATCGGCCGAACTAGTCATTCGGCAGCGAGCGTCTAACAAGTTCAATCGCTAATACTTGCAAGCCAGCCGGAGCACACGCCGGGGAAACCACCATCTCAACCCGACATCGGGTGCAGCGCGCGCTAGTCCCCACGATCTCGCATGCTGGGTCAGCTGGCACGATGCCCCGGCAGCACTTCGGGCACGTATATCCCGCGATCTTTGGCATGAAGTCATACTCCGGACCAACATAGGCGCAGATCATGTGGTGGAATACTGGAAACAATTCTAGCGCGGAGGAGCCGCAAGCCGGGCAACCCGTTTGGTTCGCTTCGACCTGCATGCTGCACCTCGCTCCCTCTCACAACTCATCGAGCCCGAATAGTCGCACCAGCATGGAAGCGATCCGCGCGCTCAGTTGTGTGTAGTGCATGTGAACGTCGACGGCCGAGTTCAGCGCCGGGGGATGCGCGCCTGGGCTGAACCGAATTCGCGCGATTTGCGAGGCGGTACGCTCGCGCGCCGCCGACGAGCCCGCTCCGGGGTATACATCTGACACCGGCAGGATTTCAATGATCTCGCCCAGAATTCGCCGGTTGCCGAACAGCACAAAGACTTCGTTGCCGACTTTTGGATCGGACAGGCGTTCGTTAGGAACGTACCAGTCGACAAAGACATCCGTGGGGTCGAGAATTTCTGCAATCGGAGTGCCCGCCACGAGGGATTGACCGGCGCGCGCAGGATTGTTCGCGACGATGCCAGCTATGGGCGCGAAGACTCTCCCGTCTGCAAAGCTGCTTTCAACCTTTTCGAGGCGATCACCGAGTTGCCGGCTGAATTCGTCGAGAGCGGCCAACTGAGTGCTGGCTTCAGCGGCTTCCGCCTCCTGCGAGACCACGGCTTTGTTCGCCAGGGCGCGCTCCCGGGACATGTCTATGCGGTAATTCAGGCTCGCGGCCGACGAGTTTGCGATAAGTTCGACAGCTTCCTCTGCAAGCCGCAAATGTGAGCGCGCCGCGTCGAGAGATTCGCGCGCAACCCGGGCCTTGACACGCAAGTCCGCTCTGCGGCCGGCGATGTCCGCGAGCGAGCGCATATAGGTGGCGACAATTTCATCGTGCTGCGGAGACCGAACCCTTCCGATTTCTTCGCCGGCCTTGACCGACGCACCTCTCAGCACGGTGATGCTGTTGATCTGCACGATGTAAGGCAGTGAAATCAAATATCTCGGTGAGGACACGCTGCCCGGGCCGCCGAGATAAAGAATTGGCCTCCCGAAATAGACGACAAAGAATGCGAGTATGCCGAATACGATCGTCGCATAGGCGGCGCGGACAGCCCGTCCGGCCGCGCGCCGACGGCTCTCGATGGGGTCGGGGATATGGGGATCGAGCCGTGTTAGGGTGATGGTCATTTGGCCACTTCCTTCGTCCGATCGCCGAACAGTGCGCGGCGAACGCGCGGCGGCACGAAATCATCGTTCCGCGACGAGGCAAAGATGATTTCCGAAGAGTAGGAAAAGAACCGGGCGCACTTGAGATAGACACCCTGGTAAAAGGGAAAGATCAGAGCCATCTTCCAGCCAAACGTTCCGACGGATCGATGGAAGAGGGCGAACACAAGCGCCATATTGAAGACCGAGATCCAGAGGAGCAGCACGTAGATCGCCGAGAGAAACAACACGGCATCCGAGCCGAACAACAGCACAATGTAGGCCAAGTAGAACGGCAGGCTGAGCGTCGGAACGAGATCGAAGACGATGAAATCCAGCCGTTGGATTGTGTCCGGTAAACGTTCCAGCGGATGGCGAAAACTCAGCTCGCCATACATCATGAAGCGGATGCGCAGAGCATCGCGATCCCAGCGCGCGCGCTGGCGCAACAGACTTATGCCGCTTGCGGGGCCGGCTGTTTCCGCCCAGGCGTCGGACACGAACCGAATGACATAGCCGAGTCTGCGGAGCCGCAAGGTGTACTCCATATCCTCTCCCGGGCCGACGTCGAGCCCGCCCTGCCGCGCAAAAATATCCCGGCGATACATGGAACAGGCGCCGGACAGACACGCTATCGCATCGACCACGTCGAGGATCGACCGCCCCGCGGTGATCGACACCAGGTATTCGACGCTTTGAAGCCCTGTCCATATCGAGTCGCGTTCGTTGCTGATCGCGATGCTGCAACTTGCGCCGGCGACGAGCGGGTCGCCGAACGCAGCCGCGAGGCGCTCAACCGCGTTTGGTTCGAAGACAGTGTCGGCATCTACGGTCAAGAGTAGATCGCCGCGGGCAAACCGTGCTGCAGCGTTGATGGCAGCGCTGCGGCCGCAGCGGGTCCCATGGCAGATGACCATGTCAACCAGGCCCTGCGCTCTCGCCCGCTCCGCGACCGCGCGTGTCGCGTCGGTGGAGCCGTCGTCGACGACGATGATTTCGACAGGTCGAAGGGTTTGCCGGCGCAGCGAGTTGATCGAAGGAGCAAGCCCGGAGCCGCCGTTGAATGTCGGGATAATCACGCTTACCGTCGCTTGGCAAACCGTCCCACTGGCGCTTCGCCGCTTCGAGCTGAACAGAGCAAGAGACACCAGCGATAAGGTGTAGCGGGGGATGTCGAATATCAGCAGCGAGAAGGCGAGTAGAAATAAACTCGTTCCGGCGAGCACTTCCACCATTTCGGACATGCCGGCCACCTCCGCTACGACAGGACCACTCCGAGCATCCGACCAAACAAGGCGCGCAAGGCAATTATCAGACGGGAAAATGAAGACGATCGCGTTGATGGTCGAGTGGTAAATTGCGTAAACATTTGCGTTTTGTGTCTGCGTTATTCACCTGCATCGTCGGCTTCGGCAGTTGACGATAACCGGCTCTCGAAGGCTGATTGTTGGCGTGCCGGCATCAGTGTTGCGGTTGGAGTTGTTCCCGGTTCGATAAATCCCACAAGGCGACCGGTCCGTCCAACCTTTCAGGCGCAAGACGGCCCCAGTCTGGAAAGACTGAGGCCGGTGGGGGGCGTCGATGTACCGTTGGGGTCGGTACTCTAGAATTCTAATCGCGACACACCAATTTGCGTATTGTCCTTGAGGACAACCAATCAGCACGTCGTCCCTCTCACACATCTGCGGACCGCCCGACGGGTATGCCGGACGGTCGTCCGTGCCACGCACACGCCGTTGATACGTGTCCTACCGACGCCGCAGGCAGCAGCGACTTCCGTAATCAGGCTTTCGGGCTGTGCAATCGGGGCAGGCGTCATCGCCTGAGCCGATACTGCGAAGAAGAAGGCGAACGTGGCAATTCCGAGCGACTTGATCATATCGAGCTCCCTGGAAGCGCCCAACCGCCCGGCCGGCGCGGCGGAGCGATGGACGCGACTCCCTCAAACTGATACCCGCTCCTGTCAGAGAATTGAGATAGATCAAAGCGACTTCAGTGACTTGCCATGCGGCCATCGCTGCAGGCCGAGACGCGGGCTTAGGACTATGACCGGAAGAAGACTGCAGAGTCCAAATAGCAGCGCGCAAATATCGTCTGTAACTGCGCACCGCGAAGGAAGATTGTGTGGGGCGACAAACCACCTCGGCCTGAGATCCAAGTCCGAACCGGAGCCGGGTACATCGAATAGATCATCCGTGTAGCTTCTCGATTTGTAATATGGCGTCCGCCGACGCCGAGATCCCAAGCTGCGTGGAAAGCAAGGTTTGCCCGTTCCGTCACGCAAACTCTATCTGATGGGATCTTTGCTAATACGATCGTGCAGGCGGACGCGCAGAGGCCATCGATAATCACAGTCTGGCCAGTCTCATTCAACTCGTCATATCGATCAAGGTAACGTTGAATCAAGCCACCACGGTCGTTGGCAATTCTCACGACTGCGTGGCTCTCGCCAGCGCATGCAAACATACAGGCCGAAGCGAGTAGCAGAGTAAAGGGTTTCATAATGTGCCTCTTCGACTGCGACATCAGCAAGGTTCATGACCGCCCGTGCGCGAGAGAACCCGCGGCTTGGCGATGCGCGAGAGCGTGTTTTGTGGTGGTAAGTCCGGTATTCTCGGAGCCGCCTTAAAGCAACACGTTGCTCGCGCGGGCGGCCCACGCTTTCCGCAACGTCGACGGATGCATCTCGCGGCATGATCCTGCTGGAGTTCTTGTAGTCTCTGAACCAGCGTTGAGTTTGAGCGCGGGCCAGAACCATGTACCGCTCATCGATCACCGCCCCTCTTTGCCCAGGCGTAGCGCCAAATGCATCGTCTGGGGGTCGCGGTTCCCGTCCGGCTTAAAGCCGAACTTGCCGAGCACCGCCAGCATCGACTTGTTCTCGGGCAGGACCTCTGCCGTGAATTCACGCAATCCGGCGTTGCAGCCGATCTCGCCAAGATGGCGCATTAAGATGGAGCCGATGCCTCGGCCCTGCCAAGCGTCGATGACGACGAAGGCCAACTCGGCTCGTCCGGGCTCAAACACGAGGTATCGAGCGCCTCCGACAATCATTGTCCGCTCGGGCTGCCCGACTTCGCACACCAGCGCGACGTGATTCATGAAGTCGACATCCATGAAGAACGCGCGCTCCTTGTCCGAGAAATGACGCTTGATCCCAAAAAAACGGCGCTGCAACGACTGCTTGCTGGTCTGATCCAGCGCGTCGAGGACAGCCGTCTTGTCGGCCGGCCGCAACGCTCGGATTTCGGCCGTGCTGCCGTCCCGCAAGTGTTCCGTCACGCTGTATTTGGCGATGTCCGACATGCGGATCTCGGCTCGGCGGCCGGAAAACACGTCGGCCTGAGGCTCGTCTATGAATGGGGCGGTCGGTTGCCCGTTTGATTTGAATCAAGGGGCCCCGCAAAAAAAGCGGGCGGCCTGAATCTCGGCGGTCAGCTCGACACATTCCGGCGGGATGATCGACGTGACACGAATGGGTCGGCGTACTCGCCGTCCAGCATTGACCTATATCAATGGCCTGCTGTTGCGGCGGGCCTTGGATGCATTCATACGACATTGAGGTCGGAGCATGCAGATGGAAGTGCCTGGATCGCCCGGTGGTCCGATGTCCGGCCTCGTCGCCTCCGCGGTTGAATACATGGTCGACGCGGGACAACGGAGCATACTCTTTCTCGATGTGATGCGCCGGCGCGGCGACCAATATCGGGAGCACGTCGCCCAAACCGCGCCACACGTTCTGCAATATGCGGCCGAACTGATCATCGACGGCCGCAAGCTGGACGAACCCGTCAATTACGCGCTTGTCCGCATCGTCCCGCCAGCCGGCGTCGAGATCGATCCCACGCGGCGGCCGTTCATCGTGATTGATCCACGCGCCGGGCACGGTCCAGGCATCGGCGGGTTCAAGGCCGACAGCGAGATCGGCGTCGCGATGAAGGCGGGACATCCCTGTTACTTCATCGGCTTCCTTCCGGAGCCCGTGCCGGGTCAGACTATCGAGCGCATCGCGCGTGCCGAGGCGCTGTTCATCGAGAAGGTGATCAGCCGTCATCCGGAAGCTGACGGGAAACCCTGCGTCATAGGCAATTGCCAAGCCGGCTGGGCGGTCATGATCCTGGCTTCGGTTCGGCCGGAACTGTTCGGCCCACTGATCATCGCTGGAGCCCCGCTCGCGTACTGGGCGGGCGTGCATGGCCAAAACCCGATGCGATATTCGGGCGGCCTGCTGGGCGGAAGCTGGCTAACTGCGCTCGTTAGCGATCTCGGCGGCGGGAAGTTCGATGGTGCCTGGCTGGTCCAGAACTTCGAAGGCCAAAACCCGTCGAACACGCTCTGGACCAAGCAGTACAATGTCTATTCGAAGGTCGATACCGAAGCCGATCGCTACCTGGAGTTCGAGCGCTGGTGGGGTGGGCACGTCAATCTCAACGCCGAGGAGATTCAGTTCATTGTCGACGAACTCTTCGTTGGCAACAACTTGGCCGCCGGCAATATCACCCTGGCCGACGGGCAGAAGGTAGACCTGCGCAACATCACTTCGCCGATCGTGGTGTTCTGCTCCAAGGGCGACAACATCACTCCACCACAGCAGGCGCTGGGTTGGATCCTCGAATGCTACGCCGACGTGGACGATATCAGGGCCTATGGGCAGACGATCGTCTATACGGTTCACGAGAACGTCGGCCATCTAGGCATCTTCGTCTCGGGCGGCGTCGCCAAGAAGGAGCACTCCGAATTTTCCACCAACATCGATCTGATTGATGTACTACCGCCCGGCCTTTACGAAGCGACGTTCGAAGCCAAGGACGAGGAAACCACCAGTTCCGATCTCGTTGTTGGCCAATGGGTGATGCGCTGCGAGGCCCGAACGCTAGAGGATATTCGTGCCATGGGCGGCAATTCGCCTGAGGACGAGCGGCGCTTTGCCGCGGCCAAACGCGTGTCCGAGCTTAATCTTGCCGCCTACCGCAAGTTCGTGCAGCCCTGGATCAAGGGCATGGTGGCGCCGCAGACGGCGGAGATGATGCGCAATCTGCATCCGCTACGGACGCAGTATGAGGCGTTCAGCAGCCAAAATCCGTGGATGAAAGCCGTGAAGTCGGCAGCGGAAGGGCTGGAAGAGAACCGCAAGCCGGTTTCGAACAACAATCCGTTCCTGGCGTTTCAGGAGCAGGTCTCCAAGCAGATCGTTCATGCGCTGGACAGCTGGCGCGATTCGCAGGAAGCGATGAGCGAGGCGATCTTCCTCAACCTCTACGGCTCGCCGGCGCTACAGGCGGCGGTCGGCATAGATCCGAAAGCTGAACCGTCGCGCCGGCGCGAGATGCCGGCCGAACGCCGTGCGATGCTCGACAAACGGATCGCCGAGCTCCGATCCAGGATTGGCGAAGGCGGGCTTCGCGAGGCGGCCATCCGTGCCCTGCTTTATGTCGGCTCGGCGAGAGGAATGGTGGACGAGCGCAGCATCGAGGCGCTACGACAGGCTCGTCGCGACGACAGCGGAGCGCGATTAGCGCTCGCCGAATTCAAGATGCTGGTTCGCGAGCAGTTCTTCATGCTGTTGCTCGATCGCGAGGCGGCGCTGGCCGTTATCCCGAAGATGCTTCCCGAAGATGTCAATCAACGCCGCGCGGCTTTCACGAAGATGAGCGAGGTGCTGTCGGCCAGCGAGGACATCACAGGCGAGCGCGCCAGCCGCCTGCAGCGTGTCGCACAGCTGTTCGGTCTCGACGCCGAAACGTCGGGGAGGGCGTCGAATGTTGCCCCTTTCGACCCCAAGGCGAAGGCCTCGTAACACTGTCTGGAAGGAACCGGCTCATGTCAGCCGACACGTCGCAGGCGCAGTCCCCGAGCAAGTACGACCGTCTGATCGCGGCCGCGCAGGCCGTGCCTGCGGCCCCAACTATCGTCGTGCATCCCTGCGATGAAAGCTCATTGCGCGGCGCTGTCGATAGTGCACAGGCCGGCATTATCCGGCCGCTCCTGGTCGGACCTGAAGGGAAGATCCGGGATACGGCCGCCAGGTACGGTCTCGACATCGCGGGCTTCGAGCTTGTTGACGCAGCACATAGCGATGAAGCCGCTGCAAAGGCGGTAGAGCTGATCCACGCCGGCCGAGGTGAGCTGTTAATGAAAGGCAGCTTGCACACCGACGAATTGATGCGCGCCGTCACCGCGAAGGCCGGGGGCTTGCGTACCGATCGGCGTATCAGCCATGTCTTCGTGATGGACGTGCCGGCCTATGCCGAGACCATCTTCGTGACGGACGCGGCCATCAACATCTTCCCTGATCTGGACGCCAAACGCGACATCATCCAGAACGCGATCGATCTGTACGTGGAAGCTGGATTCGGCAGGTCGCCGCGCGTGGCAATCCTGTCAGCAGTTGAAACTGTGACCTCGAAAATTCCGTCTACGATCGAGGCGGCAGCACTCTGCAAGATGGCGGACCGCGGGCAGATCACCGGAGGGATTCTCGACGGACCGCTGGCTTTCGACAACGCCATCGACGTGGAGGCGGCGCGCATCAAGGGGATCAAGTCCGAGGTCGCCGGTCGCGCTCAGATCCTCGTCGTTCCGGACCTGGAGGCCGGCAACATGCTGGCAAAGAATCTCGCCTATTTCGCCAAGGCGGACGGCGCGGGCATCGTGCTCGGAGCCCGGGTCCCGGTCGTCCTGACCTCACGCGCGGATTCGGCGCGTGCGCGGATGGCCTCGTGCGCGGTCGCAGCGCTGTATGCCCATGCCCGGCGCCGGCGTGCTCCAACGATTGCCGCGTGAACGCCATGGACACCATCCTTGTGGTCAACGCCGGCTCCTCCAGCGTCAAGTTCCAAGTCTACTCGATCGAGGGCGAAGGAATACTGCGGCGACAGCTGAAAGGGCAGATGGATGGGATCGGCAGCCGCCCGCGTTTGCGCGCGAGTGGCTCCACCGGCGATTCGGTGGCGGATCGGGCCTATCCGATCGAGGCGGTGCCGGATGTTCCAGCCGCGATGGACATTGCCGGCGCCTGGTTGCGGGACGAGCAACGCATTCATCCGATCGCGGTCGGTCATCGCGTCGTTCACGGCGGCCCGGACTACGATCGGCCGATCCAGCTCGATCATGGTGTCGTGACCCGGCTGGAGCGGTTCATCGCGCTCGCGCCGCTGCATCAACCCCATAATCTGGCGCCGATCCGCTCGATTCTCGGCAATTTCCCGGAGCTTCCGCAGGTCGCCTGTTTCGATACTGCATTTCACCGAACGCATAGCGCGGTGGCCGATCACTATGCGATCCCGCATCAGCTTTATGCCGAGGGCGTGCGCCGCTACGGTTTCCACGGTCTCTCCTACGAATACATTGCGAGGACCTTGCCAAAGGTCGCGCCGAAAATCGCGAATGGGCGCGTGATAGTTGCTCACCTTGGAAGCGGCGCCTCGATGTGCGCTCTCAGCGCGGGACGAAGCGTCGAAAGCACCATGGGCTTCACCGCTCTCGACGGGCTTCCGATGGGAACCCGCCCTGGTCAGATCGACCCCGGGGTGGTGCTCTATCTCATTTCGGAGAAGGGGATGTCAGCCTCCAACATCCAGAATTTCCTTTACCGCGATTGCGGCTTGAAGGGGCTATCCGGCGTCAGCAACGATATGCGGGAGCTGGAGGGCAGTGAGGATCCGAGAGCCAGACTGGCGATCGAATATTTCAGCTATCGCATAGGCCTCAATGCGGGGATGCTTGCCGCAGCGCTGCAGGGGCTCGACGCGTTTGTGTTCACAGCCGGCATCGGCGAAAATTCCGCAACAATTCGCGCGCATGTCGCCGGCCAGCTCGCGTGGCTGGGCGTCACCCTCAATCAAGCCGAGAATACGCGCCACTCACAGCTGATCTCGGGTCCCGACAGTCGCATTCCAGTCTATGTGGTGCCGACCGACGAGGAGCTGATGATCGCGCAGCACACTTTGTCAGTGCTGATGAACAGAACATCGACCAATCAACGACAGGAGAGGGCATCATGATTCCCGTATTTCCGGATACCAAGATTGCCCTGAAGGGAAAAAAAGGCCTCGTCGTGGGCATCGCCAACGACCAGTCGATCGCATGGGGATGCGCCAAGGCCTTTCGTGCGCTTGGTGCCGATCTAGCCGTCACTTACCTGAACGACCGCGCGAAGAAGCACGTCGAGCCTCTTGCCCAGGCACTTGAGGCGTCTATTTTCATGCCGCTCGATGTCATGACGGAGGGGCAGACCGAAGAAGTATTTGCCCGGGTCGAGAGGGACTGGGGCCAGCTCGATTTCCTGCTGCACTCGATCGCGTTCTCACCAAAGGAAGCCTTGCACGGACGTGTGGTGGACGTCGGTCGCGACGGCTTCCTGAAGACGATGGAGGTCTCCTGCTGGTCCTTCATGCGCATGGCGCATCTGGCCGAGCCGCTGATGAAGAACGGCGGCACCATGTTCACGATGACCTATTACGGCAGCCAGATGGTGGTGGAGAATTACAACGTGATGGGTGTAGCCAAGGCTGCGCTCGAGGCCTCGGTGCGCTACATCGCCGCCGAGCTTGGCCCAAAGGGTATCCGCGTGCACGCCATTTCGCCCGGACCGCTGGCCACGCGCGCGGCATCAGGCATTCCCGAATTCGACGAACTGATGGACAAGGCGCAATCCAAGGCGCCCTCGCGCAGTCTCGTCAGCATTGACGAGGTCGGCAATGCCACGGCATTTCTCGCGCTCGACGGGGCCAAGCTCATTACGGGAAGCGTTCTCTATATTGATGGCGGTTATCACATCATCGACTGAGGAGGACGGGACGCGGCTCAGCGATAGTGCAGGGCGATCAACTCGGCGACGCAGGCCGGTCGTTTGCCGCCTTCGATCTCGATGACCAGATGATAGTTCACGCGCAGCCCATCGGGAGGCACGTCCTCCGTCTCAGCAACACTGACGCGGCCGCGCAGCTTCGAACCCGCCGGGACCGGTGAAAGGTACCTGATCCTGTCGGCGCCGTAGTTCAGGGTATTGCGGAGGCCTTTCAACCCCATTACAGAGCGGATGAACATCGGCGCCAACGCCAGAGACAACATACCGTGGGCGATCGTGGTGCCGCCGGGCATTTCCGTCCTTGCGCGCTCCTGGTCGACATGGATCCACTGCTCATCGCAGGTCGCCTCCGCAAACTTGTTGATCCGGTCCTGCGTCACCTCGATCCATTCGCTGGCGCCGATTTCGGTGCCGACCGCGGATCTTATCTCATCGAAATCGCCGAATATCCGCATGTCCATCACCTTCAGATCATCATCTCCGGGACATGGTCGCCGACGAGCAGGTCGGCTTCCGTCGCAGCCATCACTTCGCCGATCGTGACGCCCGGCGCGGTCTCAAGAAGCGTCGCCCTGCCGTCGGCAAAGCCGATCACAGCCAAGTCGGTGACGACCAGATTCACCGGCCGCGCCGAGGTCAGCGGCAAGCTGCATTTCGCAACAATCTTCGACTTGCCCTTTGCTGCGTGCTGCATGGCGACGATGACCCGCTTCGCGCCGCTGACGAGATCCATGGCGCCGCCCATGCCAGGAACCATCTTGCCCGGGATCATCCAGTTGGCGAGATGGCCATGGGAATCGACCTGAAGGCCGCCAAGCACCGTGACGTCGACATGGCCGCCGCGGATCAATCCGAACGACATCGCGCTGTCGAAGGTCGAGGCCCCGGGCAGCGCGCTGATCGGGCGCCCCCCTGCGTCCGTGAGCGTCGGATGCGCCAGGCCTTGCTCGGGGATAGGCCCTGTTCCGATCAGGCCGTTTTCCGACTGGAAGAATACCTTCAGGTCCGCTGGAACGTAGTTCGCGACCAGCGTCGGGATGCCGATGCCGAGATTGACGAGGTCGCCGCTCCGAAGCTCCTTGGCGACGCGCCGGGCGATGATGATTTGCGGATCCATGTCGTCACCCGTTTGTAATGAGGTAGTCGACGAGCGGCGCCGGGGTCACGACGTGGTCGGGCGCGATCACGCCGACTGGCACAATGTTCTCCGCCGTGACGATCACGGTGTCGGCGGCCATTGCCATGACTGGATTGAAGTTGCGCGAAGTCAGTGCGTACGCCAAGTTGCCGAGGTAGTCGGCAAGGAAGGCGTGCACCAGCGCGAACTGTGCACGCAAGGCTGTCTCAAGCAAAAAAGGCTTTCCGTCGACTTCGATCTCGCGCTTGCCCTGCGCAACCAGCGTGCCGACGCCGGTTGGCGTCAAAATTCCACCCAGCCCGCATCCCCCCGCACGAATGCGCTCGACGAAGGTTCCCTGGGGTACTAGGTCAACGTCGATCTGGCTTGCCAGCATCTGTTGCTGTGCCTTCGCATTGAGACCGATATGCGTTGCGGTCAATCGCGCGACCAGCGCAGCATCGAACAGCTTGCCGACGCCCTTGCCGGGGATCGCCGCATCATTGCAGATCAGCGACAGGCCGCCCTTCTTCTGCCGCACCACCTCGTCGAGCAGGCGCTCCGGTGTTCCGACACCCATGAATCCGCCGACCATGACGCTCGCGCCGACCGGGATCATTGCGACGGCTTCTTCGAGGGAAATGGCCTTCATGAGGGAGAACTCCGGTCGGCGGGTGCAGGGCGGTCAATGAATGCTGGAGGGCGGAAGTCGCGCTGCTTTGATCTGCGTCAAGGCTCTCCATCATTCGCGGACGATTCCCACGCTCGCGAGCGTGTCGTGCCAGAGCTTGCGCAGTTCGGTGTGTCGGCTTTCCAGGACTGTGCTGACGGTGCCTCGGAAGGGAAACAGGTCGGGACCTTTCAGGAATAGGATCTGCGCCTGCAACAGACGCCCGCTCTCGAACTCGATGCGGCGCAACGCCATCACGAAGGGGTCATTCGGGTTTGCCTCAAGCGGTAGTAACGCCGCTGGCCGGATCCCGGCGTGAACGGCATGCGCGAGCGTGGCGAGGTGGACTGCTTGCCAAAGAGGGCGATCGGCGATGCCTTCGTTCGGCGTCGGAAGCCAGGCGGCCTCCCAAGATATGGCCATATAGCCCAGAGCGAGATCCGGCACCCATGTGGTTGCGCGCATCAGAAGTGAGACCATCTCGCTCTCTCGGTAGAACTGAGCATTCAATTCTGTTTGCCAGCCGGCTTCGAACTTCGCCGGCAGGGCGAGGGCGAATTGCCTTGCGAGAGCGCCATGGGCCGAGATCAGGAAAGCGGCGACGCGGGTCTGCTGGCCGTGCGGCACGCGGCCTTCGGAGTCGAGTGGTCCGAGAAGTCCGCTCATGCCCGGGTCCTCTGGACGGGGATGGCACGCAGATGGTCGTAGCCGGCGGGAAATGGAGTGAGCTCACCACCAGGATCTTCGGGCGCAATCCAGACCGCCTTGTTGCCTTGCCAGCGTCCGGCCAGCACGTCATCGGCGAAGCGCGCGAGCAGGTCGGCTGTGAGCGCGCCCTTCTCCAACGTGAAAGCGTGATAGGCCCCCGGGATGATTACGAGTGCGCTGTTGGGAATTTCGACCCGCAGGGTCTCGTGTAGGGCACGTGGCGTCAGGAAGTCGAACTCTCCGTTCAGGATCATGGTCGGAACGGCGATCGAGGCGAGTTGCGGCGTCAGCGGCTGGAAGTCGAGGAACGACTCCATCAGGTTCTGCAGCGCGTAGAGGTCATTGACCAGCCAGCCCTGCCGCTTGACACCGTCGAGCTTATCCAACAGCGGCTTCAACCATTCATCGGACAGATTCATCGGCAGCAGCAGATCCTGGAGATACCCAGTTCCACCCAGAATTAGGCCGGTGCGTAATGCGTTGCCGATCAGGAGAAGTTGAGGCGAAAGCTCGGCAAAACAACTCATTGGCACCAGACCTGAGAGGCGCGCCCCATACTCGATCGCGTAGCGCAGCGCGATCAGGCCGCCGAAGCTAATTCCACTGAGGAAGACTGGACCTTCGCCGAGCATCTCGATCAGGCGATGCAGCGCAAGGACATGGTCGTCCTGGTTGATGAAAAGCGTAGGCTTGTCGGAGGCGCCCTGGCCGAGCAGATCGAATGTCGCAACGCGAAATCCCCGTGCGACGAGCGCGTCGCGATAAGCGGTCCACAGTTCGGAATATTGAGTCAGTCCGTTGACCAACACGTAGGCCGGGGCCGTCACAGGACCGTCGAGCTCATACCGGATCCGGTAGGAGCCGTGGGTGAGGAATGGCATCGTGGCGACCCGGCATGCAATTCGGTGCCAAGACACTCGCGCGGGCAGTGTGAATTCCCTTGCGCTAGATCAAAGGTCGCGCCGCGTCCGCTCCTAGCGTTTGGCAAAATCAAAGCCCGCCGGAGGAATTCGCCATGATCGGGAGACAAGTCATGCGGCGATATCTCATCAGCCTGCTGTTGCTATTGATCGGGACATCGATCGCGGTTGCGCAGCCCTTCACGCGCCGCTCGTCGCAGATGCAGCATGACGGGCTGAAGAAGACCTATGAGATCGCGAATTTCCGACTTGGCGGCAAGTACGATCTCGCCGATCCCTCGAAGTGGGAGAATGGCGGCGAGGGCGGCGTCACGCTCGAATCGCTCGGCGCCGGGAAATTGCACACCGCCTATATCGCGGTCGGTACGCCGCGGCGCAACGCCGCCGGCGAGATCACCAATGCCGTCGTCATCAACTCGTATTATTCCGGCGACGCCACCGACATGTACGAGCAGTGGGTCAAAGGAGCAGCCTTGTCAGGCACCGTGCCAATTATTGGCCCGGGCCGGCCGATCGATACGGACCGCTACTACGTCATCATGGTCGATCCGCTCGGAACCTGGGGCGCCAGCAAACCGTCGGATGGTCTCGGCGTAAAGTTTCCGCAGTACAGCTACTATGACATGGTTCAGGCCAATTACCGGATGCTGCGCGACGGGCTGAAGGTCGCGCGCGTTGCGCTGGTGTCAGGCGTTTCCATGGGCGGCACGCAGACCTATGTCTGGGGCGTGATGCATCCCGAATATATCGGCGCACTGATGCCGATCGGTGGCACCACGCAGTCGGATGGGGAAGATCCCGTCGGCAACTGGACATTCCAGATGATGACCGCGGCGATCGAATCCGATGCGGTGTGGCAGGAAACGAAAGGTGATTATTACAAGCTGCCCAAGGAGAAGCATCCGATGCCGGGCGTGGCGTTCGGCTGGTCGATCCTCGGCATGACTGGCTATGACTTTGCGTTCCGTACGACCCAGAATTGGGGCGCCGTCCAGCCCGAAATCTTTTATTGGGACCCCCCGAACGAAAAGGCGGCCTTGAACGTCGTCAACCGTGCCAAGCTTTACGATGCGGTCGACCTGGTCTGGCGCAACCGTGTCGGCGAAACGCATAACATCAACCCCTATCTCGGCCGCATTCAAGCGCGAACGCTGGTGATGCACATCACGAATGACCTGTGGCTGAACTTCAAGTTGGCTCAGAAGGCAGTCGATCGCGTGCCTGGTGCGGACCTTATTGCTCAGGAAAGCCCGGTCGCCCATTATGGTGTGTTTCCGATCATCAACCAGCGCAAGAATGACCCGAAGTTCGTTGCCTTCATGGATGATGTGGCGAGCCTCGACCGCGCGCAGAAATTCGTTGACAAGAATTATCGCGTGCCCGGCGTCGCCGAGAGCATCGACCCTAAGAAATCGTTCTGGAAAGAGTTCGTGACGTATCCCTATCCGGTCAAGTACGCCAATGCCAAAGACAAGGGCGGCAATTCCTGGCAGATCGGCTACATGGATGAATATGCCGGCACGGAGAAGGATCCGAAGATCCTTGTGATCGTCCATGGCAAAGGCGCGTTCGGCGGGCACTACGGCAACATCATGCAATATGCGCTGCGTAGCGGCTTGCGCGTGATCGTGCCCGACCTGCCGCACTACGGTATGTCCGGACCCGGCAATCTCGAGAAGAGTCCGGCGCGCACCATGCAGGACATGCGCGAGGTCATCTACGATCTCGTCGTCAACCAGCTCGGCGTCAAGAAGGCGTATTATCTCGGCCATTCGCTCGGCGGGCAGTTCGTGATGGGTTATGCCCTGACCTGGCCGGATGCAGTGCAGGGCCTCGCGCTGGAGGCGCCGTCCGGCCTCGAAGAATATCCGCGTGAGATCACCATCGCCAAGGGCAAGAAGGCACCGCTGTTTGATCCGGCCTTCGATCATGACTTCGACAAGTGGAAGGCGACCTGGGATCAGACCGGCATTCTGGCGGCCGAGAAGGCACGCGACGAGCAAAACATCCGCGACTTCTTCTATTTCAAGAAACGCGACCCTGAGACAGGTGCGGTCTCTGCGGCGAAGAGTGGCTATTTCTTCAGCGACAGTGAATACGCCCGGCTCCACACAGAGCAGCGCGTCGGACTGACCAAGGGCAATCCGAAGGAGCTCGAGCAGTGGTGCAACGTGTTCATCTACGACGTCTACACGATCGGAGCGGAGCTCCAGCAGGATGATCCGAAGAACCTGTACGAGCGGCTCACGCAGATCAAGGCTCCGATCTTCCTCGCCTTCGGCGACAAGGAGCCGTTCATCCCGACGCCCGCATTCAATGGGCTGACGGATCTCGGACGCGATGCCATCACGCCCTTCATGACACGCATGACCAATGCGGGCAATCGGCCGATCCTCAAGATTTATCCGGAGACCGGGCACTTTATCCACACGGACAACCCGGTTGAATACCCGGTAGATGTCGTGGATTTCGTGACGCGCGGAAGCGTCGACACGTCATCGCCGGTCGGGACCGATCGTATGATCAAGGGCTCGGTGGTTTCTGCTTTGCCGGTGGCACCGACGCCGGCCGGCGCCGCGCCCACTGCCGGCCTGAACAAGTAGGACCGGTCCATGCCGAGGGTGCAGGCGGGCGAAGTCGAGCTGGGCTGGCGAGAGTGGGGACGAGGCGACGTCACTGTCGTCTTCATCCACGGCAATCTCGCCAGCAAGGACTGGATCGAGCTCGCCGCCCCGCTGTTTCCTTCTGGTCTTCGCGTCATCGGCATCGACTGGCGCGGTTGCGGCGACAGCGACCGGCCGAAGCCTGCGGTCGATTACACCAACTACACGATGCTGCAGCACGCAAAGGACATGCTGGCTGCGCTCGACACTCTGGATATCAACTATTGCCATCTTGCAACGCATTCGACCGGCGGCATCATTGCGGCCCGTATGCTGCTGATGCAACCGCGCCGTTTCGGACGGGTGTTCGCGCTTGATCCGGTTACGCCGCTGGGCATGGCCTTCAATACCGATCAGATCGGACTGTTTCGGGCCATGATGGCGAGCAAAGAGTTGACCCGTTCGGTGATGGCGACCGCGGCCTCATCCCTGTTTATCCCAGAGAGCATGGCGCCGAATAAGGTCCCGCAATTCCGTCCAGGGGGCGCGGACATCCAGGCGCTGTTCGAGCGGATCATCGAACAAAGCTTCGGCGTCTCCGAAGGCATCTGGATCGGGACACCCGTCAATCTCACGCGCGAGCGGGAGAGCCGGGAATTGGAGAGCCGCATGCCCGAGATCGGGCATTCGCATCTGGTATTGTGGGGGGAACGGGACGGCTGGATCCCCCCCGCCGATCTTCATGCGATGGCCGCGGCAATGCCAGACTGTCGCCTCGTCGTGGTGCCCGGTATCGGACATTCGATGAACCTTGAAATGCCCGCGCTCTACGCCGGCTATTTTGGTGCGTGGTTCGGGGGACTTGCTGCGTAACAAGGAGGAATGACACCATGGCCGATAGCAATCCATCCGCAGCGGGTATCCGCACCATGCTCGCCGAGACGCTTCTTCGCCTGCGCAAGGCCAACGCCGAGTATTTCGAGCAGCTGGAAATGGGCTTAAGTGCCTCGAAGCTGCCGATTGCAAGCGGCGCTAAGGAGTTCTGCGGCTACATGCAGCGCAACGTCACCGCGACGTTCGACCTCGGCGACAAGCTCATGCAGGCCAAGGACATGAAGGACGCCCTCGAGATTCAATCTGATTTCTTTCAGGCGCAAATGAGATTGCTCACCGAGCAAACCAAAAGCATGGGCGAGTCTGCCATGAAGGCGGCGACCGAAGCGTTTGCACCGAAGAATTGAGCCACGCCCGTTGCGTTGGCTGCGACCGGGAATCCCAGGCGCAGGCCAGCAGGCGTTCGGGGATGCGCTCTTGGCCAAGCACAAATTCGTCGTGATCCCAGGTGTGGTGTCCAATCACAGCTGGAATTTAATCTTCGATCCGACCAGGGCGAAAGGCGCGTACCAGCTGCACCTTCAGGAAGCGTTCGCGCTCGATACGCGCCTTCATCCTACGACATCACCGCCCTAATCGGCCCCGTAGCAGCGACTGACCGCGTCTAGAGAGGCAGAACTACGAGTGCTAACCTTCGGAGGTCTGGCGGACCTCGGCAGCGAGTAAAAACCGTCAATCCCACCAAACGGAATACTGGACGTCTCTAACTTTAGGCTAACCGGATTGCGGGAATGTTTCGATTCGGCCGTATATGCGGCAATTGATCCGAGAGACACCGCGCTGGCCGGCGGCTGAGCCCACCATCTGCTGCAGAATCAAACCGGATTGTTCGGCAGGGGTTCGATTCGCTCCCGCGCTACTACGGACCGTGATTTCATACGCCGAGCTACGATCGTCTACGATTTGGCACTCCAGATGGTAGCCCACTGAACATTCGCGTGAATTGGTCGGCAGCAACGACGCTGGGGGCAGCCTTACGTCTGCGACCAAATGCGGCGCAAAGCGGGCGTCTAGCTTCGGTCATATGGCGAGGAGGCCGAAAGCCGACCTCAGCAAGGGCTCCATTACGACTGCAAATCGCGAGGCTCTCGTTTCTTTGGTCGACCGGAACGATATAGACCCCGTACTTCCTGCTGTTGGAAAAGGTCGGCGCAGACGCCACGCAGCCATTGGCTTGCGGGGTCGTGATGGAAGCGGGCGTGCCAATATTGCTTCACCGTAAATCCGGCGATTGCCAACGGGCAGTCGAGCACGCGCAGTCCGTAATAGTGAGCCAGCGTTTCACCAATGTGCCTTGGAAGGGTGGCGATCAGGTCAGTCGTCCCGACGATTGCAGGCAATCCCAAAAAGCCGGGTAGCTCCAGCCCAACGTCTAGGACTATTTTCTGCTCCTGCAGCGCGGCGGCGAACAACTGATGCCCGGTGCCGGAGCGAATGAGGACGTGTGCCTCACGCCTGAAATCCTTTGCCGCGATGCGGTCGCGGATCCGAGCATGTTTCGCGTTCGCCAGGCAGACCCAATCCTGCGGAAACAGTGCCTGTTGGAAGTGTCCCGCGTCGAGATCCGAGATGTAGCCGAGCGCCAGATCGGCCTTGCCGGACTGCAGCATTCTTGGGGTGTCAGGGCCGATCTGTGTCGCCTCGATACGAACGCCAGGCGCAACGCGACGGACCTGAGCGAGAATGGAGGGAAGCAGCGTGACGTGACTTCCATCCGTCATGCAAATGGCGAAACGGCGTTTCGCGGTTGTCGGATCGAAGTCGCTGCGAAGCTCGGCCAGACGACGCAGCATCTCCAGCGCCTGCCTCGCGGTGCCGATCAGAGCCTCTGCGCGCGGCGTCGGCAGCATGCCGTCTGCTGACCGGACGAAGAGCGGATCGTCCAATTCCTTTCGCAGACGCGCCAGCCAGATCGAAATGGTCGGCTGACTTTGACCGAGCTTCTCGGCTGCCTTGGTGACGCTACCCGTTGCGAACAATGCGTCGAACAGCCTGAGCAGGCGCGGGTCCAGCAGGTTGGCCTCGATAGGATCCTGGTGCTTCATTGCGATTCACAATAACTGCTATAAAGATCATAATATATCTAAATATCGAGCGGCCGGCTACCGTGCTTTCAACGCAGAGAAAGGCGCGGGAGAAGCGTTCGGATGAGGATCTGCTTTATCGGAGCGGGAGCCTTGGGCTCGACCATCGGCGGTACGCTGGCGCGCGGCGGGGCCGAGGTCTGGCTGATCGATCCGTTCCAGGCTCATGTCGACGCTATCAATGTCGATGGCCTACGGTTGCTCGAAGCGGGCGCCGAGACCGTTGTGAAGGTCACTGCGTGCAGTTCCGCGACCCAGGTTGGCGTAGAGGCGGACCTCGTCATTGTCCTCGTCAAATCCTACCACACGCGGGATGCCATCCGTGCCGCGGCGCCGATCATCGGGCCGCGGACGGTCGTGATGTCGCTTCAGAACGGTCTTGGTCACGAGGACATCCTGTCGGAGGAGGTTGGTCGTGACCGGGTCATGGCGGGCAAGACTTACGTCGGCGGCGTGCTGCTCGGCCCTGGTCATGTTCGTTCCGGGGTCATCGGCAAGGAGACCATCATCGGCGAGCTTGATGGTCGCTTGACGGAACGTGCGCATCGAATTTCCGAGACTTTTAATCGTGCCGGCATCCTCACCCTGCTCAGCGACAACATTTTGGGCACGATGTGGGACAAGTTGTTCATCAACGTCGCCGGAGGAGGAATTACCGCCGTTACCGGGCTGACCTATGGCGGCCTCTATTCGCTATCGATTCTGGAAGATTGTGCGCTTGCCGCAATCTCAGAGAGCATCGCGGTTGCGCAATCTGCTGGCGTGAAGATCTCGATTACCGACCCGCGACGCGCCTGGACGATGGCATCCGCTGGCCTGCCGCCCGAGTTCAAGACGTCGATGCTGCAGAGCTTGCAGTCCGGCAATCTGACCGAAGTTGACTACATCCACGGCTCAGTCGTGCGTTGGGGCGCCAGGCTCAACGTGCCAACCCCGGTCAATTCCACCCTCGTCGCGCTGGTCAAGGGCATCGAATACGCCCGCAGCGACTATCCTGGAAAGTCCTGAGACGATGTCGTTGCCCCGCGCCTATGTCGAGCACGTCGCGATCCGTGTGCCGGACGTTGATCGTCACGTCGCCTTCTTTCGTGAGGTGCTTGGTCTCGCCATTCGCGACGAGCAACCCGCCGACGGTGCACGCCCGCGCCAGGTTTGGATGGTCGGAAGCGTGCAACTCATCGAGGATCCAAATTTCGTCGGACCTGAGGGGCGTCTCGCCCATCTCGGCATCATGGTCGACGATTACGAAGGTGTGCTCACCCGTGCTGCCGCTTGGGGCGCCAAGGCGTTGCCCGCTGGGGCGAACTGGCTCGAACTGCCGGGCGGGCTCAACGTCGAGATCTTGCAAGCCAGCGCAGGCGCTGTGGAAGGCGCCTTGGCAATCAATCCACGGGCCTAAGGAAAACGCGACATGACCGATGAGCGCTACTGGGACGATGCCAAGGTCGGTGACGAATGCGTCACGCCCTCGGTGACGGTCACCGAAGCAATGGTGAATGCCTACGCCGAACTGACGGGCGATTTCACGCCGGTCCATGTCGACGAGGAGTACGCGAAGACAACGCCATTCGGCACCCGCGTCGCGCACGGGTTGTTTGGTCTGTCGCTGGCCGACGGTTTGAAGACCCGTGCCGACTACCGCTTCCTTCCGGGAATGTCGCTGGGCTGGACGTGGGATTTCAAGCTGCCCATCAAGCTCGGCGATACCGTGCACGTGAAGTTCCGCGTTGGTTCAATGCGCGCCACGAAGCGGGACGGGTGGGGCATCGTTGTGCTGCCCTCGGAGCTGATTAATCAGCGCGGCGAAGTGGTGCAGCTCGGTGAGCATCGGCTGATGATTCCGATGCGCCTGAAGACCGGCGTCGCGGGAGAGCGCGCATGACCGCGCAAGATCTGCCGCTCAAAGGCATTCGCGTCATGGACTACAGTCATTTCCTGGCCGGCCCGTTCATGGGCCGTTGCCTCGCCGCGATGGGCGCGGAGGTCATCAAGGTGGAGCGTCCGAAGGGCGGCGACGCAGGCCGGGCTCATGGATATTTCAAGGACGGACAATCCGGCTACTTCCTGCAGCAGAATATGGGGAAGCAGGGACTTTGCATCGACCTGCGCGACGAGCGTGGTCTCGATATGATGATGAAGCTGGTCGACACAGCCGATGTTTTCATCGAGAATTACCGACCCGGCGCACTCGAACGTCTCGGGCTTGGTTACAAAGCGCTATCGGCGCGGAATCCGAAGCTGATCTATTGTTCGGTCTCCGCCTATGGTCACACCGGTCCCTATGCCGATCGTCCGGGCTTCGGCCTGATCGCAGAGGCGATGTCGGGGGCCCTGGCGCAATTGGGCAATCCTGGCGAAGCGCCGCCACTGCTGCGGATGCCGCTGGCCGACATGTATACCGGCATTCACGGGGTGGCTGCGATCAATGCGGCGCTAGTTGGCCGCGCGTCGTCCGGGCGCGGCCAACATATCGATCTGGCGCTGTACGATTGCATGGTCTCGATGCACGACTATGCGGTTCAGCGTTACTTCCTCTCCGGCGGCGCCGACCTGCCGAAGCAGACCGGCAGCGGACAGCCGGATTCGACGGTCTACGGCGTCTTTCCGGCCAAGGACGGCAATCTCGTCATTGCTGCGCAAGTCGATGATGCGTGGCGACGATTGGCGAGCTTGATTGGAGGGGACACGCTGGCGTCGGACGAGCGCTTCGCCAAGCCCGCTGCGCGGAACGCCCATTATGCTGAAGCCATGGAGATTGTGCGCAATTGGACGCTATTGCAGCCATCTCGAGATGCGTGTCTTGCGGCACTCGAGGAAGCAGGTGTGCCGTCCGCTCCCGTGCAGACCATCGAAGAGGTCGTGAATGATCCACAGGTCCACGCGCGCGGCATGCTGGTCGAACAGGAGCATCCGGTCCTCGGCAAGGTGACGCTGCCGAATCTGCCGTTCCGGTTCTCCGATTGCGACACCACGGTGCGCGCTCCGGCACCACTGCTTGGGCAGGACAATCGCCGCATCGCGGCATCGCTGGGACTGTCGGCCGAAGCCGTCGACACGATGGTGCGCGACGGCGTGCTCTACAACGAAGCTGCCGTGCAGGAGTGAGCGATGAGCGATCGTTATGCGGTGATTGGCAATCCGATCGGCTTCAGCAAGTCACCTTTCATCCATGGCAATTTCGCGAAAATGACGGGCCAGGATCTCGTCTATGAGGCGATCGAGGGGCCCATCGATGGCTTCAGCGTACGGGTGGATCAATTCCGGACGGAGGGCGCCAAGGGGCTGAACATCACCGCCCCGTTCAAGCTTGATGCCTTCGCTTACGCAAATGAGCTCTCAGAGAGCGCCAAACGCGCAGGTGCCGCAAACTGCCTGAAATTCGACGGCGATCGGATCATCGCCGAGAATTTCGACGGAATCGGCCTGGTACGCGACATCACTGCCAATCTCGGCGTCAAAATAGCCGGCCGGCGCGTCCTGATGCTCGGCGCTGGGGGAGCGGCACGAGGCGCGCTGCTGCCTTTCCTGCGCCAGCAACCGTCCGAGCTGGTTCTTGTCAATCGAACGCTGTCCAAAGCCGTGGCATTGGCCGAAGAGTCAGCCGGCTGTGGTCCCCTGATCGTGAGCGGCTACGCTGAACTGGCCGACCTTGCCGAGGGCTATGACGTCGTGGTCAACGCGACCTCTGCCAGCCTGCGAGGTGAAATGCCGCCGCTTCCGGGCAACGTCTTCCAGGGCGCGGAGCTGGCGTACGAACTCGCCTATGGCAAAGGATTGACTCCCTTTCTGCAAGCGGCCCGCGCCGAAGGCGTGGCCAAACTGGCTGACGGCGTCGGCATGCTGGTCGAGCAGGCGGCGGAAGCCTTTGTCTGGTGGCGTGGCGTCCGACCGAGCACGGCCCAGATCATCGCGCAATTGACTGTCCCATTGAGCTGACGGGCGACGCCGACAATGCATCCCAAACCCAGCTTTCTCGTCGGCCTGATCGGCAGCGGCATCTCGGCGTCTCGCACGCCGCCCATGCACGAAGCGGCCGCCGACGCCACCGGCATCCGCTATCTCTACAAGAAGATCGATCTGACCGAGTTGAACCTCGGCGTCGAAGCGTTGCCGGAATTGCTCACGGCCGCAAGGCGGATGGGCTTTGACGGATTGAACGTGACCCATCCCTGCAAGCAGGCGATCCTTCCACTGCTGGACGAGCTTTCGCCCGACGCGGAGGCGCTTGGCGCCGTGAACACCGTGGTCGTCAGGAACGGCCGAATGACCGGCCATAACACCGACTGGTTCGGCTTTGCCGAGAATTTCCGCCGCAACATGCAAGGTGCACCACTCGGTCGCGTCGTGCAATTCGGCGCAGGCGGCGCGGGCGCGGCGGTTGCTTTCGCGCTCATGAAGCTTGGCGTGCAGGAACTGATCATCATAGACGTCGACCTGGCCAAGGCGCAGAGCGTGGTCGTCGGCTTGTCCTCTCGATTTGTGAAAGGGCGCTTGAGGGTCGGCCAGGATGTCGCGGCGGCCGTGGCTGCCGCAGACGGAATTGTAAACGCGACGCCGATCGGCATGGACAAATATCCGGGAACGCCGCTGCCGCTCGCAATGCTGTGTTCCGGTCTCTGGGTCGCCGAGATCATCTACTTCCCGCTGGAGACCGCACTGCTGCGCGCGGCGCGGACTCTCGGCTGCCGCACGGTCGATGGTGGCGGCATGGCGATCTTCCAGGGCACCGAAGCATTCCGCCTGTTCACGGGCGTGTCGCCTGATCCGGACGTCTTCTTCGCGACTTTCGCATCCCTGGGAGGGTGATACCCGGCCGATGGGCGAGCGGCACGCACAACGCCCGAGAGGAAACGCAAGATGGGCTACACGCTCGATTTCTCGGTGGTTTGGCACGCAATGCCCGCGCTGCTGTGGGGATGCGTGGGGACTTTGGGTTTGGCGCTTGCTGGCATGATGCTCGCCATGATCATCGGCGTCGCGGGTGTCGCGGCCCGCGATGCGAACGCGGCCTGGTTGCGCGCCATCGTGATCGGCTTCGTCGAGATCGTGCGCAATACGCCCTTCCTGGTGCAGATCTTCTTTCTGTTCTTTGCATTGCCGCTCGTCGGGGTGAAGCTCAATCCGACCGCCACCGCCATTATCGCACTCGGTGTGAACGGAGGCGCGTACGCTATCGAGATCATCCGCGGCGGCGTGCAATCGATTCACAAAGGGCAAATCGAGGCCGGCTACGCACTCGGACTGCACAAAGGGCAGGTATTCCGTTCCATCGTACTCAAGCCCGCGCTTCGCGCGATCTATCCCTCGCTCACGGGGCAGTTCATCATGCTGACGCTGACCTCGTCGATCTGTTCGGCTGTGTCCGCCTATGAACTGACGTCGGTTGCGCAGCGCATTGAAAGCGACACATTCCGCAGCTTCGAGGTCTATTTCTTCGTCACCTTCCTCTACCTCGCGATCTCCTGGCTTCTGATGTCGGGCTTCGCAATCATCTCCCACCGCTTCTTCTCATATCCGACGCGCTGAGGAGCACAGATCATGACACCGCATTTCGGTCTTCCCGAGTTCGGCTTCCTTCTGCGTGGTCTGCAATGGACGGTGCTGCTGACGTTGGTTGCATTCGTCGGGGGCTGTACGGCCGGCCTGATCGTCGCATTGTTGCGCACCTGCGGTCGCACGACTGTGGAATGGATGGTCCGGATCTATATCGGAATCTTCCAGGGGACACCGCTGTTGCTGCAACTGTTCGTGGTGTACTACGGCTTGGCGCTCCTCGGATTGAAGCTGTCGGCATTCGTTGCGGTCGCGATCGGGTTCACCGTCAACGCCTCAGCTTTTCTGGGCGAGATCTGGCGCGGCGCAATCCAGGCCGTGCCGCGCGGTCAGAACGAAGCGGCCATGGCGCTCGGTCTGCATTATTCCTCGCGCATGCGCGACATCGTGCTGCCGCAAGCCATTCGCATCGCGCTGCCGGCGACCATCGGCTATCTCGTGCAGCTCATCAAGGGCACCTCGCTCGCTGCCATCGTCGGCTTCATCGAACTCGCCCGCGCCGGTCAAATCGTATCGAACCAGACCTACCAGCCGTTGCTCGTCTTCGGTGTGGTCGGCGCGATGTATTTCATCCTCTGCTGGCCACTCTCGTGGTGGGGCAGTCGGGTGGAGGCCAGGCTCGCCCTGGCCGGTCAAAGGTAGGTTCGGCGCACCTACTCAATCAAACACAGCCATCACCAGGAGGAGATACTCATGTTGTTTTTGCTCAATCGCCGCCATTTCGGCATTGCACTGTTGACGCTGTCGGCCATCGTTGTCGCAGGCGGCTCGCAGGCGGGCACTCTGGAGGACGTGAAGAAGAAGGGCGTCGTCGTCATCGGCATCCAGGGCGACAATCCGCCCTGGGGCTATGTCGACAGCTCAGGAAAGCAGGACGGGATCGACGCCGACATGGGGCGCGCCTTCGCTGAATATCTCGGCGTGAAGGCCGAGTTCGTCCCGCTGGCGGTGGCCAATCGTATTCCGGCGCTGACCACAGGCCGCGTAGACATTCTGTTCGCGACCATGGCCATGTTGCCCGAGCGCGCGAAGGCGGTACAATATTCCAGGCCATATGTTGCCAATGAGATTACACTTGTCGCTGCCCAGGCAACGCCGATCAACAGTAATGCCGATATGGGGAAGTACGTTATTGGCGTCCCACGCTCCTCCACGCAGGACACCCAGGTAACCAATAATGCTCCAGCGGGCGCCGAAATCCGCAGGTTTGATGACGACGCGGCCACGATCCAGGCGCTGCTCTCGGGTCAGGTGCAGGCGGTCGGCGCAAACAGTTTCTACCCGCAGCGTCTGAACGCTGCAAAGCCGGAACTTGGATTCGAGCCCAAGCTTCACTTCACCGCCTTGTACAACGGGGCCTGCACGCGCCTGCAAGAGAAGGAGTGGAACGAGACGGCAAACAAATTCATCGACGAGATCAAGTCCAATGGCAAATTGGCCGGCTTCTACGCCAAGTGGATGAAGGCGCCCGTGCCAATCTTCCCCGACTCAGTCCCCGGCGTTCCGTTCACTGTTCAATAGTCACTGCAAGCGGCCGACGCGCTGGGAGCGTTGGCCGCCGTCCGATAACGGAGGCCGAATCCATGCAGGACCAGATCCTGATCGAAATGAAGGGCGTGCAGAAATGGTACGGCGGGTACCAGGCTCTCCGCAACGTTGATCTCACTGTGCGCCGAGGCGAAAAGATCGTGCGCTGCGGTCCGTCCGGTTCGGGCAAGTCGACGCTGATCCGCTGTATCAACCGCCTGGAGGCGATCCAGCAGGGCAGTATCGTGGTGAACGGTCATCGGTTGGACGACAGCATCAAGGCCATCGACGTCGTACGTCAGGACGTCGGCATGGTCTTTCAGAGCTTCAACCTTTTTCCGCACATGACGGTCTTGCAGAACTGCATGCTCGCGCCCATTCGCGCACGCCGCATCAGCAAGGCCGAAGCGGAGGCGACCGCGCGAAAATATCTCGAGCGGGTGCGCATTGGTGAGCAGGCCGAGAAGTATCCGGCTCAACTCTCGGGCGGTCAGCAGCAACGCGTCGCGATCGCGCGTGCTCTCTGCATGCAGCCCAAGGTCATGCTGTTTGATGAACCGACCTCGGCTCTCGATCCGGAAATGGTCAAGGAAGTGCTCGACACGATGATCGGCCTCGCCAACGACGGCATGACCATGATTTGCGTCACCCATGAAATGGGTTTTGCCCGCCAGGTTGCCGACCGTGTCATCTTCATGGCTGAAGGGCAGATCATCGAAGAAAGTGTGCCCGACGCTTTCTTTCGCAATCCGCAGCACGCTCGCACCAAGCAGTTCCTTGGCGAGATCCTCGCCCATCACTGAACGGAGTTATTCCATGAGTCGTCTTGTCTACGTCCTCAACGGGCCAAATCTCAATTTGCTTGGCAAGCGCCAGCCCCACATCTATGGCCACGAGACGCTTGCGGATGTGGAGCGGGATTGTCGGGGGCTGGCCATCGAGCTCGGGCTGGAGATGCGCTTTCACCAGTCGAACAGAGAATACGAGCTGATCGACTGGATCCACGAGGCGCGCGAGACGGCTGTCGGCATCGTGATGAATCCCGCGGCTTTCACCCATACGTCGGTCGCCATCCTGGACGCCCTGAACACGTTTGACGGTACAGTGATCGAGGTGCACATTTCCAACGTGCACAAGCGCGAGGAATTCCGTCACCACTCGTTCGTCTCCAAACGAGCTGATGGGGTCATCGCCGGCTTCGGTACTCAGGGCTATCTGCTCGGCTTGCGTCGTGTGGCAAAGCTTCTTGATGAGAAGAAGGGATAGCATTGCATGAGCGCACCCGTCCGCCTGACGGTCATGGGAGCAGGTCTCATCGGTAAGCGACACATTGAACACATTCTCGCGCGGCCGGAAGCGGTGCTGTCGTCGATCGTCGATCCGACGCCGGCGGCGCGAGAGTTGGCGGTTTCGCTGAACGTGAACTGGTTTCCGTCCTTTCAGGACTTGCTCTCCGAAGATCGGCCAGACGGGGTGGTTGTCGCCACGCCTAATCAGGTGCACGTGGCCAACGGCATGGAATGTATCGCTGCGGGCATCCCGGCGCTGATCGAGAAGCCGTTAGCGGATGATATCGTGGCGGCACAGACGTTGGTCGAAGCCTCCGAGCGGGCGGGCGTGCCGCTGCTAACCGGCCACCACCGCCGCCACAACCCGATGATCCAGCGCGCCAAGGCGGAGATCGACAGCGGCAGGCTCGGCCAGATCGTATCGGTGCATGGCATGTTCTGGCTGATCAAGCCGGACGATTATTTTGAGGTGTCCTGGCGCCGCGAGAAAGGGGCGGGGCCCATTTTCCTGAACCTCATCCACGATGTCGACCTGTTGCGGTATCTGTGCGGGGATATCGTCGCGGTACAGGCTGCCAAATCCAATCAGCTGCGTGGAAATGCGGTCGAAGAGACCGCGGTGATCATCCTGCACTTCGCTTCCGGCGCGCTGGGAACGGTCAATGTCTCCGATACCATCCAGTCGCCTTGGAGCTGGGAATTCACCACCGGAGAGAATCCGGCCTATAGCCATACGCTGGAGACCTGCTACCAGATCGGCGGCACCAGGGCATCGCTGGCGATTCCGCAACTCGATCTGTGGCATCACCCGAGCAAGGCCAGCTGGTGGACGCCGATCGAGCCCGAGCAACTGAAGTACGAGAAGGAAGACCCGCTTGGTCTGCAAATCGCAAATTTCTGTGGGGTTATCCGCGGTACGGCCGAGCCTGTGGTGAGCGGGCGCGAAGGGCTCAAAACCCTCAAAGTAATCGGCGCAATAAAGCGCGCAGCGGAAACCGGAGATCTCGTGTCGTTTTGATACCGGAGAGCACAGGCGTCTCAGCCGCGAGGTTTGGCACAGAAAACAGCGACGTTTGGCGGACTATCAAGGTGCCGCTGATGGCAATGCAACGAAGCACTATGATGTTTCGACGAATGCCCATTTTCGGCCGGATATGCCCAGCGATGCGACCAGTAAGTTATTGATTGTTCTCTACCCGTCGCTATCTCTAAATCAACGGGTCCCAGGTTCGAGCCTGGTGCGCCCACCATTGCAAGAATCGGTGCTTTCCTGATCTGGGCTCGTCGTGCGCTATTCGCCTCTATCCGACGCTCGACCTGAACAGCACATCCTGCAAGATCATCCTCCTGCAGGATGCGGTGCTCAAACTGGCAACAACAGCCATCAGCGGCAGACGTAGCTACCATTGACCAGAACGCGGACGCACGCCGTGCCGACCGCGGCCGCACCAACTGCCGCGCCGCCCACGACCGCACGCCTGGTGGTGCGCCGTGCAACGCCGGCCACTGACACGGGTGTCAAGGGGCGTCCGACCCGTGCTTCTGCCCGGCCGAGCGAGAGCGAAAGGCCTTCGTCGGCCGACCAGTCGATTGAGCCGGACACGCCGAGGGCGATCACGGCACCTGCGAGTGATAATCTTGTGAGCATGCCACGCTTCATGATGGTCTCCGTCCTGTGAGAGTGAATTTGGATCGCTCCATGGTTCACTGCGCGGACCATTGATCAATGTCAAGGAATCGCAAGAAAACGACGCAGCTGCTAAGCGCGGGCAACACGCGAAGACGCTTCCAGCAGAATGGGAGCGGGAGCGACAGCTTTACTTCTGCACGCAGAGTGGTCTCAGCGTCTCGTCGCTGCTGCGCGCTTTCGCGTATTCCATCAGCGCCGTCCGGGCTGCTTCGCAACGCTCCGCGCTTGAAAACTCTTGTGTCGATATGACGGCGCCATTCGCGACGCCGAGCCAGCTGACGACGACCAGAACATAGGTCATGGTATCCTCCCCCTCAGCCGTCGATCTCCTGAGCGCAGATTGGCGCGAGAGGCGGCTTAATGAGCGCCGCCCATCGCGCCATCATCAAGCTCTATTGGCACACATACATGATGCCATCGCCGCCCTTCACCAGCGAGCCTGGGACGCACCCGATGCCGTTGCGCGCCGCATAGTCGGTCCAGCCGCTATAGCCGTAGCTCCACGGTCCGCCGAAGTAATAGGCTCGCACGGCGTACCAGGGCAGACCCTCGTTGGTGTAGTAGTGTCCGCGATAATAGGGAGTGACGTACAACCTCGTCGCCGCTTGCGCCTTGTCGAGCCCCAGCGAAACTCCACCTTGGTCGGTCCAGCCGATGGACAGCGTCGTGCCACATACGAGCGCGGCGACGGCAACGGCAATCTTCCTTGCGCTTATCGACTTCATGGACGTTCTCCAAAAATGAACTTCAACGCCACAATACCAACGCAGCACCGGGGCGGCGGCTTGCTTTAGATCAAGGGATTCAAACAAATCGCATCCGCTTCGTCTTCGAGTTTGCCGGATCAAGTTCGAATCAAGTTAAGTGAATCCGGATGACGACGCTCTGCCGTCCGATATGTGCATCGCGCGGGGACGCATCGGAAGCGCGCTGTCACGTGGGATCTCGGCCCCTCTCTCCACTGGAGCCAGGTATGTAATCGAGCGAACGCTTCTCGCGGGAATGCGTCATGCAGTCGGCGACAAGCTCCGAGACGGCATGATGCCTCTTGATCCGCTCTTCATCATCTCTGCCGGTTCGTTCGTGGGCTCGTGTTGCGCCTCGATCAATCTGGTGAACGCGAAGAACAGTCGGGCGGTGATGCCACCTTTCAATCGGTGCTCATCATGAAGCCTCTCGGCCGCCAAGCGTGACCAGCTTCTTGCCTCGGCCATCCAGACGGTTTGGTTTGCCGGATCCTGCCTTGCAAGCCTCCGACAAAGGGCCGCGCGCGAACTCAGCTCGAATTGACTCATCATCGGCCCTCCCTGCCAGAAGCTCGATGTACGCGGTGAGAATTCTGCGTTGCGTGCCACACCTCTGCAATTGCCCTTCCGGTCATTGTACCAAGGGGCAGGTCACAGCCACTGACCAAGCCGTGCGATACGACGCGAGGCGGTGTTGCGAAAAATCAATTCGTTGATCTGGCTCAAGCGACGCCGCGTTCGGACACGGTGAACATTGGCCTGCTGCAGCTTGCGTGGCGCTTACCAGTGAAGCGCCGCCCATGCCGCGGCAAGTGCTCACCAGGGGCGTCGCGGCGGAAGCAACGGCGGCTCGATTTAGGCAGCCGTGCCATGCAGGTTGCATTGCTTCGCCAATTCTGCCGCCGTGGCCCGTTGCTTGCCAGACGAAGATCTGCGGCGGCAATGGCGCCGACAATGCCCATCTCACGATATCTGTTCTATGTCGGCAGTACGTTGCTCGCGATGCTCTTCCTTGTGGACGCACTGGTGCCGGATCGGCCTGCCATCCACGGTGGAGCCGCGCGCTCCGCGACCATCCGCATCCATTCCGATTGGAAATTGCCCGAGCGGGTCGTTCTCGACACTAGCGTGCCGACGTTTGTCGCAACCGACATCGCCAGGGTCGAGCCTGGTGCCCTGCCGGGCGCCGACGTCTCACAGAGGCGCGCGCGCGAGGCCTTTGCTCAGCTAGGAGCAGCCGATGCTGAACGACCGCCAGCGCGTCCGTCGACAAAGGCTGATGTGAAGCCGCAGCGTCAAAACAAAAGTGCGAGGAGGCACATCGAGAAAAATATCCGGCTCGTCGCGCGGCCGCCGCAGTACGGCTGGTTTGGCAACCAGGTTTGGTGAGCGTCTCCGATCGTCGCATCTTTGGAGGGGGGCGCCCGCCATCGACACTATCAATGAGTGCACGTCGGGGCATTGCCCAATCAAAACGTCCTTCAAGATCGGGAGTAACTGACATGAGTGAAACGTCAAGGTCTGACGGAATCGATCGTCGCGGGGCTCTTTCATTGCTCGGTTGGGCCGCTGTATTCGGATTGGCGGCATCCGGCACGGTGCTGTTAGGAACAGAAGTGTCGGCGCAGACGATCGGCATGGAGCGACGCCAGGAGAGGCGGGGAGCCCGCCACGAACGGCGTCAGGAACGGCGCACGGGCCGGACTGAACGCCGCCAGGAAAGGCGTACAGGGCGCACGGAGCGCCGTGAAGAGCGGCGCAACTAGGACGCCGACATGATCTCACCGATTATCGTTCGCCGGCAGATGTCTGCTTGATCGCGATCCGGAAGCTGGCGGATGCCGCAGACCTGGTATGTCACATTCGAGGTGCAGAAGCGTGGGACCTTGCCGAAGCGGCGAAGTCCACGGGAGACACGCACATTCGAAAGCGAAGCCGAGGCGCGGGCTTTCGCGCGAGAGAAGTTCAATGAAGGATTGATCGTGTTTGCAGGCACGCTCAATCCCTTCTTGCCGCGACGGCTGATTCCCTCGAGCGACATTCCGTCCTGGATAGAGCAAGACCGAGGCGACGAAGTTGCCGGCCACGAAGCCAAAGGCGACCCGGAGAAATAGGCCGCATGTCTTGGTGCTTCATGCCGATGTTGCGTTCGAAATGTCTTGGGTGTTGCCATTATGGCACGTGGAGTTGGTGCCGTCGCCCGTAGAGTTTCAGCTGGAAGTTGGGGGATGATTGCAGTGCAACAAGCCGCCGTTCGGGCAATCAAAAAGCGGCCGGCAAGGAGAGAGCATGATGAGAAGACTTCTATTAGCAACCGTTGGTCTGGTGGCGCTGTGCACGGCGGGGACCGCCATGGCTGCCGATATGGCCGTAAAGGCGCCGCCACCGGCACCGATCATTCCGATCTACAATTGGACGGGGTTCTACATCGGCGGCAATGGTGGCTGGGCGCAGAACCACAACTGCGTCGATTTCCTTGACGCGGCTGGCGTCGCCGTCGCCTCCGGCTGCCGCGATCGATCAGGTGGCGTTATCGGTGGCCAGCTCGGTTATCGCTGGCAGGCCAGCCAGTGGGTGTTTGGTCTGGAGGCTCAGGGCGATTGGGCGGATCTCAGCAACCAGCGCGTGAGCCTGTTCGATCCGACGCTCTCCACACGCGCCAAAACGAGCGCCATCGGCCTCTTCACCGGCCAGATCGGCTACGCCTGGAATGCGTCACTGTTCTACGTGAAGGGCGGCGCTGCGGTAACAGACAATCGTCTCAGCGTGCTTGATACTGCGACCGGCGCCGAGCTCGCGGCGCAAAGCGCAACCCGCTGGGGTGGTGTCATCGGTGTCGGATTCGAGTATGGCTTCACCCCGAACTGGTCGGTGGGTCTCGAATACGATCATCTGTTCATGGGGCACCGGAATAATTCGTTCACGGTCGCCGATCCGCGACTTGCTGCTTTCGTGAACGACCGGATCACCCAGGACGTGGATATGCTCACCGTGCGCTTCAATTACCGCTTCGGAGGGGCCAACCCGGTCGTCGCGAGGTACTGAGCTCTCCAGAGTCTGACGTCTTCAGGGGGCCGGCAGTCATGTCGGCCCTCATTTTTGTGGTCTTGTCGCGCAAGCCAGTCAGCGTCTGCCGGCGCGATCGACCGGACCGCCGCGGTTGGCCGGAGTGCCGGGCCGCACCGCTTCTCGTGCGGCAGCGCGCGCGACGGGACGCACCCCCAAGACCACGCCCGGTCTTGCGACGCAATGCGTGGGGTAGTTCACGTATTGGCAGTATACGCGACGGCGCTGGCGCTTTCAGGGCTCGCGAAGACGAGCCCGGGCACCAAGAGCGCGTGCTCAGGAGAATCCGAGGCAGATCTACCAGCCGGAATAGTAGCTCCGCCTCGCGTAGTAACCGCCATAACCGCCATAGCTACCGTAGGCGCTGTAGGCACTGGGCGGGCAATATTCATAGCCGTATCCTCCGCCGTAAGAGGAGTATCCGCCGCCGTAGGAGGGATATGCACCATAGTAGCCGGAACTTGCGATCGCGCCGCCGACCACAGCGCCCGCGATCACTGCACCGGAGCCCCAGCCGCGGTAGCCTCTATATCCGTAACCTCTGTAGCCATATCCGACGCCGCGATATCCCAAACCACGATAGCCCAATCCCGCTCCGCGGTAGCCTCCGGCCCATCCGCCGCGATAACCCCAGCCTCCGTAGCGCACCTTCACCAGGTCACTATCGAGCGTGGCTCTCATGGCTCCGACGTTGGTCGGCAAGGGCGCTGCTTCGCTTCCGGCTACAGAAATCATGGTGGTCGCGACAGTAAGAATTGCTGCAAATGCTCCTTTGATGAACGTCATCATATCCTCCACTGGTTTAAATCTCGACTGACCGGCGAGAGAAGAATTCCGTCACGCCGGCGGCACGACCGTGCACATGATGTTTGCGGTCGTTACCGGCTTGGCCTTGATTTGAATCAACGAGCGAGCTTGGAGGTCGTGAGCGGCTCCGGCCGGTCGCGGGTCCGCTTGCCCGAGGCGCGGCACCAGATGGATCGTCCTTAGGTCGCAGAGCGCGGCGGGCTTGAAGAACCTGCGAATATCGCGAACATTAATCGCAACGGCTTGATCTGCATCGTCGACAATACCATAGCGGAGAGACCTGATGATCACAGTTCCGGAACTGGTGTCGCAAGCTCTGGGCGCGTTTCTGACGATGGAAACCAAGGACCGGTTCGGTGCCTCCCATGCCGGACTGACCGAACTGCTTCCGTTCGCGGCCAAGCTCACCATGGAGTGCATCGGCAACAGCGATGCTCTCTATCATAACATCGAGCATACGTTGCTCGTGACCCTTGCCGGGCACGATATCCTGACGGGGCGCGCGCTGCTCCGGCCCACCACGGCAAACGACTATGCGAATTTCATTCTGGCGTGCCTTGCCCACGACATCGGATACGTCCGCGGCGTCGTTCAGGGTGATGAGGACGATCTGTTCATCGCGGACGTGACCGGCAAAACGGTTCGTCTGCCGCGAGGATCGTCCGATGCAGCTCTCGCGCCATATCATGTGGATCGCTCGAAGCTGTTCGTGCTGGAACGGCTGGATTCCGTCGAGCAGGTGGACGCTGACCGGGTCGCTCGGGCGATCGAATATACCCGGTTTCCTTACACGATGTCTTCGAATGACAGCCTCATTGAAGAGGAGGGATTGCTGTTACGGGCCGCCGATCTCATCGGTCAGCTCGGCGATCCCAACTATCTGAAGAAGTCCAACGCGCTGTTCTACGAGTTCGAGGAGATCGGCCTCAACAAGACCCTGGGCTACGCGACGCCAGCGGACATCGTTTACAAATATCCACAATTCTATTGGAGTAACGTAGCTCCCCAGATCCAGCCGGCGATACGTTATCTCAACGTGACGTCTCGAGGCCGGCAATGGATAGCGAGTCTCTACGGTAACGTATTTCGGGCCGAGCGTGAGCTAACTCTCTCTGGACCACAGCCCTAGACCGGACCACAGCCCCAGAAGAGGCGCGACGCTTGATCTGGATCAAGCGTGCGGCGTGAGAGCAGGGGCTAGTTCACCTCAGCATGCGCGGCATGGCTGAAGGCGCGTCCGTGAAAACACTCCGTCAGATATTCTCCGGAGACGAGATCATCCAGCTTCTGATCCGGCTCGGATTGCTGGGGCTGCTGCTCGTCTGGGCGCTCCTCCTGGTCCGTCCATTCATCCCCATTTTGGCCTGGAGTGTCGTGCTTGCTGCTGCGCTGAACCCGGTGTTTCGGCGCCTTTGCGACATTCTCGGTGGCCGGCCGAAGCTTGCGGCGACGATCCTCACGCTCGTCAACCTGGCTGTGGTGATCGGACCGGCGACCTGGCTGGGCATGGGCGCGGTCGACGGGATCACCGATCTTGCCGCCCAGGTGACGGCTGGTGAATTGCATGTGCCTTCGCCGCCGCAGTCGCTCAAGGAGTGGCCAGTCATCGGGCCTCAGCTGTTCGATCTCTGGGATCAGGCGACGACCAACCTACGGTCGCTCTTGCGCGCGGTCGTGCCCTATTTGAAGCCATTTGCGAGCACTTTGCTTGGGTTTGCCGGCAATGCCGGTGTGGGAACTGTCAAGTTTCTGCTGTCGGTGGCGGTGGCCGGCGTGCTGTTTCCGTATGGACCTCAGCTCGTGGCCGCAGGGCGCAGCTTTCTGTCGCGCATCGTGCCGGACCAAAGCGAGCATTTTCTGGACTTGGCGGGAGCCACGATCCGTGCGGTGGCTCAAGGCGTGATCGGCGTTGCCATCATCCAGGCCTTGCTGGCGGGAATAGGTTTCAAGCTCGCCGGCATCGCCAGCGCGGGCCTTCTTGCCTTCATCGTGCTGTTGCTGTCGATCGTGCAGATCGGCGGGGCGATCGTCATCCTGCCGGTTATCATCTGGATCTGGACCGACAAGGAATTTCCGATCGCGCTCCTGCTGACGGTGTTTCTCGTGATCGTGTCGGTGCTCGACAATATCCTGAAACCGCTTGTCATGGGGCGCGGCCTGACCACGCCGGCGCTGGTCATCCTGATCGGAGTGATCGGCGGAACTCTCTTCCACGGAATCATCGGCCTCTTCATCGGACCGATCATTCTGTCTGTCGTCTGGGAGCTGACAGTCGCCTGGATCCGCGCTGAACGTGCTGCGCCCGCACAGCTGGCAATCGAGCGTTGACCTCCATGAGCTTGATGGAAGCTCTCGGGTGAAGATACGACGACCGGTCGGAGATGGTGGTGGAAATGCCTGGCTCGCCCCCTGACGTCGCTCGGACCGCCGGAGTCGATGCCGCGGGTCGGCATGCTGCAACATTTGCGGTGTGAGTGCCATGGACACCATTCTTGTCATCAATGCCGGCTCCTCTGATCTCCGATTCCAGATCTACTCTGTCGAAGGAGACGGCAGGCTACGGCAACGGCTCAAGGGGCAAATGGACGGCATCGGGCGCTGTCCGCGCCTGCGGGCGAGCAAGGCTGGCGGTGGTCCGCTGGCCAATCGCGCTTACCTAGTCGAAGCAGTGCCGGATGTTGCGGCTGCGATGGACATCACCGGCACCTGGTTGCGGGACGAGCTTCATATAAATCCGATTGCAGTCGGGCACCGCGTCATTCACGGTTGTACAGAGCATGACCGGCCGGTCCTCATCGATCACGAAGTCCTAGCGTGCCTGGAGCGGTTGACCGCGTTGGCGCCGTTTGATCTACCGCATAATCTGGCGCCAATCCGTTCGATCCTGGCAAATTTCCTGGCGCTACCGCAGGTCGCCTGCTTCGACACCGCATTTCACCGAACGCGTGCCGCGGTCGCCGACGATTGTGCCATTCCCCGTCACCTCTATGCCGAGGGCGTGCGACGCTACGGCTCTCATGGTCTCACTTACGAATATATTGCGAAGGCCTTGCCCAGGATTGCGCCGGAAATCGCGATGGGACGGGTGATAGTCGCGCGTCTCGGGAGCGAGGCATCGATGTGCGCGCTCAGCGGTGGACTGAGCGTAGAGAGCACAATGGCCTTCACCGCGCTCGACGAATTGCCGATGGGAGTGCGAGCGGGGCAAATCGATCCGAAAGTCGCGGCCCGCGGTGAGAGGCGTCAGCTCGAAGCAAGTAAGGACGCGAGCGCGAAGTTCGCCATCGATCATTTCGTTTATCGAATCGGCCTCAACGCGGGCATGCTCGCAGCTGCGTTGCAGGGCCTTGACGCGTTCGTCTTCACGGCAGAGCTCGGCGACAACTCCGCATTGCTCCGTTCGCGCGTGGCGGAGCAGCTCGCATGGCTCGGTGTCAAGCTCGATGCACAAGAGAACGCTCTGCAATCGCGGCTGATATCGTCTCCAGCGAGCCGCATCCCGGTCTACGTCGTGCCCTCCGACGAGGATATTATGATCGCCAGGCACACGCTGGCACTGCTGATGAACGGTAGCCCCGGAGCGCCAAGCTGAGCGTCATGATCGGGCTCCTTGGTGGCCGGGGTGCGGGCAATGGGCGTACACGCCCGCGGCACGTTGATCTGCATCAAACGCCCGCATCGTACCGCGGGCCGGATGGCAGTGCTGACCAACCAAACCGCACCAGTCTGGGAGCTCGCGATGGCCGTCCAATTTCTGCTCGGCACTTTCATCAGCGTGATCAACATCATGGTTCATGCGCTGGTGACCGTCGCAGCGATCGACATCGCCCGCAGAGCGGGATTGAGGCATACAATGCGGCCCCGATCTCACCTGATGGCGGTAATGGTCGCGATAGCTGTCATTTTGATGGTTGCACACACGGTCGAGGTTCTTGTCTGGGCGCTGGCGTACGCTCTGGTTGGTGCGGCGCCCGAGGGGAGCGAGTTGCTGTATTTCACCTTCGTGAACTACACCACGCTGGGCTACGGCGATGTCACGCCAGTGCAGGGTTGGCGGCTGACGGGGCCGATGACTGCCATGAACGGCATTCTGATGTTCGGCTGGTCGACCGCGGTCCTGTTCGAGGTGTTGCGCAAGACCCTTGAACATCTCTCGGCAATCGCGGCGCCCGGCTTCAATTCTGGAGATCATCAAGGGCTGCGAGCTGATGCCGGTCCAGGAGCATGATCTGCCGCTGGGTATTGCCGATGAAGCCGAGGATGCCGAGGTCGTGGAGGCGGGACAGGGCGCGGGATACGGTCTCCAGGGTCAATCCGAGGTAGTCCGCGATGTCGCGCCGCGACATCGGCAGGGCCAGGATCCCCGCGGCGGTTAGCCGCGTATCCATCTCGAGCAGGAAGGCCGCAACCCGCTCCAGCGAGGTCTTGCGGCCGAGCAGCAGCATGTGGTCTTCCGCATGCTGAAGGTTGTTGGTGGTCATGCTGAGCAGGTTTCGGGCAACCATGGCATCGCCTTCTGCGACGAGTTCGAGGCTCTGCCGCTTAACCAGACGCACGGTCGTGTCGACGATCGCTTCCGTTGTGAATCTATGCTCGCTGCCGTTTTCGAGCCCGAAGATGTCGCCGACCAGGTGGAAGGCGCCGATCTGACGGCGCCCGTCTGAGAGGAGCTTGTAGCTTCGCACGGCGCCTGATTTGACCTGGTAGACGTATTCGGCGGGCTCTTTCTCACCGTAGATTTCGGTGCCTTTTTTATAGGTAAATTCGTTTAAACTGATGATCGGATTTGAACTGGTATTCAGGCCAAGCTCGCGGAGTGAATGATGCCGCGAGGAAGCGTCGGCAGCGTTGCGAACCAGCATGGCCAACTCCCGAACTGGTGCTGACGCGACAACCGCGCGCAGCTATTTCAATCACCGGGAATACGGAGCCGCCGATCATCGCCCTTCCCGCGAAGGTTGTTTAAGCTAAAAGCAGGCTTTGCAACCATTGTCTGTAGGTGCATTGTACCAAAGTACAGGGACGGCGATGGTGCGCCGGATGAGAAATCTGTCAGAACATCTGTCGGATTGCGCGGCTTAGGCTTACGTCGCACATTCCGCCTGAGGTCGTGCCACTGCGGGCGGGCTGCTTTCGTTGATGTTGACCGCGGGGTGCGAGGCGCCTTGAATTGCTTCTAAGGCTTGCGCGGGCAGTTGGGCGTTCTGCTTGCAAGAACAGGTCGGGAGGAAAACATTGCCTGGCTTCGTCTACGTGGTCGACGACGACCCATCGTTTCGCACTGCCATCCAGCGTCGGCTCAAGCTTGCCGGCTATGAGGTTGTGACCTACGCTTCGGCGCAACAACTGCTCGAGGATCCCCCGGGCTCCGAACATCCGGGCTGCATTCTGCTCGACGTGCAGATTCCGGGCCTGAGCGGCCCTGAGTTGCAAGCGTGCCTCGCCCAACGACCTTCGCCGTTGCCGATCGTATTCCTGACGGGGCATGCCGATACCGCAACGACTGTTCGCGCGATCAAGGCCGGCGCCGAAGATTTTCTGACCAAACCCGTATCTTCGGAAGAGTTGATCGGCGCGATCGAGCGCGCACTGGCTCGACAAGAGGCGGTGCGCGGCCAACAGGGCAAACTGGAGTCGTTTCGTGCTCGTTTGACATCTCTGACGCGACGCGAGCGACAGGTCTTCGACCTCATCGTGCGCGGGAAGATCAACAAGCAAATCGCTTACGAGCTTGGAACCACCGAGCGCACCATAAAGGCACATCGGCACCAGGTGATGACAAAGATGCAGGTGCCGTCTTTGGCCGAGCTGGTCTCCGTCGCCGAGCGGCTCGGACTTCTGAGCTCGCAGCCGGCGTGAACCGTCGGACTGTTTGCGGCGGCTGGCGCTAATCTCGCGATCAGACCTGTACGATAGGACAATATGAAATGTTATTGACAGATTTTGGCGACGACTGCCTAGTTGGCCGCTGGATTTGCGCAGGGAACATTTGCGGCGCCTCGTCGTTGCGAGGCGAGTGGAGAGTCTCAGACGAGAAAGCTCACCCATTGTTTGCACGCAGGTCAATATACGTCGTGGATGACGATTCATCGATGCGGCGAAGCATGGAGCGGTTGCTGCGGAACCACGGCTTTACCGCAGTTGTTTTCGCCTCCGCCGGTGCACTGCTTCGTCACGGGCGTATCGAAGACGCGTGCTGCCTCGTGCTGGACATCAATCTGAACGGCGAGTCGGGCATCGCCCTGCGGCGCAAGCTGGCAAGTGACGGCGCTACGGTGCCTGTCATCTACATCACGGGAAATGATAGCCAGACAAACCAGGCGGCGGCGATCGAGTCCGGCTGCGCTGCTTACTTGAGCAAGCCCTTCGCCGCCAGTCAGCTTATCGAAACGGTTGAACGCGCCTGCGCCAAGAGCGCCTGATCGTTTTCGCGTGCTCACTCCTCGATATCCTGCTCCAGGGTCTGGGCGGGCGCGCCTTTGTGAGCCGGGCCGAACTGTGCCAGGGGCAACGACGTCGTCAGAGACAGAAGGTTGGAGTCGGTGACCTCGAGCACCAAAGTCTTGCCGGCTTCCATGTCGTTGATGAACTTGGGATGCGCGGCGTCGGCGGCAATGCAGGCATTGGTCAGGCACCAAGTGTAGGGCAATGACTGGACGTTGGCCCCATCGATCGTCAGTTTGGCAGGCCGCTGCAGATACATGCCGACGGGAACAAACACTTGCAGGCGCGCAATGGGATCGCCGTCACGCTCGATCAGGTCCACGCGGATTGCCATCTGGCCCGTAGCAAACCGCCCCGTGATTGAGGTCCGGCATAGCGTCGGCGTTCCTCCAGGCTTCACGCAAAGCTTTTTCCAGTCGCCATAGGTGATGTCCTTGGCTTCGCGCTGCCCGCGAGGTGCGATTTCGGCGGACTTTGCCTCTGGAGCCGGCTTTGGCGCGGCTTTATTCTGCGCCGAAGCTGGTCCGGCAAGGGCCGCGGCGAACAATATCAACACGCAGACCAGCGCACGCCCAGGCGAAAACACTGAAGTTGCGTCAATCATGTTCTGCCTCCACGCCAACCTCTGTGGCTATTTCTGCGCGTCAAGGAATCTTTCAACGAGCGGCGACCACATCGGGATCGCGTCAGGCGAGCCGATGAAGAAATGTCCTTCGCTGCCGAAGGGCGGCATCAGATGATATTCGGCCCTGCCGCCGGCCCGGGTGAAGGCCTCATGCATGCGCTTCGACAGGGCAGGGCCGAAGAACGTGTCGTTCTCGATATAGAACCACAGCATTGGCACCCGCGACGTCCGGCCGAAATCGGCAGTCGCTTCGACGAGCTTGTCCGGCGCGCAATTGTTATTCGGCTTGCCGTCGACGCGGCCGCCGCGTCCAGCCGCGAAGGTGATGATTGCCTTGACCTGCGGCGGGTTTGCGCCCGAGAGCGCAATGGAGGCCCAGCCGCCGGCGGACTGGCCGATCACCACGACGTCCGTTGGCAGAACTCGCTTCTCGGCCACCATGTAGTCGATGATCCAGAGATCGACCTGCGCCACCGCACGTCCGGCATCGTGGAAGTTCGGATTGCTGCAGTTTCCGACCTTGGAGAAGAAGGGGCCGTAAAGACCGTGCTCGGGGATGTCGATGGCGGCCGCGCCGTAGCCGGTGCCGACCGGCGCTACGACGAAATAGCCGCGCTTGGCAAACCACTTCGCGGCGTCACGGAACTCCACCAGCGGGAAGAAGCTGCGGTCAACCGGTTTGAGCGAGACGCCATGGTTCATGATCGCCAGCGGGAAGGGGCCGTCGCCGACAGGCCGCACCACATAGGCGAACATCGGCAGCGGCAACGGCAGGGCCCATACCTCCTCCTGGATTCGGATGTTGTCGTCGGCGCGCCCGGGAGCCAGAGAGGAGGCCAGGATGCTCAACGCTGCCGCTAGGCACCATGCGATCGAAGGATAGCGGAGCTTCAAACAAGCCTCCTCAACCGGCGAAAGTGCTGGCTACGATGATCGGGCCAAGCACGGTCAACACAACATTTCCGACAGCATAGGGCACGGCGACGCCGAGTACCGGCGTCTGGCTTTCTGCAACTTCGCAGGCGCCGGTCACGGCGGCATCGACCGTCATGGCGCCGGCCAGCGCTCCGCAGATGATGACCGGGTTCATGCGGAGCACGCGATGGGCAAACAGGGTCGTCACGATCAGCGGCACCAGTGTGACGACCAAGCCCATGCCGACAAGCAGCATGCCGTGTGACTGGATCGCGACCCAGGCCGCGTGGCCGTTGCCGAGCCCGATCGCGGCGATGAAGCCGCCAAGGCCGAGATCGCTCAGCGTCTGCTGCGCTGCAGGCGGCATTGCGCCCATGGTCGGCCGCCGCGACCGCAGCCAGCCGCAGAAGAGCCCCGCAATCAGGGCGCCGCCGCCACCTCCCAACGTCAGGGGCACAGACCCGATCTTGACGCTCGCGAGACCGGCAAGCAGACCTACGGCAATACCCGCGGCAAGAAATGCGATGTCGGTGCGGTCCTCGGAGCTCAGAATCTGTCCAACCTGCGAGGCGGCGCGCTCGATGTTGCGGGTGCTGCCGACCAAGGTCATGACGTCACCGACATAGACGCGGGTATCGGCGCTCAGGGGGACCTCGCGTCCCATCCGCGTCAAGGTGCGCAGGAACACGCCGCGCGCGGCGTCGCCGACGCGGTCGGCCATGTCCTTGACGGAGCGGCCGTGGAGCTTGCGATTGTCAACGAGGACGTCGACCACATTGCCCGGAAGAGCCTTCAGGATCTCATCGGCGTCGATTTCAGTGCCAACAATCGGCTTTGCTGCGACTATGGCCGCCGTGCGACCCGCGATGACGACGTCGTCGCTCGCTTCAAGCACCGTGTCGCGATGCGGCTCGACGTCAGCTCCCCGCCGTACGATCCGCTCGATCACGCTCCGGCTGCCGATCTCGTCTTCGACGGCGCCGACGGTTCGGCCGGCCGCGGTCGATACCCGGTACGCGCGGGCCTGGAATTTTCGATAATGCAGATTCTCAGTTTGTGGCGGGTTGCCGCCCGAAAGCTCCGCCTCGAGCTTTGCAGCTTCCGCTTTCAGATCGATCCGCATCAATTTCGGCGCGACGAACGGCACGTACAGGAGCGTGAGGATATAGCCGAGCACGTAGGTGACGGCGTAGCCGGCCGCGATATTGGCGTCCTGCTGCTGCAGCAACTCTTTGGGCAGTCCGAGCTGGGCTAGTGCGCCAGACGCGGTGCCGATGACTGACGACTGTGTCAGGGCTCCCGCAGCAAGACCGGAAGCGGTGCCGGGACCGAGCGCGAATACATGGGCAAATATGAGAACGATGACGAGGCCGGTGCCACCAAGCACGAGCGCGAGGGCGACCTGAGCCAGAGTCCGGATGCTCAGCGAGGCAAAGAACTCGGGTCCCGATCGGTAGCCGATCGTGAACACGAACAGGCTGAAGAGGATGACCCTGAGCAAGGACGGAAACGTGAAGGTGCCGAGCTGCCCGATCAGGACGGCAACGATGAGCGTGCAGGCCGTGGTGCCGATCGAAAAACCGCGGATTCTGACGCGCCCAAGAATGGTGCCGAGCGCGACCGACAGCAGCAGAAAGATTTCCGGGGCGGCGGAGATGATCCATCTGACCGTGCTCATTGCGCGTGCCCTCCAGCGATTGCGCTAAATCTGGTTCGTCAAATCCGGCGATGCTTGATTCAGATCAACCCCTGCCCGGGTTAAGCCGCTCCCTGTTGAGCCGGAGGATTTGACGTGGGGACATGAGCACGATGGATACCGCCGTTGCTTCGTCGATACGCCGCGACGAAACGGTGCGAGTCGCGCTGCTGCTGGCCTTCGCGGGCGGCTATCTCGACGCCTATACGTGGATCATCCACGGCGTGATGGCCAATGCCCAGACGGCAAATCTTGTGCTGCTGTGGGTCTATGGCTCGATCGGCGACTGGACGAAAGCGCTCCACTTCGTCCCACCGATCCTTGCGTTCGCGGTCGGTATCGTCGTCGCGTCATGGCTGCGTCGCGTAACCGGAAAGCGCGCTAGCGCGATCAGCACGCTGGTCGAAATCCTCCTACTGGTCGCTATCGCCGTCCTGCACAATCGCTTGCCGGATCTTGCGGGAACGCTTGGCATTTCCTTCGTCGCCGCCGTGCAGAGCGCCGTCTTCACGAGGGTCGAAGGCGTGGTCTACAGCTCCGTCATGATCACGGGTAACATGCGGCAGGCGATTGAAGGCCTGTTCACTGCGGCCTCCGGTAATGGGTCGCTCCGTCCCCCCGGCATTTTCGCCAACTTGTGCGTCACGTTCGGCCTCGGAGCGGCTGTGGGCGCGTTCGCGACGAAGCAGATCCCGAATCTGGCGCTCGGTCTCCCCGTGATCGCACTGCTGGTCGTGCTGTTGCTCTGCGAAGCCTCAAGCGAGGAGGGCAGGCTCTGATGTCTTCCGGGCGGAAATGGCGCTGGCTCTTCCTGTTTCCGCCCGCAACCTGGCTGGCGCAGTATCACCGCGCCTGGCTGCGTTCGGACGCCATTGCCGGCATCACGCTTGCGGCTTACGCCATTCCGGTGTCGCTAGCCTATGCCACGCTGGCGGGCCTGCCGCCCCAAATCGGCATCTACGGCTACATGCTCGGCGGCATCGGCTACGCGCTGCTGGGGTCGTCGCGCCAGCTTGCAATCGGTCCGACTTCCGCGATCTCACTGATGATTGCGGCTACTGTCGGAGCACTGGCCGGCGGAGACGCGGCCAAATATGCCGAGATCGCGAGCCTGGCCGCCTGCGCAGTAGCGCTGCTTTGTCTGATTGCCTGGTTGTTCAAGCTCAGCGTTCTCGTCCGCCTGGTGAGCGACAGTATCCTGGTCGGCTTCAAGGCCGGCGCGGGGCTCACGATCATGATGAGCCAGTTGCCGAGCCTGTTCGGCGTCCCCGGAGGCGGTCACAATTTCTTCGATCGCGCCATCAAGCTCGCCGGACAGTTCGGCGGCATCAATTGGCTGGTTCTCGCGATCGGAGCCATCGCGCTCTTGTCCCTCCTCGTGGGAGAGCGGCGGCTGCCGGGACGGCCGGTCGGGCTCACGATCATGGCGCTATCGATCATGCTGGCGACACTGCTCGGCTTTCCGTCGCTGGGCGTGCCGGTGACTGGCAAAATTCCGGAGGGTTTGCCGGCGTTGGGGTTACCCAGCTTTGGTCTGTTGGAGCCCGACGAGCTCTTCCCCTTGGCCGCGGGATGCGTGCTGTTGGCCTATATCGAAGGTGTGTCCGCCGCGCGCAGCTTTGCTGCCAAGCATGGCTATGCCCTTGATGTCCGGCAGGAGTTTTTGGGGCTCGGCGCGGCGAACCTCGTCGCCGCACTTGGCCACGGCTATCCCGTGGCCGGCGGGCTGTCGCAATCTGCGGTCAACGACAATGCAGGGGCGCGGACGCCACTGGCGCTGATGATCTGTTCGGTGACGCTGGCGCTGTGCCTGCTGTTCTTCACGGGAGCCCTGACGAATCTGCCCAAGGCGGTGCTTGCGGCGATCGTCTTTGCCGCCGTCTACAGGCTGGTGGATATCCGCGCGCTGTTGCGGATGTGGCAAGTCAGCCGCATCGACTTTTACGCTGCGACAATTGCCCTCGTATCCGTGTTGCTCCTGGGGATCTTGCAAGGCGTCCTGCTGGCGGCGGTTGCCTCGATTGTCCTGCTCCTGGCGCGGGCCTCACGTCCGAATGTCGCTTTCCTCGGCCAGCTTCCGGGTACCGGCCGTTACTCCGACGATGCGAGGCACGAAGGCGTCGAGCCATTGGTCGGCATCATCGCCTTTCGACCGGAAGCCTCACTGCTTTACATCAATGCCGAAACCATCCTGGAAACAGTTTCGGACGTCTTGCTGAAGTCAGCCGATGTCAGGCTGGTGGTCTGCGATCTCTCCGCGTCACCCTATATCGATCTGGCCGGGGCGCGCATGTTGCACGACCTTTACGACAAACTCGCCTCGGCGCATATCGCCTTCTGCATCGTCGGCGCGCACGCACAATTGCGCGATCTGCTGCGGGCCGAGGGATTGGCGGAAAAGACCGACAGTGCGGCTTGGCTTCGCTCGGTCGACAGCGTGCTCGGTGAGAACAAGCAATCGTCTGATCCGATATCGCTGTTGCCCAGCCAGCTCTGATCCGATCTCCCGCCTGAAGTCGGCCGCGGCCAGCCACTTCTGGCGATATTGCATCGCGAGGTGCATCGCTCCTTCTTCAAGATGCGCGTCCGTTGACTTGGATCAATAGACCGAGGTGAGCGGGCATCACGATCCCGGCGGAGACGTCGCAAACTGATCTGGAGAGAGACATGTCCAAGGACGCCAAGGCTGCAGAAAAGCGCATCGATCAGTTCATTTCCGGGCCCGGCGGACGGGCGGACGACTGGCGCGACCTGGTCGAGGCAGCCAAGACGTGGGCACGCGGCGGCGATCGCGCGAAATATGACGCGGCGCTGGCTGATCTCTCCGTCATAGAGGAGTTTCACGGTTATCCCGGCCTGCAATTGATGGCGGCCTTGCGGGAAGCGGCAACGGCCGGGGATGCGGCGGGTTCACTTGGTCTTGCGACGCGGATTACACAGGCCCTGATGACAAGATCCTTCCGCCAGCATGCCGGCGATTGGGATCCCAAGGACGACGGCAGTGGCGATGCGCCCGAGCTTGTGTCCTCGACTTTCGGCTCACATGCAGCCCGACGGCCCTATTTCGAAACGCTGGTCGTCACCGGCGTCTCCTCCGAGAAGTGGCCGGCTCTCGCCAGCGAATGGCGCAAGCTGCGGCGCCCGGTCGATTCTTTCGTCTATGAGCCAGTGATCGTCGGCAGCCTCGAAGACGCCTTCTGCGCGACAATGCTCAACCCCAATATCGCCGCCGTCGTCATCAACGAAGGGTTCGGCCTGCGCTCGCGTCACGATGCGCCGATACTCCGCACCATGACCGCCGCCGCGGGTATCAATGACGAGGCGGACGCGTCCGCGCTCCGGCTAGCGCACGTCATCAAGCGGGTACGTCCCGAGCTCGACATCTATCTGATGTCGAATCGCGACGTGGAGGCAATGGCTGGGAACCCCGAAGCCAATGTGGTTCGGCGGATATTTTACTCGATCGAAGAGCTCCTCGAGCTCCATCTCTCCATCCTCGAGGGTATCCAGGATCGCTTCGACACTCCGTTTTTCGACAATCTCAAGAAATATGCGCAACGCCCGATCGGAACGTTCCATGCGCTGCCAATCGCGCGCGGCAAGTCTGTGTTCAGGTCGGACTGGATCCGCGATATGGGCGAATTCTATGGCTTGAACCTGTTCCTGGCCGAGAGCAGCGCGACCACTGGCGGCCTCGATAGCCTGCTGGAGCCGACCGGCACCATCAAGAAAGCGCAGGACAAGGCAGCCCGCGCGCTCGGCGCGGATCGCGTGTTCTTCGTGACCAATGGCACCTCGACGTCCAACAAGATGGCGGTGCAGGCGCTGCTCGGGCCAGGCGACATCGCGATCGTCGATCGAAACTGCCACAAGTCGCACCACTACGGCATGGTTTTGGCCGGCGCCCAGCCGATCTACGTCGAAGCGTTCCCGATGACGGAGTATTCGATGTACGGCGCGGTGCCGCTGCAGACCATCAAGCAGGCCCTGCTGAATGCGAGGGCCGATGGCCGGCTGGACCGCGTCAAGATGCTGGACCTGACCAACTGCACCTTTGACGGCCATATCTACAACACCCGGCGGGTGATGGAGGAATGCCTCGCGATCAAGCCCGATCTCATCTTCCTGTGGGACGAAGCCTGGTTCGGCTTCGCGCGCTTCTCGCCGTTCCTGCGCCGGCGCACCGCGATGGGCGCCGCGAACGAGATCGAGACCTGGATGCACGACCCGAAATCGGTCGCAGCTTACGAGAAGCAGCAGGCCGAGCTCGGCAAGACTCCGTCGGACGCGGTGCTGCTCAAGACCCGACTGGTTCCCGATCCGCGGCAGATCCGCTTGCGGGTCTACCAGACCAACTCGACCCATAAGTCGATGTCGGCGATCCGGCAGGGCTCGATGTTGTCCGTCAAGGACGTCGAATTCCATACCGTCGAGCAACAGTTCAAGGAGGCGGTGTTTACGCACGCATCGACCAGCCCGAACCAGCAGCTCATTGCCAGCCTCGACGTCTCGCGGCGCCAGATGGAGCTTGAAGGATACGGTCTCGTCGCCAACGCGATCGAAATCGCGTTCGCGATCCGCAAGGCGGTCAACAACAATCCGCTGATCTCCAAATACTTCCGGATTCTCGGTGCGGACGCCATGGTGCCGGCGCAATACCGCCAGAGCGGCTTTACCGATTATCTGGCCGCCGGCACGAACTGGGCAAACGTCGTGAAGAGCCTGGACGACGACGAGTTCTGCCTGGATCCGACCCGCATGACGCTGGTGTGCGGTACCGCCGGCTATGACGGTACGCAATTCAAGGGGATTCTAGCCAACGACTACAACATCCAGATCAACAAGACCTCGCGCAACTCGGTGTTGTTCCAATCCAACATCAACAACACCCGCAGCGACGTCGCCCATCTGGTGAGGGTGCTGGCCGAGATTGCGGGCGAGGTGGATCGCGGACTGGTTCAGGGCGGCGCCAATGCGAAGAAGACCTTCGATGCACGGGTCAAGAGCCTGATGACTGATGTGCCCGACCTGCCGAACTTCTCCCATTTCCACGACAGTTTCCGTGGCGATGCCGGCACCAAGACCAACGAGGGCGACATCCGTAGCGGCTTCTACTCGGCCTATGATGCGGCGGGATGCGAATATATCCGGCTCGGCGATGCCGAGATCGACCGTCGCCTCAAGGCCGGTCCCGACCTCGTCTCTGCCAGTTTCGTGATCCCGTATCCGCCGGGCTTCCCGATCATGGTGCCGGGGCAGGTCATCACCCAGGAAACCATCGACTTCATGCGCAAGCTCGATGTGAAGGAAATCCACGGCTACGACGCCAAGGAAGGGTTGAAGCTCGTACGTGCCGAAGCCCTGGCGAAGATTGGCCGGCCCAAGCCCGGCGCCGCGCCGAAGCTGAAGGCTGCATCGTAATAAAAGGGGACGGACATGCAGAGCTTTTTCACGTTCTTGCAGCAGAACCCGTTTCTGTTGCTGTTCTTCGTCGTTGGCCTCGCCGTCTGGATCGGCCGGGCCAGCATCAAGGGCTACGGCCTCGGCATGGTCGCCGGCGCCATCGTGGTGGGCGCTGGCCTATCTGTGTGGGCGTCGATCTATGGCGTGAAGCTCGAGTTGAACAACTTTGCCAAGAGCCTCTTCTATTACCTGTTCATGTATGGGGTTGGCCTTCGTGTCGGGCCCTCTTTCATCAACAGCCTGAAAGGCGACGGCCTCAAGTTCTGCATCCTTGCGCTCGTGTCCAGTGTTGTCGGACTTGCGCTGGTCGTGATTTGCGCCAAGCTGTTTGCGCTGCCAATTGGTGCTGCCGGCGGCATGCTGGCGGGATCTCAGACCATGTCTGCCGCGATCGGTTCGGCCGAGCAGGCTATCACCTCGGGTGTGGTGAAGCTCCCTGAAGGCATGAAGCCCGAGGATGCGTCTGGCATGATCGCGCTGTCCTACGGCATCACCTACATCTGGGGCACCGTGGGCATCATCCTGATCTGCAAGTACCTGCCGCGCTGGTGGGGCGTCGACGCCAAGGCGGCAGCCAAGCAGTACGAGCAGGAGTTTGGCGTCAAGGACCTCGAGGGTGGCGGCCTGACCGGTTACCGGCAGTTCGGCCTCCGTGCCTACCGGCTCGACAATCCGGCCCAGGTCGGCATGAGCATTGCCAAATTCCGGACGATGAATCCCGAATACCGCATCGTCAACGTGGCGCGCCGAGGAGAACCGCTGGGTGCCGACCCCGAACTCGTTCTGCAAAAGGGCGACGTCGTCGCGCTCGGCGGCTCGACCGAACATCTGACCGACAAGATGGGCCTGATCGGGCCGGAAGTCGCCGACGCCAAGGCGCTCGGCATTCCCATGGATCAGGCGGACATCCTTGTCACCAACAAGGAGATGGCCGGACGGACCTTTGAATCCTTCCGCGAGACGGCCATTGCCGGTCAGTTGCAGGTCACCAAGGTCGAACGTGGCGGCGTGCAGATTCCGGCCGGTCTCAAGACCGAGTTGCAGCGGATGGACATCGTCTCGGTGGTCGGTATCAAGTCGGCCGTCAACGAGCTCGGCGAGATGTGGGGACGCATTGCGCGGACCAACACCTCGACCGATCTGTTGACGCTCGCCGCCGGCATGATCATCGGTTTCCTGATCGGCATGATCGAATTCCCGGCCTTTGGTGCCAAGATCGGCCTCGGCAACGCCGGCGGTCTGTTGCTGTCGGGCGTGATCGTCTCGTCGCTGGTTTCCCGGCTGCGCTTCTTCGGCAATACGCCGAACGCGGCACGCAATGTGCTGGAGGATCTCGGTCTCGTGGTCTTCGTCGCCATCGTCGGCATCAATGCCGGCGCCGGGTTGTTAGCGCAGCTCACGGGTGCGGTCGCGTTGAAGATCTTCGTCGCAGGCTTCATTGCCTGCACGATTCCGCCGTTCATCGTCTGGGCGATCGGCTTCCACGTGTTCAAGATCAACCCGGCCGTGCTGATGGGCGGCGTCGCCGGTGCGCGGTCTCACTCCGGGCCGTGCCGTGAGGCCGCGGTGGAAATCCAGAGCTCCGTGCCCTGGATCGGCTTCCCGGTCGGCTACGCGGTATCAGGCATTCTGCTCACCGTGTTCGGCTACTTCGCAATGATCCTGGCTCAATAGCTCGGCGTCACAACCAGAGGAAAGAAAAGTCATGAGAAAAGTCGCTATTTATGCCGCCCTGGTCGCCTCGCTGGCAGGCGTCGCCGGATTCAGCACGCCATCGCGGGCAGAGACCGGCCAAGTTGCCGTTGTCTTCACCAAGGGTGGCTTCATCGTTGGCGTCGGTGGGGGCGAGGGCGTTCTGCTGTATCGCGGCCACAAATACCCGTTCACCGTCTCCGGCATGAGCGTCGGCTTCACGATCGGCGCTTCGACCACCAAGCTGGTCGGTCGTGCCCTCAACCTGAGGGGGCCGGAGTCGCTCGAAGGCTCCTACGCTGTCGGCGGTGCGGGCGGTGCCATCGCTGCCGGCGCAGGTGCCGTTCAGCTACAGAACGGCAACGGCGTGATTCTGCAGCTTAGCGGGCCGAAGGTCGGTGCGGAGCTGTCAGCCGCTGTGGGGGGCGTGACGATAGCTTTGAAGCGGTAGAGCGGCAGTCGCGCCGCTTCGGCGGTCGCGGCGCTCTAGCTTGAATGGCGGCTGCTTTTCTCATGCACGTAAGTCGGGGAAGCGGCCGCAAATCAGCGCCAGGTCGGGTGCCAACCGCGGTTCGCGAGGCATCGTCGAAGCGGATCACGGCACCCATATCGAGGGAGGACACGCCATGCTTCGTTATCTCTTAGCTCTTGTTGCGGCCGTCGTTCTTCTCACGGCCACGCTTATTCCCGATGATGCCTATGCCCGCCGCGGAGGTGGCGGTGGTGGCTATCGCGGAGGTGGAGGGGGCATGCGCGCCGGAGGTTTTCATGGCGGTGGCTATCGTGGCGGCGCCGTTCACGCGGGGCGGATCCATGGTGGAGGCGGACGCCATTACGCAGGAGGTCCGCGGCCGAGCCATCCGATCGCCGGTCGTCCGGGTCGTCCTGGTTACCCCGTTGCGGGCCGTCCCGGCCGCCCCGTCGCCGGTTATCCTGGAGGCTATCCGCGATATGGCTATCGAGGCGCGGCTTACGGTGCTGCTGCCGTCGGTGCGGCCGCTGCGGGCGCCTACGGATACTACAACAACAACTACAACAACGGTTGCTATCAGGACACGTACGGCAACTGGGTCTGTCCCAACCAGTACCCGTATTGAAAGAATGCGCTGCTGACGGGCCCAGCGAAGTCCGTCGGCAGCATCGATCTGACCGATCAGCGATCGGACCGCGCTGGCCGTGCGGCCGATCACCTCGTCAATAGCGTTCGGCGACGAAGTTCATTCCGCGCAGGCCGGCCTGGTCATTGTAGCGCCCCTTGTCGGAGCGCTTCGGCAGCTTCACCTTGTCCTTCTTGATCCGCTTGTGCGGGATAGCCTCCAGGATGTGCGCGATACAGTTCAGCCGCGCCCGCCGCTTGTCGTCGGAGCGAATGATGTACCAAGGCGCGTCCTTCGTGCTCGTCTTCTTGAGCATCAGGTCACGCGCGCGCGAATAATCATACCAGCGTTTGAAGGATTCGAGGTCCATCGGGCTCAACTTCCATTGCCGCACCGGATCGTCGATGCGGGCGTTGAAGCGGCGCTCCTGCTCGTCCATCCCGACCTCGAGCCAGATCTTGATCAGGATGATGCCGCCGTCGATGGCGTACTTTTCCACCTGCGGGCAGAGCGACAGGAAACGATCGTGCTCGGCGGGCGAGCAGAATCCCATGACATATTCGACGCCGGCGCGATTGTACCAGCTCCGGTCGAAGATCACGATCTCGCCGCCGGCCGGAAACTGCTTCATGTAGCGCTGGAAGAAAAGCTGCGTCTTTTCGCGATCCGATGGCGCCGGAAGCGCCACCACCCGGAATACGCGCGGGCTGACCTTTTCGGTGATCGCCTTGATCGTGCCGCCCTTGCCGGCCGCGTCGCGGCCTTCGAACAGGACGATGACCCGAAGCTTGTTCTCCTTTACATAATCCTGGAGGTGGCAAAGCTCGATCTGGAGCTTTTCGAGCTCCTTCTCGTAGTCCTTGCGCTTCATCCGCTCTGAGGCTTCGTCCTTTGCCATGCCGCTCCGCCTTCTCTTAACTCGGCCGAAACGTGATCAGTCGCCCCAGGAAATGATGACCCCGATGTCGCCGGGGACGCCGTCAGGAAAGTCGACGACCTGGTAGCCGATGCGATAGCCGCGCGGCTTGAGGTATTCGGTCCAGAGTTCGAAGATCTCTTTTGGAATTCCCGTCAGCGTTTTCTCCCAGCCCGCCTCCATCTGGTTGATCGCACGGCCCTTGTCCGTGCACAGTGTATTCGGGAAGCGATAGACCTGCACTTCGGTCAGCCCGTTGCGAACCGCGCGCTGGATGATGGTCGAGGCGAGCTTGATTTTCTCTTCCTCGGATTTGCCGGACGGTTTGCTCAGCCGTTCGATCAGAGCGCGTTTCTCGGCTTCGGCCGCGGCGGCGAGGCGAACATATTCCTCGGCCTTTCTGGCTTCCTCGAGCGCAGCTTCCTTGCGAATTTGCAGTGCGTTGGGAATGAGCTCATCGATGCCGGGCATGATTGGTGCGTTCCTGGCTTGCTGTGGGATCGGAGTCAGGGCTAAGCTAAGTTTCGCGCCGTTCGGACCTTTGATTCATATCAAGCAATTTTCTCACCTGCGCGGCCACGGTAACGAGCCGGCGCGCAGACCGCCCTGATCCCTTCTGTGGAGGCGACCATTGAGCGAGCAACTTCATCCGATGGCCCCGCATCATCTGCCGTTCTACGTCGCGCCTGGAAGCGGCACGGACGTGCTGATGGTGGTGATGGGGATCTTCCTGATCGGCACCGTACTCTGGGTTGGCACGCTCTATTGGAAGCTGCACAGCCTGCCGGAACGAATGGCCCACAAGTCGCAGAAGCTTCAGTTCGAGATCGTGGCCGTGCTGGGCATCATCTCGCTCTTTACGCATATGCACATTTTCTGGGTGGCCGGCCTTCTGCTCGCGATGATCGACTTGCCGGATTTCGGCACGCCGCTGCGGAGTATCGCAGGCTCTGTCGAGAGGATCGCCGATGCCGCGCCCGGCGAGGGTCGCGAGCCCGAACTCCCTGACTTGCCGCCGGTTGAAAAGCCGATCGTCAAGGGAAAGGAACACAGCCATGTTTGAGCTCATGTTCTGCTCCCTCCTGACCATCCTGCCGGACTACCTCTACCGCCGCTATGCCCAGGGCAAACGTTTCGGCAAGGAGATCACCTTCTTTTCCATCTGGTATGAATTGCGATGGGGCATCACCGGCTGCCTGATGCTGACGATTTCGCTGATCACGATGATCTTCTACTTTCACCCGTCAACGACCTCGGCCGCGCTCTATTTTCGGACGGTCCCCATCCTTCCTGAAGGCTCCGGCCGCGTCGCGGAAGTCAATGTCGGCTACAGCGAGGCAGTGAAGAAAGGCGATGTGCTGTTCAGGTTGGACAGTTCGAAGCAGAAGGCCGCCTTGGAGACGGCCACGCGCAAGATCGCCGAGGTCGACGCCGCGATGACAAGCGCCGAAAACGACGTGGTCAAGGCCGAAGCGCAGATCCAGGAAGCCAAGGCCAGCCTTCAGCAGGCCAAGGACGAGCTGGACGTCAAGACGGAGCTGCAGCGCCGCAATCCCGGTATCGTCCCGCAACGTGATATCGAGAAACTACAGGTCGTGGTCAACCAGCGGCAGGCTGGTGTGGACTCGGCCACCGCGTCCAAAACGTCGGCGATGTTGCGGCTTTCAACGCTGTTGCCGGCTGAAAAAGCGAGCGGCCAGGCGGCGTTGGCTGAAGCGCAGGTCGATCTCGACAAGACCTTTGTTCGCGCCGGCGTCGACGGACGGGTCGAACAGTTCCTCGTTCGGACTGGCGATCTCGTTGCCCAGATCATGCGACCAGCCGGCGTGTTGATACCGGCGGATGCCGGTAGGGGTAGGCTGCAGGCCGGGTTTGGACAGATTGAAGCGGGGGTGGTGAAGGTAGGGATGGTCGCAGAAGCGACCTGCATCTCCAAGCCATGGGTCATCATTCCGCTCATTGTCACCGATGTGCAGGATTACATCGCCGCCGGCCAGGTCCAGGCTGGCCAGGAATTGATTGAAGCTCAGAATGCACGCAAGCCGGGTTCGATCCTCGCCTTCCTAGAGCCGCTGTACAAGGGCGGACTTGAAGGCGTGACGCCGGGCAGTAGCTGCATCGTCAATGCCTATACCAGCAATCACGAGGAGATCTCTGCGAAGGAGACGGGCACGGCTCGGGCCGTCGCTCTGCATGTCGTCGATGGCGTCGGGCTCGTGCACGCCATGCTGTTGCGAATTCAGGCGCTGCTGCTGCCGATCAAGACGCTGGTGCTGAGCGGGCACTGACCGGCTTCGCTTTGGTTTGAATCGCACTTCGGTTCAGCGATGCGCCTCAGTTGAGCCGGTCTGGCCTCATGAGCCAGTCCGACCACCGAGCGTATATTCACTATGAGCGCCACATGGTCCCCGCAAAAATGCAGATCTGGCTTCGTTCCATCATTGTCGCCAGCGCTGTTGTGCTCGTGCTTGGAGCTGGCCTGTTCGGCTACCGGTGGTATTCTCGCCCTACGACGCTGACCATCGCCGTCGGATCGCTGGACGGTGAGGCGGCGCGTCTGGTCTCGGCGCTGGCGAGCCGGCTTGCCGTCGTGAACGCCCCGGTCCGGCTCAAGTTGGTGGAATCCACCAACGCGGTTGATGCTGCCGAGCAGTTTGCGGCGGAAAAGGTCGAGCTTGCTGTCGTCCGCGGCGACGTCGGCGACCTATCGCAGGCGCAGGCCATCGTGGTTCTCGCTCACGCCGTTGTCCTGCTGGTTGCGCCGCCGGGCTCCTCCATTACCGAAATCGCTGGTCTGAAGCGCACCAGCGTCGGCGTGATCGGCGGCGAGATGAATCGCAAGATCGTCGACGTCCTCAGCGACGAATACGGCCTTGGACGCGCCAACGTGACATTCCGCAATCTCCAACCAGCAGACGCGCGGCGGGCACTCGATGCCAAGGAGGTACGGGCGATTCTGATCGTCGTTCCCCTTGCGGAAAAGTATCTTGCCCTCTTGCGCGGCCTCTTTCTGCAAACGCCGAAGACCGCACCGGTCCTCCTTCCCGTCGAGGCGGCTGGTGCCATCGCGGAAAAGCAGCGCGCCTATGAAAGCTTCGATGTCCCGAAGGGCACGCTGCGCGGTTCGCCGCCTGTCCCGAGCGAGGATCTCACCACGCTGCGGGTGTCGTTCTATGTGGTCGCGCAAAAGCAGCTCAGCGCAGAGGTGGCGGGCAGCCTGGCCGACGCGCTGATGAAGGCGCGCAGGGATCTGCTGGGTGAATTGCCAATCCTCTCGCAAATGACCGCGCCGAGCACGGATTCGGACGCCTTCCTCCCGGTTCATCCTGGCGCCGCAGCATTCTACAACGGAACGCAGCAGAGCTTTCTAGACGAATGGGGAAACGCGATCTTCCTCGCGCCCATGATTTTCGGCGGCTTCATCTCTATATTGGCGGCGGCTTGGAAATTCCTTCAGGTGCGTGATCCCTCTAAGGACGAACGGGGCCTGGACTTGCTGTATGCGCTGGGCGCGCGGATACGCAAGACGGAGGCGGAGGCCGAACTGTCCGATATCGAGGTCGAGATCGACCGGGTGCTCCAGGGCCAGCGCGCCAAGGCCGCTGCAGGAGACGAGAATGCGCTCGATGTCACGACATTGAATGTCGCTGCGCATCGTCTTCAGAGCCTGATTCACGACCGTCGGATCCTGCTGTCCGCGAATGGACATGAGCAAGCGCTCGGTCAGCCAGTTGACCGCACCTGACGGTGGTCACTCCAGACCAAGCCGAATCACGACCGAACCCAAGCTCAGCGACCTTGATCTTGATCAAACCCTCCGGCCGCCAACCCCGTTTCCTTCAGCAATCGCGTCAAGCGAAGGGTGCGGGACATTCGGGGGATAGCGGACGGGCAATGAAGCGTCGTGAGTTCATGGCCTTGGTCGGGGCTGCAGTCGCTTGTCCGGTTTTCGCGCACGCTCAGGACGGGGCACCGCGGCCGATGCCGTCGGTCGGCGTGCTGACTGGCAACTTGGTGGGCGATGGCGGCGCTCAGATGCGCGTCAATGCCTTTCAGCAGGGTCTCGCCGACCTCGGCTGGATCGCCAATCAGAACTACCGACTCGATGTGCGCTGGCCGGGCTCCAATCCGACATGGCAGGAACGTGAAGCTCGCGAACTTGTTGCCACCGGACCCGACGTGCTGTTTGCGACCAGCACGGCGACGACTCGGGCGCTGCGGGCTGCAACGCAGGTCATTCCGATCATCTTTGTCGGGCTCTCGGATCCGGTCGGGACAGGCCTCGTCGTCGATCTGGCAAGGCCGACCAGCAATCTTACCGGCTTCTCGCTTTACGAGCATGCTATGAGCGGGAAATGGCTGAGCCTGTTGAAGGACATGGTGCCCAGCATGAGCAGTGCGATGCTTCTGTACAATCCCGAGACCGCGCCATATGCGCCCCTTTATCTTCAGGCCGCACACCAGGTGGAAAGTCGCCTGCGCATGACGGTTACCGGCGCCTCCGTCCGCAGCGGCGCCGAGATCGCGGGGGTCATCGAGACGGCGGCGCGGAATGGTAGCGGGCTCGTCGTGCTGCCGGATGGCGGTTTCTTCAGTACTCAGAGCGCCATGGCAATCCCGTTGCTGGCCCAGCGCCGCGTGCCGGCGATCTTCGCCGTCCGCTTCTATGCTGTGAATGGCGGGCTGATGTCTTATGGCGCCGACCTGACGCAACAGTTTCGGGACGGCGCTGGCTATGTCGCTCGCATCCTGCGCGGCGCCGAGGTCCGCAGTCTTCCGGTGCAATTCGCCACGAGGTTTGATCTCGTTATCAACGTGAGAGCCGTCCACGCGCTTGGGTTGGCGATCCCGGAACGATTGCTGATGGAGGCTGAGCTGATCGACTAGCTTGCTCGGGCGTGGCGGGGGATGAGGCAGCGTTTCGTTGATCTCGATCAACAAACGCCAGCTCTCGGGTCTGATGATCGGCGGACATGTGTATGGAGGATCTGATGTTTTGCTGCGGCAGGACCTTGATGGCGCTTGCGCTCGTGATCGCGATTCCGCTGGCGGCGGCGGCGCAGACCGCAGATAAGGCGCCGGCCTCCAGCCCACAGCAGGCAAATCCCCCCGCGCAAGCCGCAGAGCTTCTGAAACCGGAGCAACTCGAAGCTCTGGTCGCGCCGATTGCGCTCTATCCCGACGAGTTGCTTGCCAACGTGCTGGCGGCTTCCACCTATCCCCTGGAAGTCGTTCAGGCCGATCGCTGGCTGAAGGAGCGCAAGACTCTGAAGGGTGATGCCCTGAAGACTGAAGTCGAGAAGCAGCCGTGGGATGACAGCATCAAGGCGCTGGCCTCGACTGCTGAGGTCCTGGCCATGATGAGCGACAAGCTCGACTGGACCAAGGCGCTGGGCGACGCCGTCCTGGCACAGCAGCCGGATGTGATGGATGCGGTCCAGCGGCTGCGGACCAAGGCTTATGACAACAAGAAGCTGGTGACCACCAAGCAGCAGAAGGTGAGCGTCAAGACCGAGGAAAGCAGGCAGGTGGTCGTGATCGAGCCGGCGGTTCCCGACACGATGTATGTGCCGTATTACGAGCCTGCGACAGTCTACGGCGCGTGGCCCTACACCGAGTATCCACCATATTACTTCGGCTACCCGTCCTACATCGGCGCAGGCGTCGTCGCGGCGGGTCTCGCCTTCGGCACGGCCTGGGCCATCGGTCGCTGGGGCAATTATTGGGGCGGCGGCTGCAACTGGGGCAACCGCAACGTCTATATCAATCACCGGACTACGAATATCGGAAATGGGTGGCAGCACAATCCCTCGCATCGCCAAGGGGTACGCTACAACAACGCCAACGTTCAGCAGCGCTTCGGCAATAGCAATCTGAAGGCCGGCGCCGCCGACCGGATGGATTTCCGCGGCCGCGACGGACAGCAGAAGCCGGGACAGGATCGGCCAGGTGGCGCAGATCGCGCCGGTGACCGTGCGGGAGATCGCGCTGGCGACCGAGGTGGCGACCGTCAAGGCGCCGGCGATCGCGCCAAGGCCGGAGGCGATCGCGCCAAAGGTGGCGGCGATCGCGCGGCGAAGGGCGGTGGTGCCAAGAATGCCGGTGCAAAGAGTGCTGGCCCTAAGGCGGGCGGTGCCAAGGGCGGCGGCACCAAGGCCGCGAACCGCGGTGGTGGCGGCGGCGCCCTGAACGTATCGTCGGGCCGCTCGGCGGCCGCAGCGTCGGCCCGTGGCCAGGCGAGCATGGGACCGCGCGGTGGCGGCGGCGGAGGTGCGAGCTTCGCCGGCCGAGGCGGCGGCGGAGGCTTCCAGGGTGGAGGTGGCGGAGGCCGTGGTGGTGGTGGTGGTGGTGGCGGCGGACGACGTTCCGATATCGCGCTGAAGCACGATGTCGTTTTGCTCGGCCATCTCGCAAGCGGCCTTGGTTATTACCGCTTCAGCTATATCGGGAGCGACAAGGCCTATGTCGGCGTCATTGCGCAGGAAGTCGAGGATGTGAATCCGGTAGCCGTCACCCGCGGAGCCGACGGCTATCTCCGGGTCTATTACGAAAAGCTCGGTCTGAAATTCCGTACCTATCGTGATTGGCTCGAGAGCGGCGCGCGGATTCCTGCAGGGGTGACGCCATGATGGGTTTGAAGTCGCTTCATCGTGCGGCGTTGCCGGCCATCATGGCGCTGGCGCTCCTGAATTCGCCGTCCCTGGCGCAGCAGTCCTATCCGACACCGGAGGATGCGGCAGCGGCGCTCGCTGCCGCCGTCAAAAGCGGGCCGGACCGGGCCATCCTGAAAGTGCTCGGCAGCGCTGCCGAGGACATCGTCTCGTCCGGTGATGAGGTTGCCGACGTCGACATCCGGAAACGCTTCATCTCGATGTATGATGCTAAGCATTCGGTAAAGACAGAGGGTAACAAGAAGGCGATGCTGATGTTGGGTCCGGACGACTTCCCGTTCCCGATTCCGCTCGTCAACACCAAGACCGGCTGGGAATTCGATGCCACTGAAGGCCGCATCGAAGTGCTGTATCGCCGCATCGGCCGCAATGAGCTCGACGCGATCCAGACCAGTCTCGCCTTTGTCGATGCCGAGAACGAGTACGCCGACAAGGATCGCGGTGAGGGTATTGGCGTGTACGCGCAGCGCATCGTCAGCAGCGCGGGCAAGAAGGACGGGTTGTTCTGGCGCGACGACAGCGACCCGAGCCCGCTCGGTGCACTGGCTGCCCAGGCTTCGTCCGAAGGCTACAAGACTGAGGAGGGCCCGGCGCCCTACCACGGCTACTATTTCCGCATCCTGAAAGGGCAGGGGGCGAACACGCCAGGCGGCGCGCTGAACTATGTCGTCAACGGCAAGATGATCGGAGGTTTCGCGCTCATCGCCTGGCCTGCCGAGTACGGCAATTCGGGCGTCATGACCTTCCTGGTCAACCACGCGGGCGTTGTCTACCAGAAGGATCTTGGGCCTCGAACCAAAGTCCTCGCTTCCCGTATCACCGCATTCGACCCGGACCAGACCTGGAAGAAGGTCGATGGTGCAAAACCCTGAGCGACTGACGGAGATACTGCGTCGGCTACGTGGGCGCCTTTCCGCCCTCATGCTCATCGCATTGATTGTCCCCACGACGCCCATCTTTGCGCAGGCCTCGGGTCAGGTTCGGGTCAAGATCATGAAGGCCGGGCTACTGGTGGGCGGCGGCGCCGGGAAAGGCGTGCTCACCTTTCGCGGCCGCAACTACCCGTTCCACGTCAGCGGCTTGAGCCTGGGAGTTACCGTCGGCGCCAGCTTCGGTCGGCTCGAGGGCTGGGCTTCGGGCATTCGTGAGATCAGCGACTTTGCCGGCACGTACAGCTCGGTTGGGGGCGGGGCTGCCCTTGCCGGCGGCATCAATGGCGTCCAGCTGCGCAACGACAAAGGCGTCACGATGGTGCTGCAGGGACCAAAAGCTGGGCTGGAGTTTGCCGCCAACCTCAGCACGATCATGATCTCTCTGAAGTGAGCGCGAGCGAAATGCGGAACGGTCGCGACCGTCCCGTATCGTCATTGCGCCGAAGCGGGAGCGGAGATGGGCATTTCCAGTTCGAAAACGGAGCCCTTGACGGCCGATTTGACTAACCTCAGCTTTCCTCCGCACCTTGCAGCCAGGTTGGAGGAGATGGCGAGCCCCAATCCCATACCCCCTTGTTTCGTCGTGAAGAACGGGTCGAAGATGCGCTCTTGATCGCCTGGTGAGACGCCGGTGCCGGAATCTTCAACGGACAAATAGACCGTTGTGCCATCATCAAGTCTGGTTTTGATACGGAGCTCTCGTTGATTGGCGGGGACCGAGCTCATTGCGTCGATTGCATTCTTGCAGAGGTTCAAGACAATCTGCTGAAGCTCAGTGCCGTCCAGGGCGGCTGGAGGAATGTTGCTCTGAAACTCCGTAGCTACGGATATCCCGTTGGCCTGGAGATCGTGCTTCAACAGTCTCAGCGCAAGCTCTGCGACATCCTCGACGTTCGTCGAAGCGCCGCCGTGCGCCGTTTTGATCGTCATCTCGCGAATGCTCGATATGATGTCGGCGGCGCGGTTGCCGTCGGCTTCGATGTCGCAGAGGATGTTCTCGAGGTCCTCCAGTTCAGGGGAGGCAGCTCGCAGGTGACTGAGCCCTGTCGCTGCATTGAGCGAGATGGCCCCCAAGGGCGATCTCAGCTCATGGGCGAGCGCGCCAGTGACCGCGTCGATACTGAGAAGCCGGTTCGCTCTTTCGCGTCGCTGCAGGGCAGTGACGCTGGCGAGACGCGAATAGATATAAATCGTTTCAACGAGTAATACGGTCAGCAACATGCAGCTGCCGACTAGAACAAAGCCGCGTGCTGCATACCAACCAATGGTGAATCGAACCGAGCTGCCGATGATCGCCACCAGGAAATTGGGCAAGTAGGCGAGCAAAGTCACCATTAGCCAGAGGTCAAGAATGGTGCGCATCCGCACAAACAAGACGGTGAGAGCAGTCATATTCCATAGCAAGAGTATCAGGTTGACCTGATTGCCGAGGGGGGTCTGATGCCTGACATCGTTCACGTAGAAGCTGGGGAGAAATTCAGCTTTCGCGGTAACCATCCACGTCAGTCCTGCCACGGTGGCGATGCAGCCGATAGCTGTTGCGATCGCCGCTATTGCAGGTCTGCTTGGTCTGCCGGCGGTCGACTGATCCTTCGTGAACCCGTAGCCAAGGATCGCCGCAGGGAAGGTTGTGTGCCAAAGCACGTAAAGCCAAGCGGGGCTGTTCAGTCCATCCCCAATGACACCCGCGGAAGCATACCCGTTCGGAAACGCGAGCGTTTGCAAAAATGCGAACGATCCGCTGAAAACGTATCCACTTGCGAGCGCGAGAAGTGCCTGCTGAGGTTGGATCGAAAATTGAGCAAACAGCAGGGCCGCCGTGATGAACTCGGCAAGGGCCAGGGCGGTCTGCAAAACCGGAACGAAGCCATTGATCTGGCCCAACTGGATTCTGGCGAACGGTGCGATCACTGCCGCCAGGACGATGAGAAAGACGGCGACACCCACCGCCCAGGCCTTTTGGCGGGCGGTTGCGGGCATGTTCGCGATGATCAAGGGGAACTCCTGATCATCCTCATGAGGGGGCTCTCCAGCCGCCCTTGCCAATCGCTCGCCCGCTCGCGCAATGCGCGGCCCTGATGCTGCCGCACCGCCGACAAGACTCTTCAACTTGCGCTGGCTCATGCCGCCTCCGGGCACCGCGAGACACATCCTACTCGTCTAAACGCCCTCAGTGAAGCGCCTGATTGGGTGGTGGGTATAGACTGGGGCAATGGAGGAATTCCCGCCAATGGTGCGGATGGTGTGCTCCCGATCGACACGCTCGGCGAACGTCGCCAAGAATGACTCGGATTGTGCTTTGGGTAGGTCAACCGCTGCGCATCCATCAGCTCGCGTGTCGAGTGATCCAGCTCACCGCCATTGACACCGCCATTGACTATGACGCGGCCGTCGCGATGGTCTTCCAGCCGGCTCATGCAACGGATTATCGTCGAATTGGCGGACCTCGGTCACGACGCGCTCGCCGTGTCGCGAAGTTGTGGTTCACGCGCCCCCTGCAGCTCCTCCGCCAGATCGCCGGGCCGCGACAAACAGGCAAGCCGCCCAACCGCCTCAGACAACTGGCACCAATTCAGCGTGCAGTCCCATCCGTTATCCTTCAGCCAGAAGATTTCCGTCGTCGAAGTGGTGGCCGGGAGAAGGTGAACGGGACGGAGGCGGGAATGGGATTTGCAAGATCACTTTATTGCTCTTAGCTATTCTTTTCTCCGGATGCCGTCGAGTTCACCACGCATATCGTATACCAGCCGCTCCGCGGACGCCGTCGCGCCTGCCTCCGTCGGTATCGCTGACAGCGAACTGGTAGTCGGCATTGGCGTAGAAGCTGACGTTGGCGTTCATCCTCACACTCACCCCACCTCCCAGTTGCAGCCGCGTGGCCTGCTCAAGCAAGGGCACTAGATCGACACCGGAAAACGTCGTCGTCGCCTGCGCCGCCCAATCGCGCCACAGGTTGGCGCGCACATAAGGTTGCCACACCTGGCCGCTGTCACTGACGATGGTCCATCGGCCGCGTAGCCCGATCCGCCCGCTGGTGCCCGACGTTGTACCCAGTGCAACCGCACCCAGACCGTCATTGGCGTCGTCGAATGAGACATGTTGCCAGACGATCTGCGCCTGCGGCTCCAGCACGAAGCCCGGTCCGAACATCGGCAGCCGGATCGGATAGCCCGTCTCCAGCGACGAGAGGAAGCCGAAACCGGTGGTTGAAAGGCTGGCGAATTGCGTGGAGGCCGCGCCTTCGTAGCGCGTCGCCTGCGCCACTGCGTCGAGGTACCAGTCATTCGGGCCGTAATGCGTCCAGTAAGCGCCGCCCGACCATGCATTGAGATTGAGACCGCCGGTGTGACGGAGCACGTAGCCGGTCGCTGCTTCGTTAGTGACGAGGCCGCTCACATCGACATTGGCGTTGGCATATCCGACATAAATGCCTCCGGCATCGCGATGGCCCGGTATCCATTCGCTACGCCAGAGATCCATTCCGCTCTGAAAACCCAGCACCTGTCCGGAGGTGCGCGGATCAGCGAACGCCTTGTAGTGGTTGTCGATCTGCTGGCCGAGGAACCGGCCCCAGACCGAAGGTCCCCAGCTGGCGTTCAGGCAATCGGTCGACGCCTTCACCGGTGCCTTGCGCGGCATCCTGTCCCACGTGTTATCACCGGTTGGGCACGGCGTGTCCGTGTTTGCGGTCGGCGATGTATCGCCGTTGCGTTCATGCAAGGTGCCAAGCGTCGTCATCCCCAATTGCCGGGCGATCGGCTGGACCACGCCATAGGTCGCGATCTCCGGCCCAATAATTGGATAGACGCCCGGCGGCAGCGGCCCTGTCACCGGCGGCTCGGGCGGCAGGATTGGCGGTGGCTCGATCGGCGGCTCGATCGGCGGCTCGATCGGCGGCCCCACGGTGAACGTCGATCGTAGGAACCAGTCGTTGGGACTGTTGCTGGGGTCGAGGCCACCACGGAAGAGAAAATAGTCAAAGGCGCCACCGCGCACCTCGCCGGCAAGCGCGAAAGCACCTTGCGCCGTAGTGCCGCCGTTAATTGCCTGCACCACTGTAATGCCGTTTGCCACCGTTTCAGCGCCGGGGCCGCCGATATTGGTGATGCGCAAGAAGGAATTGCCGGTCGCGCTCCCGCCATTGATGACGAGCCTATCCGACGGGGAACCGTCAGCGCCAAGAAATGTGTTCATCGCGATCGTTCCGCCAATCCCGATGTAGCCGTTGGTCGTCAAGACCGTGCCCGGGGCAGTGCTCGTTCCCATGTTCACCAGACCGCGGTTGGTGAGGCTGAGTACGGTCTGATTGAAGCCGTTGAGATCGAGCGTTCCGGCTGAGGCCACCGCGACTGCCGAATTTGGACTGAACGTATTCACCGCGCCGGCTTCCAACGTGCCCGCGTTGACGTTCGTCGCGCCGAAATAGCTGTTGGCAGCGGTGAGCCTGGTGGTACCGGCAAGCACATTGACGGTGCCGGTACCGCTGATCGTCGGTGCAAACACATAGTCGGCGGACGTATGATTGAAGTTGATTGTGCCGGCGCCGGCGCCAAATGCCACGCTCGGGGTGTTGAGCGTGCCGGGCGCAGCGGCCGGGGCGCTCGCGCCCGCGCCGATGTTGAGCGTTCCAGTCGCACCTGCATTTGCCGCGATCACAACACTAGGCGCGGTAACGACGCCGCCTTCCGCAAGCGTGAGCGTGCCGGTGCCCGAATTGCCGACGTTCACGCCCGAACTGTTACTCCAGAGAGAGCCCGCGCCTGCCACCCTTACCGTACCCAGCGAGCCTGCGCTGCTGCCAACGTTGGCAGTGAACGCAGTGTTATTGATGACCGTCCCACCGCTTGTGATCGTGAGCGTGCCCGTGCCAAAACTGCCGATATTGAACCCGCCGCCTGCTGTGATGTTCAAACTGGAGCCCGGGCCGGTAACCGTCACTGTCCCTGACGAGTTGGTAGACAATCCGACGGAGACGCCGCCGAAACTGTTCACGGTACCGCCGCTTTCGACGGTGAGCGCGCCCGTGCCCAAACCGCCGACCACGAGATTGCCAATGTTCGTCCATGTGGAGCCGGCGTCGGAAACGGACACCGTACCCTGCGAACCCGGCAAATTACCAATAAAGCCGCCTATGTCGGTCAATGTTCCGCCGTTTCGGATGACGAGTATTCCTGTCCCGTTTTGACCGACCGTAAGATTCAGTGCTGTTGCTCCCGGTCCCCTGACCTCCGTCGAATTTGGGATCACCGTGTCAATGTTTGCGCTGGTCGCTGTGTTCGGAACACCGGCGCTCCAGTTTAGAGGGTTAAACCAGCCATTGGAGAATGCCCCGGTCCAGTTTGTCTGGGCGTGTGTCGAAACCGGTGCTGCAGTGACAAGTGCAATCGTTGCTAACAATCCCGATAAAAGATGTCTGCGCGCGGCGCGTGCTGGCGACGTATCGCGGCGCGGTCGGACGAAGAGAAGTCGATCCGGGTCCAAAGCAACCTCCAATCCGCAACGATAAAACGCAGCGGTCACGATGGAGTACAAAGGATCACAATTGTCATGGGATGGTCGTAAGTGTGACGATAGGAGATACAACTTCAGTTTGTTGCGCGCTGATGCTCTTTGGCCACGCAATAGGGAGCGATACTGACCGATCGCCGGCATCACAAATGCCCGCCGCCAACTTTTCGCTGTGCTCCTGAAGTCTGCGCGTATTGTTGCGGGTCCGTGCGACTTGCCGCTCGGCTCCGACTACGATTGGCCAGCGACGGAGGTTCCACGATCTCGCGCGCAGTGCCGGGCAGGAGCCGGGAAGGTCGCGCGCTCGGCAACCCCGAGACATCGTCTAAGGCGACGGGTGGCCAGGCAGCGAAATTTTCAGATCATTAACAATGTTGAATCCCTGGCCGGAGCGATTGCCCTACCGTGAACCTTTCCGCCGGGGCTTTCCATGATCGATACCGCGACCAAGGCGTTGTTGCGCACCGTTCTCGACGAGGTGTGTGAAAGTGTTCCACGCTGTGAGATCGGCGCCAGGACCCGCGTAGCCTCGAAGCTTCTGGAGACCGCAAGCAGGGGTGACATCTCTGCGGATCGCCTGAAACAAGCGGCCCGCGGTGCTCTCTCAGAAATCCAGACGATGTGACGATGGTCATGTGGGGGCGGGGGTGAATTTCCACGTGACGGTCCTCAAGATCCTGGTGAGCTATCCGGATGGGTTCGCCGCCATGGAGGATCTCAAGCGGGATATGGCCATTCTGGCGACCAGCGGTCGCGACTGGACGGAGCGCACCCGGCGGCTCGCCGGACGGGTGCCGGGGCTGGACATTTTTTCGCAAGGGCTGATCGACCGGATAAATGGCGGGTGGCGCATCACGGACAAGGGCCGGGCCGTGCTTGATCTCATGGAAGCTCGTCCGGACCAAGCGCCGATTGCCGCCCAACACCCTCCCTCGGAGCCGGAGCTTGCCCCGGCGATCTCGCGACACATTCCGGCAGAGAGGGGCCGAGGACGACACGCGGCGCGCCGTCGCCGACGCAACGCCGGCAAGCAGGCTCGGGCGTCCTAGCAAGGAACGAGCGTCGCTCCCGAGGCTTGAGCTAGCGCCTCGTGATGGAAGAGATCCATGCAAAGTTCCGACGCCACCTTGTCGACCGCCCGTCTGTCGCGCGTGACTGACGATATCTGGGTCGTTGACGACGCCCCGATCAGCGCTGCCGGTCTGAAACTTCCCGTCCGCATGACCGTCATTCGGCTCTCGAACGGCGATCTCGTGCTGCATTCGCCGGTGAGATATTCGCCGACTCTCCGCGGTGAGTTGGAGCGGCTAGGCGCGATAAGGTACTTGCTCGCGCCGAATATCGCGCACTGGATGTTCCTGTCCGCTTGGCAGAGAGATCTGCCGCAGGTGACGACTTTCGCAGCGCGCGGCCTTTCGGGGCGGAGGCAAGTTAGAGCGGCACGCATCCGCATCGACCGCGAACTCGGAGACGCGACGCCCGAGCAATGGAGGGCCGATCTCGAAGCCGTCTCGGTGAACGCTCCGATGTTCTCCGAGATCGAGCTGTTCGACAAGCGCAGCCGGACATTGATCCTGACCGATCTCGTGCAAAATCTCGATCCCAATGATCTCAGCGCACCAAACGAGGCCGCGGCAAACCTCCTTGGCATTTCCAAGCCGCACGGAATGGCGCCGGTCTATCTGCGTCTGCTGCTGCGCCTCGGCGGCCGTTCGGTGCGGTCCGCAGCCGAGCGGCTTGTACGGCTATCGCCGGAGCGGGTGATCTTCGCGCACGGCGACTGGTTCGAAGCGGACGGAACCGAGCGCCTCCGGCGATCTCTGCACTGGCTGCTTCCGGCGGGCGGCTCCGGATCCGAGCCGCGGCAAATGACTGGCACGCGCGTCGTCATCACCGGCGCATCGAGCGGAATCGGGCGTGCTACGGCGCTGGCCTTCGCCGGAAAGGGCGCAAGCGTGGTCTTGGCGGCACGCCGTGCTGAAGTCCTGACGAACCTCGCTGTGGAATGCGAGGCGCTCGGAGGTCGCGCATTGGCGATCCCGACCGATGTCACCGATGCCGAGGCGGTGCAGCGACTGGCCCGAGAGGCCGAAGACGCCTTCGGCGGCATCGACGTCTGGATCAACAACGCCGGCACCGGCGTTTTCGGGGCCTACCAGGACGCGGATATCGCGCTTCATCGCCGAACGATCGAGGTCAATCTCCTCGGCACGATGCATGGCGCTTTCGCGGTGCTTCCGATCTTCCTCCGCCAGAACCGCGGTATCCTGATCAACAACATCTCGCTCGGCGGCTGGGCGCCGACGCCTTTTGCTGCGGCCTATACCGCGAGCAAGTTCGGCCTGCGCGGCTTCACGGCGAGCCTGCGTCAGGAGCTCAGTGCTCACCGCAACATTCATGTCTGCGGCGTCTTCCCGGCCATGGTCGACACGCCGGGCTTCGTCCACGGCGCCAACATGTCCGGCCGAACGCTTGATCCCGGTCCGCTGCTGTATCAGGCGGAGGACGTTGCCGAGACGTTTGTGAGCCTCGTTCGCGCACCACGAGATGAGGTCGCCGTGGGCTGGCCCGCTCGTGCCGGCCAAATTGCCTACGCGATGGCTCCGCAGACTACCGAGAACATTGTGGGAGCTGCCTTCCGCTACCTGCTGTCGCGCGCGCGCCCGGCGAAGAGCAGCGAAGGCACCATGATCGAAGCTGGTCCGCAGGGCACGTCGATCGACGGCGGTTGGCTGTCACGCAAGCAGCTCCCACCTGCCGGGGTGATCAGTCAGGGGCTCGCGGCGCTGGGACTAGCAGCGGGCGTGGCTCTCCTGGCTTCAGCAGTTGCGCGTCGCGCCGGCAGATCTGGGCAAGTCGTCGGCAAGCACAAACAAACCGTGCCGAGGCAGATCAGGGCAGCGCGTAGGCCCGCACGTAATCGCCGAGCTTAGTTCCGAATGACCCGTGGCCCCCGTCGACCGTGACGACATATTGCTTGCCGCCGGCCTCATAGGTCATCGGCGTCGACTGGCCGCCGGCAGGAAGGCGGTCCTGCCAAAGCTGTTTGCCATCGCGAACGTCGAACGCGCGGATGTAGTCATCCATCGTTCCCGTGATGAAGATGACGCCGCCCGCGGTGACGATCGGACCGCCGAGCATGGGAACGCCGAGCTTGAATGGCAGCGGCAGCGGGGCCTGATCGCGGATCGTGCCGATGCGGTGCTGCCAGACCACCTTGTGCGTCCTGAGATCGATCGCTGCGATGTTGCCCCATGGCGGGGCAAGGCAGGGGATGCCGAGCGGCGAGAGGAAAATGCCGAGGTCTACGCCATAGGGGGCGCCGTACATCGGCTGCACGCCCAACTCCGTTCCTGGTGGATGCGCGGCATTCGGCGCGGCCGGATTGTCCTTTCCGCGCGGCACCAGGCGCGAGATGAAGGGTATCGATTGGGGGTTCGCGATCGCGATCTGGCGCTGCGGATCGACGGCAATGCCGCCCCATTCGAACATGCCGAAGTCTCCGGGAAACACCAGCGTGCCTTGTTCAGACGGCGGCGTGAACGGCCCCTCATAGCGCAGGCGCTTGAACTTGATCCGGCAGGCGAGCTGGTCGAACATCGTGCTGCCCCACATCTGCGCGTCTGTCAGTTTGCCGGAGGGGCGGAAGCTCAATTCCGAGAAAGGCTGGGTTGGCGACAGCCGGTCTCCATTCGCGGCGCCCTGCGGCACCGGCTTCTCCGGTGCGGGCACCAACTGACGCCCGTCGCGGCGGTCGAGCACGAAGATGTCGCCGGTCTTTGCCGGGATGTAGATCGCGGGCGTCACGCCGCCGTGAGAGCGCAAATCGATCAGACTGGGCTGCGACGGCATATCCATGTCCCAGAGATCGTGGTGCACGTTCTGGAACGACCAGCGCAGTTTTCCGGTCGAGACATCGAGCGCAATCAACGCCGAATCGTAGCGCTCGTTTTCGGGCGAACGGCCGCCGCCCCAGATATCCGGAGAGCTCGAGCCGAGCGGCACGTAGACGAGTCCGAGCTTTTCGTCGACCGCGGAAATGCTCCACGAATTGGGTGAGCCGGCTGTAAAATGATGCGAGGCCGAGGGCATTTCGTTCGGATCGGAATTGCCGGCATCGAACGCCCATATCAACCGTCCTGAATAGATGTCGAAGCCGCGGATCACGCCCGACGGCACGCGATCGGAATAGTTGTCGATCACCGCTCCGCCGACGATCAGCACCTTGTCCGTAACGACGGGTGGGGAGGTACCCTCGTAGAAGCCGAGTGTCTGGATCTCGCTGCCTTGCTTGAGATCGATCTGTCCCTGGTTGCCAAAACTCTGGCAAGGCACGCCGCTCTGCGCATCCAGCGCGAACATCCGCCCGTCGTTGGTTGGTATGAAAATGCGTCCCGCACAATCGCTCGGCGCCGGCGTGCCGTCGGCTGTGACCGCCCCGGGCTTGGTCGCGTGATAGGACACGCCCCGGCAGGTCATGTGCTGGAACGCCTTGTTGTGCTGGACCTGCGGGTCGAACTTCCAGCGCAGTTTTCCGGTTGCCGCTTCGAGCGCGAACACGATCTGGTGCGGCGAGCAGGTGTAGAGGAGATCTCCAACCTTGAGCGGGGTCGCCTGGTTGGTGATCTCGTCGGGATCGTCCGGGCCCTTGTGGTCGCCGGTGCGGAATTCCCAGGCGAGCTTGAGGTCCTTGACGTTGTCCTTGGTGATCTGGCTCAGCGACGAGAAGCGCGTACCGAAGCCGCTGCCGCCGTAGGCCGTCCAGTTCTGCCCGGCAGCGGGCTGGTCCGCTTCGGGAGCCGCAATGGCCCCCATTGTTTCGCCCTCAGGGATCGTGCCGGCAAGATCGCGGCGATCGCTCGTCAGTGACATGCCGACGACGATGGCTGCGGCGACCAACACAAGGCCAAGCGCCCATCGCCCTGCGCGCAAGCGAGGCGCCAGGCGGGCGGCAATGAAGGGCAGCATCAGCCACAGGCCAAGCGGCACGAGCACGTCGCCGCGCGGCGCCAGCGACCAGAAATCAAGGCCGGCTTCCCAGATCGCCCATGCCATCGTTCCCGCCAGCAGCGCGGCATAAATCCAGAGCGCCTCGGCACGGCGGCGCGCGAGCAGCCAGCTCGTGAGCAGAAGCATGATGCCCGCGATCAGATAGTAGACGGAGCCACCGAGCGCCGCGAGCCAGGCACCGCCGGCGAGGAGGCCCAGTCCCATGATAGCGACGACCACAATGGTGATGGCCAGCAATGGCGCGTCGCGGAACCAGTTCGTCGAACGGTGTGTCGATGTCATGATGATCACTTCAGCGTGTAGAGAAACGCCGCGATATCCCGCGCGTCCTTCTGCGGGATGCCCATTCGCGGCATGGCATTGCCCGGCAACGCCCTTTGCGGGTCCTCGATCCAGTCAGCCATGTTGTCCGGCGAGTTCTGGATGTAGCCGGCGATGTAGGTCCGCGTGCCGATCCGATGCAAGGGCGGGCCGACATTGCCTTCGGCGCCGGCGATACCAGGAATATCGTGACAGCCGCCGCACTGGTACTGCTTGACGAGGTCGGCGCCACGATGCGCGTCGCCCATGAAATTGTCCGGGCCCGCAGCCTTGCAGGCGGCGCCTGTCGTAGCCACTAGCACGGTGACTAGCAATCTCATGATCGGATTCACCATCGCTGCTCCGCTCGGCCGATCAGGGCTTCTGGCCGAAGTTGAAGGACTTGGTGGCAGACCAGGGATCGGTCGTGGAGACCTGCTCGCTTGGGACTTGCTCGACCTCGGGCGACGGCAGATTCGCCGAAAAGGTGCGGCCCCATTGGTGGCTCGGTTCGTTACTGATCTTGCCGATATAGGTGACGAGGTCCCAGATCACGCTGTCGGGCAGCACGCCGCCCCAGGCTGGCATTCCGTTCGGCCGTCCCTGGTAGATCGAGAGAAAGATGTTCTCGGGCTGCGATCCGTAAATAAAAGTGTTGTTGCTCAGCGCCGGTCCCATGCCGCCACCGCCATTGGGTGCGTGGCACCCAACGCAGTTGAAGTTGACATAGTAGGTCATCCCACGCTGCTGCGCGTTGGGATCGCCCTGCACTGGGTTCTTGATTTGCGGCGGGTCCGGCTGCGCGCCGGGGTGGAGGTGACTGACCGGGACCTGCATGAAGACGCCGGGTCTGCCGTTGCCGACGCTGCCACCGAAATTCGGGCGCGGGGACAGCGTCGGCATTTGCGCCTCCTGCGACTGCGGCAAGGTCTGCTGGGCCAGCGCCGCGCCATGCGGCACGATGGCCAGCAGCAACGATAGGGCGCTCGCGCGCATTGCTGGAGCAGACATCACTCATGTCCTCCCGATGCCGTAACGGGTTGGCCCACCAGCGGAACGCCATAACTGCGCAGCAGCGAGGTGATCTCGGACCGATGCTCGTCGATGAATGCATTCAGGCGGTCGCGCAAGGCGTCGTCGCCTTTACGCACGCCCATCGCGATGGCGAACTGGAACTGCTGAGGTGCAAAGCGTTCGTTATCCCGGATCGGCGTGACCGTCAGGGGAACGGGAGAGCGCTGGGCGAAATATCCGCCCAGCGGCCCCCAGGCCGCGGCGACATCGATCCTGCCGCTTTCGACGGCTTCGATCAGGCGCGCCGGCGGATCGGCCTGGCGATAGTCACCGTAGATGGAGTAGCCGCGAACATTATCAACGATGCCCTGTTCGCCGAGCGCCTGCGCCGGCGGGGGATTGTTGCCGTCATCGCCGATCAGGTGCACGCCGATCACGAGGTGATGCAAGCGCGGGTCGAGCAGGGATGAAAGCTCAAGGTGCTGGTCCTGCCGCGTGACGAACACGTAGCTCGAGCGATAATAGGGCTTCGTCGTCTCGACCAGATCATAGCCGGACGGCACGCCCATGACGATGTCGCATCTGCCGGCTTTCAGTGTGTTACGGATGAAGCCGCGGCGTTGCGCCCACCAGGTGTAGGAGACCTGCAGGCCGAAATGCTCGGCCACCATCGTCGCGAGCCTGTTCTCGAATCCTGCTTCGGCGCTGTTCGAGAACGGAAGATTGTTGGGATCGGCACAGACGCGAAGCCCGCCCTCCGTGGCCGGCGCAGCTGTGGTCGCGAACGCGAGAAGAAGCCCAAGGGTGAAGCCGAGGCGATTACTTGGAAGGCGCATGGCTGGTGTCCTCACCATTCGCGCCGCCGAGCTTGAATACCAGCAGCTCACTCCCGCCCGCGGTATAGAACGGCAGATCCTGCGTGGCGCCGGTGAATCCCAGTGCGGCGTTGCGCACCCGCGGATCGACCTCTGCATTGGCCACCACGCCCGGCCAGCCGCCGACGCCCGACAGGATCGCGACGTATTGCTGACCGTCGGAGCCGCGATAGGAGATCGGTTGGCCGATGAAGCCGGAGCCGGCACGGAATTGCCAGAGCACGCGCCCATCCTTGGCGTCGACCACTTTGAAAAGGCGATCCATGGTGCCGTAGAACGCGACGTCGCCAGCCGTCACCAGCGCGCCGCTCCAGACCGGCAGCTTCTCGTGAATCTCCCAGACCTTCTTGCGCGCGACGGGGTCCCACGCCATGAACTCGCCGCGATAGCCGCCAGGGCCGGCATACATGTCGACGTCGGCCCCGACATAGGGCGTACCGGCGATGTAGCCGACTTGAGAAGCCTTGAAGTTCATGCAGAGATGCTGATGCGGCACATAAAGCAGTTTTGTGCGCGGCGACCACGCGCTCGGCTGCCAGTCCTTGGCGCCTGGAGCGGTCGGGCAGATGTTCTCAACCGTCTTGCCGACCAGCGGGGTCTTCTCCTCATTCGGGATGATCTTTCCGGTCTTGAGGTCGACGCCATTGTATGCGTTCACGAACTCATACGCGTCCGCCGAAATCACTTCACCGGTGGCGCGATCCATCACGTACATGTAGCCGTTGCGGCCGGGATGAATCAGAACCTTGCGCGGTTGACCATTCAGCTCGAGGTCGACAAGCACGTTCTCATTGATCTCGTCGTGGTCGAACAGATCGTGCGGGTTGACCTGGTAGGCCCATTTCGCTTGGCCCGTGTCTGGGTTTCGCGCGAAGATCGATGCGCTCCAGAGATTGTCACCGCTGCGCTGGTTTGCGTTCCATGGACTTGGGTTGGCCGTGCCGTAATAGATCAGGTTCAGATCAGGATCGTAGGAGATCCAGCCCCAGACCGTGCCGCCACCGACCTGCCAGCGGTCGGCGGGCCAGGTCTTCACGCCGAGATCCTGGCCCTTGAGATTGTCGTAGAACGGCTTGAAATCGTCTCCGATCAGCACGTCCTTGTCGGGGCCTGTCGAATAGGCGCGCCACGCGATGGCGCCGGTGTTTTCGTCGAGTGCGGTCACCCAGCCGCGCACGCCCAGTTCGCCGCCGCTGTTGCCGACGAGAATTTTTCCTTTCACCACCACGGGAGCCATCGTGATGGTTTCGCCCTTGTTGATCTCGCCAAGTTTCGTGTGCCAAAGCTCTTTGCCGGACTTGGCGTCTATCGCGACGGTGTGGTTATCGAGCGTGTTGAGGAAGACCTTGCCATTGTCGAAGGCTAGTCCGCGATTGACGACATCGCAGCAGGCAACGCCTGCGGCCGCGGGCTCCGGCTTCGGCGCGTAAGACCATTTCAATTCACCTGTTGTGGCATCGAGTGCGAACACACGGTTGGGGTAGGGGCCTGCATAGGGGCCGACCACATACATGGTGCCGTCGACCACCAGCGGCGCCGCCTCCTGGCCTCGATCGGCGCCGACCGAGAACGTCCATGCAAGATGGAGGCGTGATGCATTGGACGCGTTGATCTGGTCGAGTTCGCTGTAACGGGTGTTGGCATAGTCGCGCGCCGCCATCGGCCATTGGCCTGGATCTTTCATGCGACCGGCGAGATCGCTCTGTGCTGACGCGGACGACAGCACCGTGCAGCAGGCGCAAAGGATGGCCGAAATCCGAGAGAGCAAACGCGTGAGACCACGCACTAACATATGTAAAGATCTCCACGGCAGTGACGAGGCCGTGCGCCGTTGCAGGCCAGTTTACGGACGTACAAACGTTCCGCCTTCCCTTGGTTCCAAAAGCGGCGATTGGGCGGAGCGCTATCTCACGACGTTGCCCGACACGCCGGCGCCGAGGTCGACTGCAATCTGGTCTTCCTTGCCGTTGCACTTGGGATGACCGAATCCGGACGGACTTTTGCCATCAGGTCCGATGTCATAGATGATCGCATCTTTCATGTTCGGGCTGACGCCGGCCGGCACGCGGTCGAGCCCGAGCTGGTGACGCACGCGCCAGGCCACGTTGTGATCCGCGCAGGAACTGTCACCGCTCACACCCAGCGCCCCGGTCACGCCGTTGCCGTCATAGAGCGCCAACCCGCCTCCGAACACGATGGTGCCGCCGATCGGCCTGCCCACCATCGGATCCTGGGCCGTGCCGAAGTTGTCCGGAGATCCGGCATACAGGGCTTCCGGGGACGGTGGGTTGCCGAGTGCCGCGCCGAACAGGAACCCGCCGGGCTGCGCACCGGCATAGAGATTGGCCGTCGCCATCGCCTTGTCCTTTAGGCTGAACGCATTCGCCGTGTTGGCCTTCTCGGCCGCGATGGCCCGGCTGCCCAGCCACTGGTCGTCGACTTTGCCGCCGCTGTAGGCAACTGCGCAGACGACGCCCTGCCGATTGACGACGGCAGCCCATTCGTTGTTGTCGAGACCTCCGTTGCTTGGGCCGCCGCCCGGTTTGACACTCTTCTTGAGGATATCGGCGAGCTTGTCATGGTCGACCGGGCACGACATCCCTGGCTGGGGTTGGTCCTGCGCGTTCAAGACTGCAGGCATCAAGAATGCCGCGGTGAGGATAGCCGTTGCGGCCATGACGGATCGTTTTTCCATGTGAACTCCGTGGCGTGTCGCAGTCGGCAGGCGAACGTCTGAAGAGAAGTTGCGGTTCCTATGCAGCGTCGCTCAGCCCGGATGTTGAAAGAGCGGGAGGTGGGAATGGCCGCCGTTCGCAGTCAGCCATCGGTGAGCAAAGAACAACGCCGCGCCCGTATAGAGAATGCCCATGGGCACCCACATCAGGATTCCGGCAAGTTGCTGGTCCTCAAGTGCCGAGAGGCCGAATTCGCCGGCGAGGGCGCCCTGGCCTGGGATCCACAGCCTCGGCGAAACGGTCAGCAGAGCCCCGAGCACGCCGGAATGCAAAATGGTCATGAACAGGCACGCGACAGCGATGCCGTCGCGAATTCGTGTGCTACGGCCCTGACCGCGGCCATGCAGCAGCACCCACCAGAACAACAGCGCGGTCGCGAAGAAGCTGATGTGCTGGAGACGATGGATCGCCGTATTCTCGAGCGCCCACGCATATAGCGGCGGTGCGTGCCAGACCCAGAGCGCTACGCCGTGCAGGACGGTCGCGCTCATCGGATGGCTCACAAACCGCCACGGCCATGCCAATATCGGCAGATTGAGCACGCGACCTGCCGCTGGGCGAAGTCGAGTCGGCAGGCTCCACAGCAGCGGGCCATTGATCCGGGCGAACGCCATCAGCGGTGCCGCGACCACCATGAGCAGTTCGTGTTCGACCATGTGCGCCGTGAACAGACGCTCGCCCAGCCAGTGCAGCGGCGAGGTCACGGCGAGCGCGGCCACCAGCCATCCGGTCCAGAACGCGGCTACTTGGCGGAAGCTGACGCCACGGCCGCCGCCCGCATGGTGCCAGAGCCGCTGCGTTCCGACATAGAAGCCGATACCGACGGCATAGAGCGGGGCCATGAGCCAGGGATCGTAGCTCCACAGCGAGCCGGGATCGATCTCCGATAGTCCATGCGCATCGGCCGGCGCCGTGAACAGCGCGAGCAGCAGTGCTGCAAGGCTCAGCGTAGGCATGGGCTGATCATGAGCGAGGCGGCGAACTGGTTCGCGATCACCAGCGCAAACAGCGCGCCGGAGCCGACGCCAAGCCAGGCCATGAACGTTCGTGGCCCGCCGCCTTGCGCATCCGTCCATTCAGCCCCAGCGCCGCGTCGAACCGCGCGGGCGGAAATGACAGTGCCTGCGATGGCGACGATAGCCAGAACCGCGCTCATGATCGCGCCACTGATCCTAGTCTGTTCGCAGGAGAAGTGCGCGAGCACGTAGACGCCCTGCAAATTGATACCCCAAGCGATGGGTCCGAGCGCAACGCCGGCCCAGTAGAGCAGTCTGGAATGTCCATGGGCTGCGGTCATAGGCGTGGCACCCAATCGAGCAAGACGTAGAGCGGCAGCCAGGCGAGCACGACGAAGTTCCAGTAGAACACGTTGTCGGTCACGTCGCTGAACCGGCGCGGTTTCGCATGGCGCGTGAACATCAATACCGCCAGCACGACCGTGTCGCCGACATCGGTGGCAAGGTGAGTCGTGTGCAGCCCCAGAATGAGCCATACGATCGAGCCGTAGGCTGAATTGTCCCAGCGGGTGTTGAGATGCGCGAACTCGAAGCCGCGCAGCACCAGCAGGGCGATGCCGATCAGGGCCATCACGATCAGGCCGATCCGCACCTTCGCGAGATCCTGCCGGTGTGCGGCGCGGTTCGTGAACTCGTTCGGAATGATGCTCAACACATAAATCACCGTCTCGACCGTCCCCGGCCAGAGATCCGGCGGGGAGGCTCCGATCGGCCAGCTCGGATTGACTGCGTAGAGGTAAAGGTAGGCGCCGATGGCAACGGCAAAGCCCATGCCTTCGAGGGCCATGAAACCCATGGCGCCCCACCACGGGCCACTGCGCGGACCGTAGCCGTAAGTCGGCAGGTCCGAGACGTCGCGGACGATCGTCTGTCTCACTCCTCGTCCTCCTTGCTGCCGGTCGGCCAGAACCAGCCGATCAAGGTCACGGCCATCGGCGGCGTTCCCCACAGCACGGCCCAAGGCGTGAAGATCGACCCGATGAAGAAGATTGTGGTCGCGATCGCCGTGAGCAGCGGCCAGATGTTCGGCTCGGGCGAAGCTTCGCGGGTCTGCGGCTCGGCTTCCGCCAGCGAGGTCAGGAGAACCTCGCGGCGCTCGGCGCTCAGACCCGCGACCACGGGCAGGCTCTCGCTATCGGCCCACAGCGGATCGCGGTGCTTGACGACCGGAATGCGGTCGAAGTTCTGCGGCGGAGGCGGCGATGACGTCGCCCATTCCAGCGTCGAGGCATCCCAGGGATTGTCGCCCGCAAGCGCGCCCTTGCGCAGGCTGTAGATCACATTGGCCAGAAGCAGCGCGAAGCTGAGCGCGAAAATGAGAGCACCGCCGCTGGATATGAGGTTCAGGTGCCCCCAGTCCATGTCGGCGGTATAGGTGTAGACCCGGCGCGGCATCCCGATCAGCCCGAGGATGTGCATGGGAAAGAACGCGACGTTGAAGCCGATGAAGGCGAGCCAGAAATTCCAGCGCCCGAGTCGCTCGCTGAGCATGCGGCCGGCGATCTTGGGAAACCAGTAGTAGACCGCGCCGACCAGTGGGAACACAGCGCCGCCGATCAGGACATAATGGAAGTGGGCGACGACGAAATAGGTGTCGTGCACCTGCGTGTCGATCGGGACCGAGGCCACCATGACGCCGGACAATCCGCCGAGCACGAAGATCACGATGAAGCCGATCACGAACAACAGCGGCGTCCGGTACACCGGACGTCCGTCCCAGAGCGTTGCCAGCCAGCAGAAGATCTGCAGTCCGCTCGGCACCGCGATCAGCATGCTGGAGGCCGTGAACAGGGCCGCGCCGAGTTGGGGCAGGCCCGTGACGAACATGTGGTGGACCCAGAGGCCGAACGACAGGAAGCCGGTCGCGATCAAGGAGAGGATCACGACGGGATAGCCGATCACGGGCCGCCGCGCGAATGTCGCAAGGATCGCCGAGACCATTCCCGTGCCCGGGATGAAGATGATGTAGACCTCGGGATGGCCGAAGAACCAGAACAGATGCTGCCAGAGCAGGGGATGTCCGCCCGACGACGAATCATAGAAGCGGGTATTGACGAGGCGATCCAGGATCAGTGACGTCGATGCGACCATGATCGAGGGCATCGCGAACATCACAAGGAAGGCCGTCACCAGCATGGCCCAGACGAACAGAGGAATGCGGTCGAGCGTCATGCCGGGCGCACGGAGCTTGAACACGGTGACGACGATCTCGACGGCGACCGCGAGTGCCGCGACCTCGGTAAAGGTGATCATCTGCGCCCAGACATCGGCCCGCTTGGTGGGTGTGAACTGCAGACTGGAAAGAGGAACGTACGAAAACCAGCCGACGTCGGGGCCGACGTTGAACAGGAAGGAAATCCAGAGAAAGCAGCCCCCGAACAGATACATCCAATAGCTGAAGGCATTCAGGCGCGGAAAGGCGATGTTCCGCGTGCCGACCATCAACGGCACCAAATAGACGGCGAACGCCTCCATGACAGGCACGGCAAACAGGAACATCATCGTCGAGCCGTGCATCGTGAAGACCTGATTGTACTTGTCGGCCGAGAGAAACGTCTTCTCGGGCCCGGCAAGCTGAACGCGCATCAGGATCGCAAGGATGCCGCCAAGAAGCAGGAAGGCGAATGCGGTCAGGATGTAGCGACGTCCAACGACCTTGTGGTCGACCGACATGAGCGCACCGACAAGCCCAGACGGCGTGCGCCACACCCGCTCGAGCTGCGTCGAAAGCTGCAGGCCATTCAGGACGTCGTCCCGCAATTCATTTGGTTCAGCGGCCATGCTCACTTGAGCTGCTCCAGATAATGAATGATCGCGATGAGCTCATCCGATTGCAGCGGCATCTTCGGCATCAGATTGCCGGGCTTGATGTGCTGGGGGTCGGCGATCCAGGCGCCGAGCGTCGCGGGAGTATTCGGCAGCGTTCCCGCAGCGATCGTCGTGCGGCTGCCGATATGCGTGAGATCCGGGCCGAGTTGGCCGCCGGCCAGCGTACCGCTGATGTTGTGGCACAAGGCGCATCCGCGCGCCCGGAACAGAGCCTCGCCTTGCTTGCCGAGCTGGTCCGTGGGGCTACTCGCGCTCTGGTTTTCATGGTCGCGCCAGCGACCGAACTCGTCGGGCGACATCGCGATCACGGCGAACGCCATATGGGCGTGCTGGATCCCGCAGAACTCGGCGCATTGTCCGCGATAGACGCCGGCATTCTTCGCGGTGAATTGCAGCTCGTTCTTCTGCCCGGGGATCAAGTCCATCTTGCCGGTCAGGCTCGGCACCCAGAAGCTGTGGATCACGTCGGCGGATTCAAGCTCGAGCTTCACCGGCTCGCCCGTAGGGATCCGGATCTCGTTGGCCGTCACGAAACTCTGGTGCGGACTGTCGGCTTCATAGCGAACCTCCCACCACCATTGATGGCCGATGATCTTGAGCGTGTGGGCTTTCTCATCCTTGGCAAAGACGGTGCGCTGACCGGCATAGCTGACCAGAGAGAGGCCGAGCACGGTGACGGTGGTCGCAATCCCAAGCGCAAGGATGACGCGCCCGGAGCGTTGTTCGAAGGGCTGGTGGAGGTCCAGCGGCTGATCGGCTGCCCGCTTCCGTCGCAAGAGCCCCATGCCCAGAACGATGACGACAGCGGTCCAGACGATCGCCGCGACAATGAGAAAGATGAACAGCGTGTGCCGAATCTGGTCGGATTGCAGCCCTTGAGGGTCGAGCGCCGACTGCCGGCCCGCGCACGCAGCAAGCGGCCAAGTCATGCACAATACCAGAACCCTTCGCACCCAGATCTGCATTGACGTTTTGTCGCACTCCGCTTCACAGGCGGAACCGGTCAGGCCTACAAAGGTTCCTATGCGCTAATCCGGCCGGTTCGCCGAATTCGAGCCGCCCAGTTCCGGAATGTCGGCGAGCGCCGTGGCATCGGACCGGACCTGCCGGATGACGCTGAATGTACCGTCGGCCTCGAGCACGACCGCACCGACATCTTCAACACGATCAATGCCATGCTGCCGGATGGCGGCGCGAACGTCCGCCTCTGCCACACGCTGGCTGCGCATTGCCTCGTGGACGAATCGCCCCTGATGGAGCAGCAACGTCGGCTGCGGATTCACGACCACCCGCAACTGGCTCCACTGCGCCACGGCGAAGGCGATGATGAATTGCAGGCCGATCAGGATGCTGAAGCCGACCAGCGACTGCGCGACGCTGATATCGCCGGACAATACGCTGTTCGCGAACGTGGAGCCGAGCGCAACCGTGACGATCAGGTCGAAGGCGTACCATTTGGCAAGTGTTCGGGGCCCCGCGATCCGGAGCAGGACGACCAGTGCGACATAGGTGACCGTCGTGCCGATCGCGGTTCTCAAGAGCGGGGTCCAGCCCTGGAAAAGGATATGTCCGACATCGGGCATGACAGCCGCGCGCCCGGACTAAAATGGCCAGCCTTTGTCGGCGATCACGATCGCCGCATCGCCGGCGGCCATCAGCAGCAGCACGATAAGGACGGCGATCATCGCGCCGGGTTGAGCAAGCACGCGCAGTTCTTCCAGCATGGGTTGACTCCGAAAACGCGGATGTTCCGCAGCAGCAATAATCGCGATGACTTGAGGGTTCCTGCGCACATGCAGGGAGTTGATGCCCGCCACGCCGGAACGAAGGCTCCAGATCGCGCGTTCCTGCGACGAATTCGAGGGTTCACGTGCCGCGCTATCATTTCGATCTGGTCGACTCCAAGACCGTTGCAGACGAGGGGGGTGCTGAATTGCCCGATGACATCATGGCGCTGGATGTTGCCGAGGAGATCGCGAAGAGGCTCCTTGCGGAGCGTCCCGAACTCCGGAATCGTCATTTTTCCATCCTGGTCACGAACCAGGAGGGTGAGGAGATCGGGAAAGTGCCACTGGATGTCCTGCACTGAAGACTTGGCCTGACAAGGCATTGAGGAGCATGGCATTGAGGATCGGCGTGATCTCGGATACGCACGGCCTTCTCAGGCCTGAGGCCGAACGCTGTCTTGCGGGAGTCTCGCATATCCTCCACGCCGGTGATATCGGCGCGCCGGAGGTTCTGGAGCGGCTTTGCCGAATAGCGCCCGTCACCGCCATCAGGGGAAACGTCGACGTTGGCAGCTGGGCGAGCCGCTATCCTGAAACCGAAACGGTGCACCTCGGCGCTCGTTGCTTCTACCTCCTGCACGATCTCAAGACGCTCGACGTCGACCCTGCAGCATCCGGTGTGAACGCGGTGATATCAGGACATTCGCACCGGGTGAGGGTCAACACGATCAACGGAGTGCTTTTCCTGAATCCCGGGAGCGCCGGTCCAAGGCGCTTCAAGCTGCCGATCACGCTGGCAACGCTCGATCTGGATGAGGGCGGCGACCTGCGGCCCACCATCCATGAGCTCGACGCGTGAACGAGATACATGCGTGGCAGCTAGTGGGTATTCGATTTTTGCCACCGCTCCAGATCAATCGGGGGACGCTTTGGGTCGATCTGCTCCTTCTCGGGATTTCCCTGCCAAGGCTGGTCCGTCTGCCGATGGGTTGGCAAATCGGTCTGCTGTCGCGGATCGTCGACCGGGGTTTCTCTCGGGTCGTTTTCAGGCGCTTTCGCTTTCGGCATAAGTTGTCCTCTCTAACGATGCGGCGGCACGCGATCAGCGCACGCCGGCGATGATTGCCGCGACGCGGCGCGAATGCTGATCGACAATGACGAGATCCTTTCCGGCGATCAGATATTGATCGCCCCAGAACCCGTTCAGCACCTGGGTGACCTCGGGCGGCAAGTCGGCCACCTCGGTCTGGCGCGGCACCGAAGTACCGATCATCATCTCGAAATTCGGGCGATCCATCGTCGGGCTGTGCGCCGATGAGATGATGGCGCGGAGCTGTTCGCGCTGCTGATCGTTGAGGCTAGCCGGCTGAGTGGTCTTCTGAATGTCCCGCGCACGGCCGCCGGTCGTATCTTCATTGCCAGCCGGGTTTTCCTTGGCCGCTTTGCTGACCGCTTCGTGCTGCGTTGGAACTCCAGTGCCGACCGTCGTGGCCGCGGCACCTTTGTCTGCTCCCGTGGAGGGGCGGCCCAGATAGTCCGTTGCCCCGAACATCTGTGGCACAGCGAACCAGACGATGAAACCTACAAACAAGACCGCGGCCGCTACCGATCCCGCCATCATCAGCTTCCGGGTGCCGTCCTTCTCCGTTTCGCGCGATAGATCCTTGACCATGAACAGACAGCCTTCGGTATGAACTGCCGGGTCAACACGGGCAGGAATCGTTCGTTCCTCCGGGCATGCATCAGCATCGATCAGGAACGACCGGGGCCGCATCTCATTGCCAGCGCATGAGGTCGCGAGACCGAAACAAGGAGCATGCAATGTCCAAAATGCCCCCCGTACCGCCAGAGCAGCGCAGCGACAAGGGACCCGGATCTGATCCAAAGATCGAGACGGACGACAAAGTCCCCGGCCGCGAGAACTTCGACACGCAAGGACGTCACGGCAACATCAAGCAGAACACGACGAACCAAGGCTACCAGCAGGACCGATGAATGCCACACAAGAAGTCAGACACTGAACGCTTCGGTGGTCCGGGCTCCTCGCGGCAGGACCGCAAGCACCCTGAAAAGGGAGGCCGCGAGCATGAGCGCCCTGCGCCCGGAACGCCCACCAACGACCGCAAATCACACGTCTCGGGAGGCGGTGGTGAGCGCGACCAACATCACACGCACAATGATCGCGAGAGGAGCTGAGCGATGGCTAAGACAACTTCGAGCTTGATGGTGATCGCCTTCGTGGCGACCGCGTCGATAGGGGCCGCCTCGGCGCAGAGTGGTGGCGGCGGCGGTTCGGGAGGATCGGGCGGAGCAAGCGCGAGCAGCACGAGCGGCGGCACCGGCGGCACCACAAGCCCTGGGTCAGCCGGCGGTGCCTCGAGCCTTGGGTCTGCAGGCGTTGGGTCTGCAGGTCCTGGGTCTGCAGGCCTCGGGTCTGCAGGAGCTACAAACCAGACAGGCGGTGCATCGCCCAATCTGGGTAATCCAGCCGACGCGGCCGCGGCTTCGCGCGGCACGACGGCTACCGGCACGAACACCGCTGGAACGGCCCAATCAACCGGTGGTGGCCCGCGAGGATCGACCACCGTCGGGCGGGCCGGCAATCCCGCAGGAGGGACCAGCAGCGGACGGATTGACGGAACTGAGACACCCGGTCCGTCGATGCCGGGCGACGCCGAAATACGCTCGGAGAACTCTCAGGATTCCCACGTCGATCGGAAGATCAAGAGCATCTGCAAAGGTTGCTAGATCGCGATCACGACGCCGGGTTCTGCGGCGTCCAATCGAGGTCGTCCTCGCTTCGAGGTTCGGGGTCGGGCGAGCAGGGCTTGATCTTCAAATCGTCCTCAAGCCTGGGCTTGCCCTCGCTGCTTTCGACCAGACCGGCGTCTTCGGCCTTTTTCAGCGTTTCCTCTTTGGTTGGAAACGTCCGGCTCAGTTTTTCGTCGTCCTTGAACAGGGCATACGCCATATCAGCTCCTCGCGATTTGGATCATCGAAGACTTTGACGGGGGTCGACACACGCGGCCACCGCCGCTCCTTGTCCCTGGGTGAAGCTCTAGCCGACTTCCCTGAGATTGCTCAGGATCGCCAGGTGGCGCTGAATGATCGGCAGCGACATCTGTGCGACCTGCTGTTCGCCGGGGTTGCCACCGGATCGCAAATACGACGCGTTGAGCGCGAGCAATTCACGGTGCCCGCGGATCTGCCCCTGCACATACATCCGGTCGAAGGGACCCGATGGTGTGGCCTGAAGGCGCTGAAAGAGGGCGGCATGATCCGACCGCAGCGGTGCCGATCCCGGCGCTGCTCCGAGCGCACTCGCGACCTGGACCTGTTCGGCGATCTCTGCATTCGCGAAGTTGACGATGTCGGGATTGCCGGTGCGCGTCAGGGCGAGTTGACTCGTCTGCATCGCAAACGCGCCACCCATCAGATCGGCCGTTCGAAAATCCCGCTGCGGGCCTGGTTTGGATTGCACAGCGTAGGTGGATAGTCCGAGGCCGCCCAATGCAAGTAAAAACGATCTTCTCAGCATGATGAATCTCCAATGTTGGATTCACAAGACGCTGCGACCGTTTCGAACGTTCCTATCGTCACGATAAGCAGCCGAGCGATGCTCCACCGAGCGCCTTCGGCGGCATGAGATGAGCAGGCAGATTAACGCAGGTTATTGGCACGGGGAGTGCGTCATGATCATAGGAACGGCAACCTGGAGGAGGGTTTGTCCATCATCCAGATGCCCACCGCCGCACGAGCAGATTCATGCAAGACAGCAATTCATCCAGCTTTCCGATTTCCGCGGGTGTCCTTCTCGGGCTTGGTCTGGGCGGATTTTTTGATGGCATCGTGTTTCACCAGCTGCTGCAATGGCATCATATGTTAAGCGGCTGGTACCCGCTCAACTCCATCGACAACGTCAAGCTCAACACGACCTGGGACGGCATCTTCCACAGCGCGGCCTATGTTCTTGTGCTGCTCGGGCTGTATGTGCTGTGGCAACGGGCGCGCAGGTCCGACATCCACTGGTCGCGCGGCCAATGCCTCGGTGCGATATTGCTCGGTTGGGGCATCTTCAATCTGGTTGAAGGCGTGGTGGATCATGAGATCTTCAAGCTGCATCGGGTGAATGAGACGGTGCCCGACGAACAGCGAATCTTCTGGGACATCGGCTTCCTGCTATGGGGTGCGGCCATGTTGGTCATCGGCGCCGCCATGACACGCGCCGGCTCGCAAGGGAGGGTACATGCGGAAAGCAGTCTACAGGCTCGCTAGAGAGACCCCGCCAGCTCTGGTCTATGCCATTTTTGTATTGCTGCTGATGCTCGCGACAGCACCGGCCTTTCGCATCGTGCTGCTTGGTGTGTCGCTGGACGATCTCCTTCAACTACGTTGCTTCAATCCCAACTGATGCGGTTATCAACGCCTCACGTCCGTCCGGAGGTAGTATGGTCGAATTCAGGCTTCCGAAACACTCCCGCGTCGAAAAGGGAAGGGTCTGGCCCAAGCCGGACAGCAAATCGCTTCGCGAATTCCAGGTCTATCGCTGGAATCCCGACGACGGACGCAATCCCCGGCTCGACACCTACTTCGTCGATATGAGCGATTGCGGGCCCATGGTGCTGGATGGTCTGATCTGGATCAAGAACAACATCGATTCCACGCTGACATTCAGGCGCTCCTGCCGCGAGGGCGTGTGCGGCTCCTGCTCGATGAATATCGCCGGCCAGAACACGCTCGCCTGCACCAAATCTATGAGCGAGGACGTCCCGCAAGGCGAGCCACTGCGCGTGTTGCCTTTGCCGCACCAGCCGGTGGTCAAGGACCTCGTTCCGGACTTGACGAATTTCTACGCACAGCTCGCATTGATCGAGCCTTGGCTGCAAACCGTGTCACCCACGCCGCAGAAGGAATGGCGGCAGAGCCATGAGGATCGGGCGAAGCTCGACGGACTGTACGAGTGCATTCTCTGCGCCTGCTGCTCGACGTCTTGTCCAAGCTACTGGTGGAATTCCGAGCGCTTCCTCGGCCCGGCGGCGCTGATCCAGGCGGCCCGCTGGGTCAACGACAGCCGCGACGAGGCGACGGGCGAGCGCCTCGACAAGCTCGAAGACCCCTTCAGGATCTATCGCTGTCACACCATCCTCAACTGCGCGAAGGCGTGCCCGAAGGGCTTGAATCCGGGCGAAGCAATTTCCGGATTGCGCCTCAAGATGGTCGAACGGAAGTTCTGATCGGATGGACACTCCCCGCATAAAGGAACGATGGCTGCGGCGCTGGCTTATCGACCAAACTGGAGACGCCTGATGGGCAAGAAACAATTCGCCGCGTTGCCGTTCACGCTGAAGAATTCCGAATTGCGCGTGATGCTGATCACGACCAGGCGCAAGGGCCGGTGGAGTGTCCCGAAGGGATCGCCGATGCGCAAGACGGAGCCGCATCGTACGGCTGCGCTCGAGGCTTATGAGGAGGCCGGTCTTGTCGGCGTCACCGCAAAGCGCGCGCTGGGCAGTTTCAAGCATCGCAAACGGAAGGGTGATCGCAAGCGGACCATGGATGTCGCCGTCTTTCCCATGAGGGTCCACGGGCAGGAGCGCTGGTGGCCGGAAAAAGGCGAGCGCGAAGCAATCTGGGTCTCGCCGAAGACGGCGGGCCGTCTGGTGCACAAGGCGCAGCTTCGGCGTCTGATCGCCCGCTTCGCGGCCCAAACGGAGAAGACCGCCTCCTCACCGCTGAGCGATGGCATGGCTCCAGGAACCCGCGTCTCGTCCAGCTATTCAAGGTAGATGAACCAGCAACCGCCCGGACTCGCATTCAAGGAGCGACCGCCTCATGAGGTCCTGGCCGCTGCGGTCAAGCAGCGTTGCGCGATCCTGTTCGTCGGCGCCGGCGTCTCGATGGCTGTCGGCCTGCCGTCCTGGCAATCTCTGATCGACCATCTGCTGGATGACCTTGGACTTGAGCGCGACGTGATCGATGGAATGCACGGCGGCTACCAGATGCTGGCGGAGTACTACCGGCTGAAATGCGGCGGAATTGGCCCGCTCCGCAGCTGGCTCGACCGCAACTGGCGCGTCGACCCGGACAGGATCGCGGCCTCACGGCTCCACCGGCTCATCGTTGAGCTCGATTTTCCGACCATTTACACCACGAACTATGACCGCAACCTCGAGACAGCCTTCGAGGTCCTGGAAAAGCCCTACGCCAAGATCAGCAACGCAAAGGACATTGCAAGCGCCCGTTCGGGCGTCACGCACATTATCAAATTCCATGGCGACTTCGACGACGATGCCTCGCTCGTCTTGACCGAGACCGACTTCCTCAACCGGCTCGCGTTCGACTCGCCACTCGATATCCGGTTTCGCGCCGATGCCTTGGGCAGCACGCTGCTTTTCATCGGATACAGCATGTCCGATCCCAACATTCGGCTCCTGTTGCACCGGATTTGGCAGAGTTGGGATGAGTCCGGGCACCGCCAGGACCGACCGAGGTCCTTCGCTTTCGTCACGCAGCGCAATCCGGTGCAGGAAGCGGTATTGGCGAACTGGGGCATCACCACCATAGCGCCGCCTGACGGCGTCAGCCCAGATGATGGTGTTAGCCGGTTTTTGCTGGACATCCGCCAGCGTATCGACCGAGAGACCTAAAGCGGACCCTAGCCTCGCCTTACGCTGCATATCCCGTTCCGGGGGGCCAGGGATCCGGCATGCTGCATGTCCAAAAAACCCGCGCGCCAACGTTGCGCCATGGCCGCTTCCGACAGATCGAACGATTTCTCAGGGCCGGCTTCCTCGCGGCCGGGTCGGTAGCTCAAGAGATGGATCCTGTCGTTGCGATGAAGGCCCTGTAGCTCGGCGCGAAGCTGGCGAGCTACGAGGGCGTGACGAAGGCGCTGGAAGGTCTGATTGCCGAAGGTGAGATCGCTCTTGCGCTCAGCTGCGGCCTCGAGGCCGTCAGGAACGCTGCCGTCCCGCGCAAAGAGGTCGACGACGTAAAGGCGAAGCGAGGCTGCAGCTTCGAGGACCGGATCGAACGGCGCGTTGAGCGAGAACCCGCCATCGCCGAGCCACCGCCCGGCAACCTGCACCGGTGCGAATTCGGGGAGAAATCCGCAACTGGCCAGGATGTGATCCATCTCGATCCGCTCCGACGACGAGTCGAACAGAATGGCATCGCCGCTTTCGAGGTCTGTAGCGCAAATCGAGATGCGCAGCTCGCCGTTGTTCAGGCGCCCGAAATCGACCAGCCGCTGAAGGCGCTCGCGCGTCGGGCCGAGATCATACAGACCGGTGAACGGGAACGACGTTAGAGGGAGACGGGGATGAAAAAAGCCGATGTGGCCAAGCATGCGCGTATTGATTGAGCTCAGCCAGGCGGACAGATGGCGGCTGGCGTCCGGTGTGGCGGCAGCCGCTGCGGGAGCATGCCAGTAGCAGCGCAAATTCTCGAGGCGATCGGCGATTGGACATCCCGCGATCAAAGCGGCGGTAATCGCGCCCGCGGACGAGCCGGTGACCCAGTCGATGTGCGGCGAGACAGAAGTGAGGGCCTCGAATGCGCCGCCATGATACGCGCCGAGACCGAGACCGCCGGCGAACACGACGGCCGTGAGCGTTTGCTCTGCTGCCATGCGACCGCTCGGTTCAGCGGCGGGATCGGTCAGAAAGCAGCTTCATTGCCGATCCGCAAGCCGGGTTGGTCACCGATATCCCCTATATCGCCGTGCATAGGCATAGCGAGGATTGACGCCGCAATAGGCGTTCGTTCCCGATGCAGTCGCCATGCACTGAGCGTAACTGGCGAACTGGCAGTTGCCCGGATAGCCCCAGACGCGGCCCTGAAGGCAGTAGCGGTCTTGTGCGACGGCCGCCGTTGGGAACCCGAGGCCCGCCACGAGCGCGAGAGAGGCGGCAGCGAGAAGCAATCGATGTTTCATGGAAATCTCCGATTTCAACATTGAACGTCTCTCATGAAGCGGTGTTCCAAAGTGCAACGTTTGAGGCTCCTTTTCTCCGGTTCGACGCCAATCGTTAACCTGTGTGAAGCCGTCCGATGGCGATCGCGACTAAGGTAACGGATGTCCTCGATCGGAAGCGATATGTCTGACCAGTCTCCCAGCTTGAGAAACTTCACCATCAATTTCGGTCCCCAGCATCCCGCCGCTCATGGCGTGCTGAGGCTCGTGCTCGAACTGGACGGCGAAATCGTCGCACGCATCGATCCGCACATTGGTCTTTTGCATCGGGGCACCGAAAAGCTGATCGAGGCCAAGACCTATCTTCAGGCGATTCCCTATTTCGACCGGCTCGATTATGTCGCTCCCTTGACGCAGGAGCATGCGTTCTGCCTGGCGATCGAGAAACTGATCGGGCTTGAAGTTCCGCGGCGAGGGCAGCTGATCAGGGTGCTCTATCACGAGATCAGCCGCATCCTGTCTCATCTTCTGAACGTCACGACGCAGGCGATGGACGTCGGCGCCTTGACGCCACCTCTTTGGGGGTTCGAAGAGCGCGAGAAGCTCATGGTGTTCTACGAGCGTGCGTCCGGCAGTCGGATGCATGCCAACTATTATCGTCCCGGCGGCGTGCACCAGGACCTTCCACCGAAACTGATCGACGATATCGAGGCCTGGTGCGATCCGTTCCTGCGCGTCGTCGACGACCTGGATCGGCTGCTCTCGCTCAACCGCATCTTCAAGGCCCGAAATGTGGATATCGGCCGGGTGACGCTCGATCAGGCCTGGGCCTGGGGCTTCTCCGGCGTGATGGTGCGGGGGTCGGGCGCGGCCTGGGACCTGCGAAAGGCACAGCCCTACGACTGCTATGCCGAGATGGACTTCGACATCCCCGTCGGACGAAACGGCGACTGCTACGACCGCTATCTCATTCGCATGGAGGAGATGCGGCAATCCGTGCGCATCATGAAGCAATGCATCGAGAAGCTGAAGTCTGCCGACGGCCAGGGGCCGGTGCTCGTGCAGGACAACAAGGTCGCGCCGCCGCGACGTGGCGAGATGAAGCGTTCGATGGAGGCGCTGATTCACCACTTCAAGCTATACACCGAGGGCTTCCACGTTCCCGCCGGCGAGGTCTATGTCGCCGTCGAAGCTCCGAAGGGCGAGTTCGGTGTGTTCCTCATCGCGGACGGGACCAACCGTCCCTACAAGTGCAAGATCAGGTCGCCGGGATTCGCCCACCTGCAAGCGATGGACTTTCTCTGCAGGGGACATTTGCTCGCGGACGTCTCGGCAATCCTCGGGTCGCTGGATATTGTCTTCGGCGAGGTCGATCGCTGACTGGAAAGTTACAATGGAGGATCAGGATGGATATCAGGGAAAGCTCCGCCATGACCGAAGCGTCCGGCCTGGTGGACGATCAGGTCACCGCGCAGAACGGCTCGCACGCGCCGCACGCTGATACAAGAACAGGACTCGATGCGCCTTCCCAGGCGCCCTCGGCGCGATTGGCCGACCAACTGCGGAAGATGACCAGGGCAGCACCGCTGCAAGCGGTCTTTGCGGCGTTTCTGTTGGGCGTTCTGGTGGCTCGGCGTCGCTAGACGTCGGCCAGGGCCGTCCCTTTCGTCGGACGACCCTGGCCGTTGCACGAGAATCAGGCCAACGCGTTCGTCACCGGCGGCTCGTTCATCTGCTCCACCTGTGCGCCACTATCCGGCCGCGCCGGTCCGAGCACAGGCTCCTCGCCCAAAGGCTCGAAGCCGGCGCGGAAGCTGAACGATCCCTGGCCGTCGAGCGAAGGACCTTCGCAGTAGCGCCCCGGCTGCAGCGGCGCCGCGTTGCGTTCGGTGCCCATGAACATGTAACTGAACTCGGTCGCCTCCTTGCTGCGGTCGAAGCTGTTCGGAATCGGCAGGGCGGCGTCCTTGCCCATTTCCTCGATCACTGCGAGCCATTGCTGTTGATGCATGGTGTCGCGCGCAATCAGGTAGCTCAGCATGTCCTGCATACCGGGATCGCTCGTGGAGTTGAAGAGACGCACGGCAAGGGTCCGGCCGGTGGATTCGGCGGCGACGTTGCAATACATGTCGGCGGCCAGATTGCCGCTGGCGTAGACATGCGAACAATCGAAGGGGACGCCGTCGCAATTGGCAGGGAAAGCCGCCATGCCGGTCGAGAGCAGATGCCGGTGCAGCATGCCCTCGATCACATGCCGCGGCCGCTCGCCGCCGTTCATCACCGCGCCGACGACCGGGTTGGCCTGCAGGCTAGTCTCCTGCATCGTTGCCGGTGCATTCTCCAGGTTCAACGCGACAGCGGTCGCGAGCATCTCGATGTGGCTGATCTCTTCGGTCGCGGTATTGAGCAGGACGTCGCGATATTTGGCCGGCCCCCGCGCGCCCCAGGCCTGGAAGAAATACTGAAGGCAGACGCGGATCTCGCCTTCGACGCCGCCGATGGCTTGCTGCAGCTGGCGGGCGAAGATCGGATCGGGCTTCTCGACCCTGACCGGATATTGCAGTCGTTTGTCGAAGTAGTACATGCGCAGCTCCTTTTGTGTTCACGCCATTGCGCAATGAGTGCTGCCGGGTTGCGTTCCTATGGGGTTTCTAGCGATTACTTTGAAAGCCTTTAAATTGCGGCGTGAACGCGATGCGGCCCCGGCGAGGAGAGGATCTCGCCGGGGCCGCTCTCATGCGCGCAACAGCAAGGAGCGCGCTTTGGAAATTGCGAACCGCGAACCGTTAGCGGCGCGGCATGGTGCCGTTGGACGGTGGCGTCGTCTCGTTGCGCATGCCGGGAGGACTGGAAGCACCCTGTCCGCCCCGCTCGACATGCGTGATGCCGCCGCCACCGGATCCGCCGGCTCCGCCCGAGCCGGCTCCTGCACCGCCAGCTCCAGCTCCGCCAGCGCCTGCGCCGCCGGCACCAGCGCCCGCGCCAGCGCCGCCACCCGCGCCACCACCGGCGCCGCCACCAGCACCCTGTGCGAGCGCTGCGCCGACCGAAGCGCCTGCAAGCATCGCGGCCGTGAAGATCGTCAGCATTGTCTTACGCATCTTTCTTCTCCTTGAGGTTTCGATGTCGGATCAATCATGTGAAGCATCCACCGTTCCTAACCGTGCAGCGTGATCAAGCTCTGTCGTCGACGACTCCGCGTCGGTATTGCGAAGGCACGGCAACTTCGTCGAACCGTTTGGCGAGAGCATCGAGAGCCACGCGCATCTGCGGCCCCTGCATGGCCGCGCCGTGCCCGGTGACGACGATCTCTGGAGCGAGCGCGGCAAGTGCGCGCACCGATCTCTTGGCGCTTTCCCAATCGGGGGTGAAATACATCGGGGGCCCGTGCATCTCCGGCGTTTGCGTCACCGCGGCATAAACGGATTCCTGCCGTGTCGTTATGAAGGCGTCGCCGGCGATCAGCACGCGGTCGCGTTCGCGCCAGAGCGAGATATGCCCGGGGGTATGGCCGGGCGTATGGATCCACTGCCATTCCGGCATGAAGGGCACACCGTGATCAAAGGATAAATCATAGAGGCGCGATGCGACGTTCACCGGCTTTGTCGGAAATAGCGGAGAGAGAGAAGCGAGCAGCCCACCACCGACGCTGGGATCGGCCGACGGATAGGATAGGCTTCCGTCAAGATAGGGATGCTCGGCCGCATGGGCATAAACCGGCACCTCCCATTCATTCGCCAGCGTTTCGAGCGCGCCGACGTGATCGAAGTGCCCATGCGTCATGATGATGCAGGCGGGCCGGCCGCTTCCTCCAAATCTGGCTTTCGCGGCGGAGCGGATGGCGCCAGCCGATCCGGGAATGCCGGCGTCCACCAGCACCCAATTGCCGTCACCGGCGTTCTCGAAACCGACGAAGATGACGTTGACGATCGCAAGCTGACGATAGGCAACGTCAGCGACGATCTGCCGCGTGTTGTCGTTGCGATCGATGTCGGATTGCGCGTGCTCCGCGTCGGCGGAAGAGGGAAGCGGGATCTGCGTCATGTCCATTCAAGTCCGATTTGGTCAGCTCTCTAGCGCTCGATCGTGCCGATGCGCCGGATCTTCTTCTGAAGCAGCATCACGCCGTACAGCAGCGCCTCCGCGGTCGGCGGGCAACCGGGCACGTAAATATCGACAGGCACGACACGATCGCAGCCGCGCACGACCGAATACGAATAGTGGTAGTAACCACCGCCGTTGGCGCACGACCCCATCGAGATCACGTAGCGCGGCTCAGGCATCTGGTCGTAAATCTTGCGAAACGCCGGCGCCATTTTGTTGGTGAGTGTGCCCGCGACGATGATCACGTCCGACTGGCGTGGCGACGCGCGCGGGGCGAATCCGAAGCGTTCGGCGTCGTAGCGCGGCATCGACATCTGCATCATCTCGACCGCGCAGCAGGCGAGCCCGAATGTCATCCACATCAGCGACCCGGTTCGGGCCCAGGTGATCAGCTCCTCCGCGGTCGCCGTGAAGAAGCCCTTGTCCGCAAGATCATCGCGGATGCTCATGAAGAACGGATCGGAAGCGTTGTCCGGCTGGCCCTCACCCGGCCGGCCAAGCGAAGGGACTGAGTTGCTGGCGTGCGGAGAGCTGTCTGTCATTCTTGTCCCTGAGCGCTGCGGCCTTTTGGCGATGCGACCACACGTTGATGCGACCACACGTTGCCGAGAACAGTCATTCGCATGCGGCGTTCCTCCGGCGGTTGGGCGATTTGTGTTTTGTTATCGCAGGTTAGCTTCGGGTCCGGCGGCCGGAACCCAGCGTTCGCCTCACTCATCACCCCCTAGGAACGATCCGCCGAAACTGCGGTTGGCGGCAACATGGCCCGTGAAATGGAGAACATGAGATGACGAACGCAGCCCGCGAGACATTCGTGGTCGGACTACGCAATGCGCATGCGATGGAAGTGCAGGCGCGGGAGTTGATGGAGCGTCAGTCGGAGCGACTGGACGAATATCCCGAGGTCAAGGCCAAGGTTGCCGCTCACCTTCAGGAGACCAACGAGCAGCTGAAGCGGTTGGAGAGATGCCTGGAAGCCTGCGGCGAGAGTACCTCCAGCCTCAAGGACACGACGCAATCCATGATGGCGAACATGCAAGCCATGGCACACTCGGTTGCCGGCGACGAGATCCTCAAGAACACTTTCGCCAACAATGCCTTCGAGAATTTCGAGATCGCTGCCTACAAGTCTCTGCTCGCCCTCTGCGGCGCCGCTGGGTTCGCGGAGGCCAAGGATCCGCTCGAGACATCGCTGAAGGAGGAGCAGCGTATGGCCGCCTGGATCGACTCGAACGTCGAGAAGGTAACAATGGAATATCTGGCGCATCAGCGCCAGGCGGCCTGATCGCACTCCATCGCCATCGCGGCGAGACCGCCGGTCCCCACTGGTGCGAGACCGGCGGGTTCGCCCGCTGAGTCTGCCTGCGCTCTCATATGGACGCGCAGGACCGAAACCCTCTCATCCACGTTTTGCTGTCATGGCGCACATCATCTTCGACTATCGCAGTCCTGCTGCCGAACAGGCCTATGAGATCGCGTGGGACTTTCTCGCCCGCAGCGGGGCGATCCACGATGAGTTCGAGGCGTGCGTATTTCTGGCCCAGCGCATCACCATGATGGTCGAGGAAGGCCAGGAAAACCGGATCCGGATGGCCAATCGCGCCATCTCCGAATACCAGTACCATCTCGAGAACCTCTGCAAGCCGCTCCGAGGCGCGGCTGCTTCACGGGCATGAGGGCTCGCACGGGTTTGTGGGTTCTTTCTACCGTTTACTGCCGATCGGCGATCGTCAGCTGGCCGCGTGCCCCGGTACGTCCGCTCCTGCGGGGTGCAATGGCCGGAACGAGTGCCGGCGCTTCCCCGGCCATGCGCATGGCGAAATAGGCGATGGTCGCGTGAAGACCATCCTTGAGCGCCACGCGCGGGCGCCACCCCAACGCCTTCACGGCCGTATCAATGACGGGCTTGCGGCGCTTCGGATCATCTTTCGGCAGCTCCTCGAACCGGAGCGGGGAGGCTGACTCCGTATACGCCAGCACGTCGCGCGCAATATCCTCGATCGTGACCTCGTGCGGATTACCCAGATTGCAGGGTCCGGTGACCGATGATGGACTCTCCATGAGCAGCTGGAGGCCGCGCACGAGATCGTCGACGAAGCAGAAGCTCCTGGTCTGCGTGCCACCTCCATAGATCGTGATCGGCTCTCCGCGAAGCGCCTGCACGATGAAGTTGGAGACCACGCGCCCGTCATTCTCCAGCATCCGGGGTCCGTAGGTGTTGAAGATGCGCGCGACCTTGATTTCAACCCCGTACATGCGATGGTAGTCGAACATCAGCGTTTCCGCGGCCCGCTTGCCCTCGTCGTAGCAGGCCCGGGGCCCGATGGGATTGACGTTGCCGAGATAAGATTCCGGCTGGGGATGGACCTCCGGATCGCCGTAGACCTCGCTGGTCGATGCCTGCAGGACCCGGGCGCCTTTCCGTTGCGCGAGCTCCAGCATGTTGATGGTGCCGAGCACGCACGTCTTCATCGTGCCGACCGGATCTTTCTGATAGTGACGGGGCGACGCCGGGCAGGCGAGACTGTAGATCCGGTCGACGTCACCCTCGATCTCGACGGGATCGCGCACATCATGTTCGATGAAGCGAAAATTCGGATGATTGAGCAGCGGCCGGATGTTGTCGATCCTTCCCGTAAACAGGTTGTCGAGGCAGATCACCGTGTGGCCGCGCTGCAGAAGCGCGTCGCAGAGGTGGGATCCGATGAAGCCGGCGCCGCCGGCCACCAGAACAGTGGGGGAGCGGCGGGACGCGTTGATGCGGGTCTGAAGTGTCATGGTGCTGCCTTTCAGATTTGAGCGACCTGCATGGGACGCGAGGCGGGAAGTTGCGGGGCTTTCCGGCGGCGACGCACCGATGCCTCGGCGTAGTAGGTCTCCACCTGCCGGGCGCGATGTTCGGAGGTGTGGTCGGCCAGAACGCGGCGCCGAGCGTTTTCCGCGATCGTGCGCCTTTGCTCCTCGGGCATGTCGCGCAGGATCTCCACGACGTCGCGGGGGCTCGATGCGAGCAGGATTTCCCGGGAAGGCTCGAAGACGGTCTCGATTCCAGGCCACCGGTCCGAGATCACGGGCGTGCCGCACGCGGCCGCTTCGAACAGCCGAACGCTGGGCGAGAAGCCGAGCGCGCGCATGTCGGCGCGGGTGGCGTTTAGCGTAAAGCGTTGCTCTGCATAAAATCTCGGATGATGTTTGGGCGTGAGGTGCTCGATCCGGGCGACATTGGTGGGCCAGACCACCTCATCGGGATATTGCGCGCCCGCGACGACGAATTGCTCGCGTGACAGAGTGCGAGCAGGGGCGAGCAGCAACTGCTCCAGAACCGGTTGCCGGTCCTCGCTATAGGTCCCGAGATAGCCCAGTGCCCATTTCTTCTCCGCGCGTTGCGGCGCGTAGATGTTGGTGTCGGCACTGCAATACAGCACCCGAGCCAGCGGACTGCCATAGTTCTCCTCGATTATGCCGGGCACTGGGCCGCCGGCAAAAGACAGGTAAAGGTCGAAGCGCGGGATCATCGCCGCGGAAAGATAGTCCAGGCCCTGCTCGAGCTTGGCAAGCGTGACCGGTGTGTCGATGTCGTAGAAGGCGGTAATCCCCCGGGCGTGGGTCGTGATCCATTCGGAGATCGCGATGCCGTCGGGCACATAGGAGCCGATGACCACCAGATCGGCGTCGCGGATCATCTTTCCGAAACGCTGCGGGATGTCCTTCAAGGATTGGTAAAGCTCGACAGTCCAAGCGGAAGGCCTGGCAAGATCACGATGCTCGCGATACCAGGGGACGTCGCGTTCGAGAAATGTGACCTGGTGACCTCGTCGTGCCAGGGCTTCGATCAGGGCGCGATAGGTCGTGGCATGACCGTTGCCCCAGGACGAAGTAACCGAAAGACCGACGACGACGATATTGAGGTTCATTCTGCTGCCTCGATTCGCGAACTGCTTGCGGCAAAGAGATCGTTGAACTGGCGCGCGCGCTGCCGGTAGGTGTGATGGCTCAGAATGCGCGCACGAGCGCGCGCTGCGATGGCCTGAGCCCGGTCGGGGCGCAGGGCGGCAAGATGCGCTGCGACCTCCGCCCCGTTCGCGGCCACTAGCACCTCGCGATCTGGCTCGAGAAAATGATCGATGCCGTCCCACTGGTCGGTGATCAGGCAGGCTCCGGCGCCGATGGCTTCGAACACGCGTGTTGGCGGCGAGAAGCCGTAGCGCGCCATGCTGTCGCGATTGACGTTCAGCGTCGCCAGACCGGAGCCGAAGAACGCGTTGTGGTCGCCGGTCCCGACATGCCCGACCTTATGCAGATTGGCTGGCGTGTCTTTGGAATCCCAACCCGATCCGCCGAGCACGAACGTCTTGTCCGGCAATTGGCGTGCGACATCGAGAAAGAACCGCTCGACGCGCTGCTCGCGGTCGGGCAGGCGGTTTGCCAGCAAGCTCAGATCGCAGGTGAAGTGCGGATTGGGCGGCGCCGGAAAGTGCGTGGCGGGGTCGAGCGCATTGTAGATCGGCACGCAGTCTCGCGCCCCGATTCCGCGATAAGCGGATACGACGGCATCGCCGCCGCCATAGGTCAAAACCATGTCGTAGGACCGGATCGCATGGCGCAGATGATGTTCTGGATTGTCCGCCACCGACTCCAGCGTCGCAGGGGCATCGACGTCCCAATAGATGCGCATTGCATTCGACGGAATCTCGGCGACCGCGTTCTCCAGCTCCTGATCGAAGACGCCGACGCCGCTGGCTTTGACCAGCATGTCGGCCGAGCGGGCGGCGTCCTCGAGCGAGCTTCGCCAGCCCTCAGGCGTCGCGGCGTAGACGACCACTTTCGCCCAGTCGGGATCGTCGATGTCGCGATGGGCCTGACGCTCGAAGGCATCGGGCTCGTAGAATGTGACGTCGTGGCCGAGCGCCGCAATCTCCTTCAGCATGCCGCGGTAATAGGTGGCGGCACCGTTCCAGTAGGACGAGACGAGGCTGGATCCGAAGAAGCAGATCTTCATGCGGAGGCTCCGATGTATCGCAGGGGCTGTGTCGCGTGGCCTGTGGCCCGGAGGTCCTGCACGATGCCGACTAGCTGCTCCGCCCGGTGACGGCAGGTGTGACGCTCCTTGATCGTCCGCAGTCCGGTCTCCACCGTGGCCGACCATAATTCCCGGTCATCGAGTAGCGCACGAAGCGCCCGCTTCATTTCGGTACCGTCGGAGGCGCTGAGATAGGCACCTTCCGGGAACAGACTGTCGGCGTCTGACCAGGGGGCCGAGACCAGTGGAATGCCGCACGCCATCGCCTCGAAGACGCGAATGGTCGGAATGCCCGGAAGCAACCGGACATAGGGGCCGCGGGGAACGTGGACAGTCGCGCGTGCGCTGGCGAAAGCAATGGGAGCCCAGTGTGCGGGCAGCCAGCCGCCATACCGAATGCCTGCCGCCTGAATGGTGTCGAGCGCCGCGTCCGAATAGCGGACGCCATAGACCCCCGCGCGCAGCTTCAGCTCGGCCACGGGTTCGACCAGAAATTCGTTGAGCTCGGTGCTGCGTTCGCCGTCGCCCCAATTGCCGATCCAGACGACATCGTCGGTGCGCTCGACATGCGGCAGCGGATGGTACAGGGCGACGTCGGCCGCCTCGTGCCAAGTGAAGGCCCGGTCGGCCCAGCCGAGCTTCAGATAGATTTGACGAAGGACCTCGCCGAAGGCGAGCACACCGTCGAAGCCGTCGAGGTCGAACTGCGCAAGCTCGTCCGGTGCGCTGACGGCGCGATGATGGGTGTCGTGGAACAGCAGCGTGAAGGGAGCGCCTTGAGCCCGTTTCGATCCGATGTCCGCGATCAGATCGGGCGAATTCCATTCGTGGACGATGACGAGATCGGCGCCGTGCAACGCCTCGTCGAGATCAAGGGAGGCGTCGTAGCGGCGGATGCCGATGCCGGGAAACAGCGTTGGAATATCCTCCATCGTCTGACTGCCACCCTCTTTGATCGCATTTAGTCGGCTCCAGCCGTCGATCGGCTCGAACACGACGACCTCATGGCCGAGCGCGTGAAGCTCGCGGGCGTAGCCGCGCAGGAAATGGGCGTTGCCGTTGTTCCAGCAGGAGGTGAACGCGTGGTAGAACAGAACGCATTTCATGCGCGTACCTCCATGGGGGCGGGCGCGTGATGGACGGCAAGCATCTCCTCGTAGAGGCTGAGATAGGCGCTCGTGGTCCGGGTCAGCGAGTAGGTCAGGGACTGCTCAAAGGCGGCACGTTGCAGCCGCACCCGCTCGTGATCGTCGGTGCACAGGCTTGCGAGTGCTCGATGCAGCGCCTTGCTGTCGGTGGGATCGACGAACAGCGCGGCCCCGCTCCACAATTCCCTGAAGGTGGGAATGTCGGACAGGACGAGGGCGCATCCCGCCGCCGCGGCTTCCAGAACGGAGAGGCCGAACGGCTCATAGAGCGCGGGGCTGGCGAAGATGGCGGCGTGCTGCAAGTGCGCGCGCATGGCTTCGTGAGACAACTGCCCGAGCCAGGTGACGGAAGCCGAAGGGCACTCGTCCGCCGGCCCGGCGACCCGAACGGGCCAGTCCAGCCCAGGCGCCGCAGCCGCCAGGACCTCGATGTTCTTGGCGCGGTCCCACAGCCGGCCCGCCGCAAAGATCATGTCTTGCTTCCGTCCCGCGAGGCCCTGAGGGCCAATTCCATTCCAGATCACGATGCCGCGCGAGCGAGGCCGGTAGATTTCCGCTATGTCATCGTGGAAGGACTGGCTAGGACAGACCCAGGCCTGTGCGGTGTCGAGTGCGGCGGTCACCCGTTCGGTGTAGCCGCGCCATTTCGGTTCGCCGAGCCAGCTCGTATCGCGGCAGGCGAGCCCCCAGGAGTTGACGCAGGAGTGGGCGACGACCACCACCGGAGCGCGCCAGGCGAAGGCCGCCTCGCGAAAACTATTGAGGTGAACGACGTCAGGCCTGATTCCGGCTTCGAGCTTCGCAAGGACGCGCCTGGCCTGGGACAGATCTTGTCCTTCCGGATCCTGCCATTCGAGTGCAAGGTCCGTTTCGATCAGGCGGACCCGCGAGCCACGTAGCATCTCAAGCTGGCCGGCCCGCGCGCGCGGACCCATCGTCACCAGGGTGACGTCGGCGCCCTTCGCTGCAAGAGACGAAGCAAGAGAAGACGAGTAGGTCCAGACGCCTCCGACGGTATCGGTCGTCATCAGGATCCTGAGCTGCGAGCTGCGGCTCATGATGCCACCTGCAGTTCGAGAGTCTCGAGCGGGACCGGGCGGTCGTTCTGCACGTCGCTGAACTGGTCGAACATCGCGAGATAGTGCCGGTGTGCGCGCTCCCAGGCGAAATCGTCGGGCTCGCCCCAAAGCTTTCGATAATCCGGCGAGCCGGGATAAGGATACAGCGGGACCGGATCGTTGGCCCAGATGCCGGCATCCTGCATGGTGCGGCGCCAGCGCTGCACGACGGGGTCCTCGTCCTCGGGGACTTCGATCAAATTGGCCTGCACGAACGGAACGTGACGGCGCGCTTGGACCAGCCGTTCGGCAAGCTGGTCGGTCGTCATCTTGCAGTTCTTGGCGAGCGCGGCGCGGCCCTCGACCGTGAGGCTCTCGATGCCGGCTTCAATCGAGACGCAGCCGGCGCGGCCGAGCAGAGCCAGCATGTCCGGCTTCCAGAGATCGATGCGGGTCTGCACTCCGAATTTCAGCCCGCGTGTGGTCAGCCCTTCCAGCAGTTCCACGTTTGGAAGGAAAATTTCGTCGATGAAATAGACATATTCGATGCCGTGCTCACGCAGGCCATCGATCTCTTCGAGAACGATGGAGGCAGGCCGCTTGCGGTAGGCGTTGCGGAAGTTCTCCTTCGCGCAGAACGTGCAATTGTACGGACATCCCCTGGACGACTCGACCTCGGCGCCAGGCGCCTGTGGCTCGGCTTCGAAACGGTGGTGGTGATGGTGATGCCGCCGGATCATCTCCTCCGGCCAATCGAGCGGCGGCTGATCCTTGAATGCGACCGCCTGCGGGCCGCCATTGACGCGGACCGATGCGCCATCGGCGAAGCACAGGCCCGGAAAGTCCCGTTCGCCATTGGCAAGACGCAGCAAGGAGGCTTCGCACTCGCCCATCACGACGATGTCGGTGCCGAGCTTTCGAAGCGCGGCCCTTGGCACAGTCGAGCCATGGGGGCCCACCGCGATGAGGATCGGAGCCAAGTCGCGCACCGCCATCGCGAGCTCCTGGGGAACGCGGAGTTCGGGAGGGGCGCAGCGCCAGAACAGATAGGTCGGCGCCGTCGTGATGACGATCTGGTCGGGGCCGAACGCGCGCAGCTCGGCTTCGATATCGGCGAGAGAAAGGTCGAACATGTGGGCGTCGAGCAGCAGCGTCTTGTGCCCGGCCGCCTTCAGGTAATGCTCGGGGATCCCGAGTTCGAGTGGAAGGTGAGGGGATCGACAGCCGAAATAGATGCTGCCGCCAAAGTCCCAGTTCGGGTTGATGAGGGCAACACGCGTCATGCCAGCGCCTCGCGGTTGCCTTGTGACGATCCGAACCGGCCGTCGAGCCAGCTGTGAAGGGATCGGAGGCCGTCTGCGAACGAAACCTGAGGCGCCCAGCCGAGCGCGCTGGAGAGGGCGCGCGTGTCGGTCACGTACCAGGGCTGATCGCCGGGCCTCCAATCGGCAAAGCGATAGGCCACCCTGCGGCCGGTCAGATCGGTGATGCGGTCGATCAATTCCAGCAGACTGATTGCGTTGGCCGGACCGCCGCCGAGATTGAATACGCGTCCACGGGCGAGCGCGATGCCATCGAGCACGGCGAGCCAGGCCGAGGCCGCGTCAGAGACGTGAAGCGCATCGCGGACCTGATGGCCGTCGCCATAGATCGTCAGCTCTTTGCTGCGGATGGCGCTCAGCAGGAAATGCGCGATCCAGCCCTGATCCTCGGTGCCGAATTGACGGGGCCCATAGATGCAGCTCATGCGCATCACCACGGTCTGGAGGCCGTAGACCCGCGCATAATCATGGACGTATTGATCCGCCGTTCCCTTGGAGCATCCATAGGGGCTGTAGAAATCGAGCGGCGCATTTTCCGAGATGCCGGGGGCCAGCAGGCCGCTTGTCGGCGTGTAGCGACGGCCGGTGAGCGCGATGTCGCCATCGTCGATCAGGCGTCCGTAGACCTTGTTGGTCGAGGCGAATACGATCGGCGCGGCGTTGTTGTGGAGGCGCACGGCTTCGAGCACGTTCAATGTGCCCCGCGCGTTGATTTCGAAATCGGCGGCCGGATCGCTCACGCTGTCGGTGACGGCGACCTGGGCGGCCAAGTGCAGCACGGCGCGGGCTTCGCGTACGGCGTCGATCACCGGGATCGGCTCGCGAATATCGGCCACGGTGATTGTGACCCGGTCGCCATGCCGGGACTTCAGCCATTGCGCATTCTCCCGCACGCCGGCGCGGGCGAGATTATCCAGGATCAGCACCGGCTCGCCGCGCTCTGCCAGGCGGTCGGCGAGGTTGCAGCCGATAAACCCGCAGCCGCCGGTGATCAGGACCGGTCTGTTGTCTCGTTCACTCATCACGCAACTAATCCTCGTTGCAGCAGCTCCCTGGTGGCTCGCTCCGCCTGATCGTCAGCGATCTGGTCGGCGAGATATTCCGCCAGCTCTTCGAGCCCATCCCTGAATGCGACGCGAGGCTCGAAGCCGAGCACGTCTCGGGATTTTCCCATGTCGGCGAAGCAGTGGCGGATATCTCCAGCGCGATATTTTCGCGTCAGCTCGGGCGCAATGTCACGGCGCCCCATGACTTCGGCGAGATCCTCCGCGACGGACAGGATGGTGCGACTCTGGCCCGAGCCGACGTTGAAGACGTCCTGCGCGTGCTCCGCCTCGAGCGCCATCCGGCAGGCGCGGGCGACGTCATGGACATGGACGAAGTCGCGGCGCTGCCGGCCGTCCTCGAAGACGAGGGGTGGGCGGCCGTTGAGCAGCCGGGCGGCAAAGATGGCCAGCACGCCGGTATACGGATTAGACAGGGCCTGACGTGGCCCGAACGCATTGAAGAAGCGTAGCGCCACCGTCGGGATGCCATAGGCCTTGCCTGTGATCAGGCACATGCGCTCCTGCGCATATTTATTGAGCGCATAGATCGAGCTCAGCGAAGGCTGCTTTGTCTCCGGCGTAGGGATGGGATCGAGCGGGTTGCCGGCGGCGTCGCGCAGCTCCCAATCGCCGCGGCGAAGCTGCTCGACCGCCCGCTCCTCGCAGGCGACCACGCTCTGATCGGCGCTCCGGTAAAGGCCTTCGCCGTAAATGCTCATGGACGAGGCAACCACGAGCCGCGCGACCGGGCGCCTGGATAGTGCCTGCAGCAGCACGGCGGTGCCGAGCTCGTTGGTCCTGACATAGGGTTCGATGTCGTACATGCTCTGGCCGACGCCGACTGCTGATGCGAGATGCAGGACCATGTCGGTGCCGCGCAACGCATGATCGACCGCGAGAGCGTCGGTGACGTCACCGACGACGAGCTCCGCGTCTTTGGCAAGATAGGAGGGATGCTGGCGGTTGCCTCCGTGGACCTGCGGCGAGAGATTGTCGAGCAGGCGGACTTCATAGCCCGCCGCCAGCAGAGCGTCGGCTGCATGCGATCCGATGAATCCCGCGCCTCCAGTGATCAATACTCGCGTCATTCACCGCTCCGTGCCGCCGTGAGATCGATCCTGCGGGATCAATCCGTGATGAGAATGAAAGCGCGCTGCTGTTCTGGTCGGGCGACCGGCGCGCCAGTCACATTTGGGAGTAGAAGCGATGCAAGGAATGTTCGTTCCTGCGAAACCTACAAACGAAAATTTCTCTAACCTGGATCAATAACCCAGGTGAATCCGCCGATGCGGCCAGCTAAAAATGCACGCCGTGAGCCGGCGCCTGCAGTTCGAGACGGCTCGCGACCGTCGCGCCGATGTCCGCAAACCCGGTGCGCTTGCCGATCGGAGAAGTTGACCGCGCGCTCCACGCCAAAATCGGCACTTGTTCCCGGGTGTGATCGGTACCGCTCCAGGTCGGGTCGCAACCATGATCGGCCGTGATGATCAGGAAATCATCCTCGCGCAGGCGATTCAGCAGATCCGGAACGCGCGCATCGAAGGTTTCGAGTGCCGCTGCATAGCCCCCGACATCTCGGCGATGGCCGTACAGCGTGTCGAAATCGATAAAATTTGCGAACAAGATCCCGCCCTCTGCAAGAGAGGCCAGCCCATCGAGCGTGGCATCGAACAGCGCCTGGTTGCCATCGCCGCGCAGGTTCCTCCCGGTCCCGCGATGGGCGAAGATGTCGTCGATCTTGCCGATCGTGACGATGTCACGGCCTGCGCTTTCGGCAAGATCGAGGATTGTCCACTCCGGCGGCGGAACGGAAAAGTCCTTCCTGTGCGCTGTCCGCTTGAAGTCACCTGCGGACGTGCCGATGAAGGGACGTGCGATGACGCGCCCGATGTTGAGGGGATCGATCAGTCGGCGGGCAATGCGGCAGACCTCATAGAGGCGTTCGAGTCCGAACGTCTCTTCGTGCGCTGCGATCTGAAACACGCTGTCGGCCGATGTATAGCAGATCGGTTCGCCCGTCCTGACGTGACGCTCGCCGAATTCGGCGATGATCTCTGTGCCGGAGGCGTGACAGTTCCCGAGGATGCCGGGCAATCGAGCCTGTTCGCACAGGCTCTCCACCAGGTCGCGCGGGAAACACGGCTTGGTTCTTGGAAAATAGCCCCAGTCGAATGGCACCGGCACGCCGGCGATCTCCCAATGACCGGATGGCGTGTCCTTGCCTTTGGAGATCTCGCTCGCGCAGCCAAATCGCGCATGCTCAGGACGGCCATCGAGCCCCGGCGGTACGCGCCCGGTGGCGAGACGGCAAGCCTGGCCCAGGCCGAGCGCAACCAGATTGGGAAGCCGAAGCGGCCCCTCCCGGCTTGGTCCGTCGGCAGTGCCGGCCATGCACATGTCAGCAATGTGGCCGACGGTATCGGCACCCTCGTCGCCGTAGTTGATGGCATCGGGCGCGGCGCCGATCCCGACGGAGTCCATCACCAGGATCAGGGCACGCATGTCGGCTCCGAGATGGCCGGGCGCGAAGACGCTGCGGACGGCGCGAGCCCGGTTTTCGCGCAATAGCGTTCGACCATCTGTGCGCAGAAATCCGCGAACTCGTTCACGTCGAGGGGCGGGCTGGTGTGATGAGGCTCGATACCCCGATGTTCTGGGGTGAAGCAGAAGGTCACCGTAACCTGAAACTCGGCCAGCGCGTCCATCTGCCGATCGAACCAGGCGAGCGCATTGGGACGGAAGCTGTCGGCCCAGGACAAGCCGGTCCTGAGATGCTGCACCCCGAGCCGGCGCATCCAGCGCACGGCGTCATTGAGGCGGTGGTCCTCGAAGTGAAACCACTGGCACAAGCCCATCGCAGGTGCATATTGGCTGAACAGGCCCGCGGCAGCTTTCGGCGTGCCGTCCTCGCGCAGCAGCCCCATGTGGAAATGCCGGTAGTAGGAGGAGCCTTCAGCTTCCTTGTGCCGCGTGGTCGCCTCCCAGCTCGAAGGAAGATCGTACAGGCTGTACCAGTGAATTCGCGGCGCCCGGCCAGTCAACAGCTCGGCGGTCCGCGTCAGTCCCCAGGCCTGCACCTCCTCGGCACCGAAGGACGAGACTCCCACCTCAGTGACCCAGACCGGCAGCGGGGTGACCGCCTTGATCTCGTCGAGCTTCACCGGCCATTCCGCGATCTGCCACAAGTTCCAGTCCAGCGGAAAGCCGTGCACGGCCACGGCATCGACATGATCGAGCACGCCGCGAGCCTGCATGTTGCGCAGGAAGGACGGATCGATTGGCGACATGCCGCCGAGCACGCGCGGGAGTGTGGGATGCGCGCTGCGGATCGCCTTTCCGGCAGCGAGCGCCAGGCTCGCGAACATGGCCCAATCCGGATCGATCAGGATGTCCCAGTGCGACTTGTTGTTGGGCTCGTTCCAGATCTTGGCGGCTTCGATCATCGACCGGTCTCCCGCGACGGATAAACCGGACCTTCCGCCTGCGGCCTTGTCACCCGCTTGCAGAGATAGACTTCCTCTTCCGGATGCGCGGCAATCGCAAAGCCAGCGCTGCGCAGCATGGCTTCGGCGCAGGCGCGGTTCGGCACCCACCAATTCGTGGGGTCGTCAGCATATTTGTTCTCGATGAAGTGCAGCTTTGGATAGCCCGGGGAATCGAACTGATCGGTGGTCCAGAAGTCGTAGTTCTTGTCGAGGGAATCCACGCGGCTGTCACCGCGCTGCATCGATTGGAACAGCAGGAGATCGCCGGCAACGTGCTCGTGGATCAGGTCGAGTGCCAGTAGAGGGTGCCGCAAGTGGTAGAGCACCCCCATAAAGATCACGAGATCGAACTTTTCGCGCAGCTGTCCGACATCATAGGCTGACATCTTGCGGAATTCGATCCTGAGCCCGTTCACCTCAGCCGCGAAGCGGGCTTGCGCGAGATATTCGTCGTCAGTGTCCAGGCCGAGGACGCGCTCGGCGCCGCGCCGCTTCATCTCCATGGCGTAGAAACCGGCATTGCAGCCGATGTCGAGCACAGTCTTGCCTTCGAGGCGGTCCGGAATGATCCCGGAAAAGCGGCGCCATTTCACGTTGGGATAGTCGCCGAGAAAGTGTGAAGGCGCTGTCGGCACGCCGTTGAGGTCCAGATTGTGAAACCATGGCCCGAGCGCATCGACGCGCTGGCGGATTTCCTCGCGGGAGAGGGCGCCTCTGCTCATGCGGTCACTCCATTGTTCATTGTGTGGGCCGGGCGGGCTGCCTCCGGCGAACCGCCGGCCAGCAGTCGAAAGCGTCCGTTCCCGGCGGAGCTTTCCGCGAGCAACGCCATTGCCGTCCGGTAGCCGTCGATGGTGCCGACGTCGACATAGGATTCGCCAGCCTTGACGCCGAGACCCTGGCCGCCGGCCGCGATGTAGGCATTGACGAGTGTCCCGAAATATTCATCCCGGCGCTCGCGCTTCGTCCACAGCGACTGGAGCTCGCGAAATCCGTTGCCGGACATCTTGAAGGCGCCCCATATCCATTTCGACGCCGCATCCGGCCGCTTGACCTGGATCTCCGTGACGCGATCGCCATCGAGCACGACGGCATCGAAGAACTCGGGGTGTTCGACCGGAAACAGCAGAAACGACAGGTCAGCGGGCGGCAATGCCTGCAAGGCCGCCTTGGGGAACCAGACCGTGTCCGGAAGTCCGACCAGGATGTCTTCGTCTTGGCCAACGACCGTGCCCGCCCTGAACACGGCATCGCAGAGCCCCGACGCATCGGGCTGCACGACATAGGCGAGCTGGGCACTGCCATAATGATCGCCGAAATATTCGAGGATGTCCGATTTTCCGGGGGAAATCACGAAGCAGATCTTGTCGGCACCCCCAAGGATCAGCCGCTCCAGCAGATATTCGGAGACCGCGCACGGACGGTCGGTGCCGTCCTCGCGTTGGCTTCCGACCGGAAGCAACTCCTTGGAGAAGGCGAGCGGCTGGATGCGGCTGCCGCGGCCCGCGGCCGGAACGATGCCCCACATGATCAGGCCTCCTCGGGTTGCTGTCGGCGCGCGCCGAGGGATGCCGTCTGCTCGAGCAGCGAAATCAGTTCGGCTGCACGCTTGTCGGATGTGTGCTGATCCATGGTCCGTTCGTATGCGCGCCCGGCGATGTGCTGAAGTTCGGCGTCGGCCATCGTCAACGCAGCAAGCGTGTCCTTCGCATCGCGTGCGATCAGGATTTCCTGGCCGGGTACAAAGAATTCATCGAGTCCCGGCCAGTCGTCGCTGAGGAGCGGGGCCTTGCAGGCAGCAGCTTCGAACAGGCGGCCGGAGGGGCACCAGCCCATCTCCGCCATGGCCCGGCGCGTCACGTTGAGTGTCAGCCGGGACGACGCAAAGAACGACGCGTGCTCCGACGGCGGCAAGTGCTGCACGAAGTAGATGTTTGGCGACCAGGGAAAATCTTCCGGGTATTGTGCACCCCCGATCAGGAAACGGCGATCCTGCCTGTTACGTGCGGGTTCGACGAAGAGAGCCTCGAGCGCGCGCTGGCGATCCTGCGAATATGTGCCGAGATAGGACAGATCCGCACGGTAATGCGGCCGCGACGGCACGGGCCGATGGATGTCCGTATCGACATGGCCGTAGAGCGGGCGGACATTCCAGGCGCCGAGCCTGTCGCGAAATTCGTTGCAGATGCGGGAACCGCCGGTGAAGCTCAGGACCAGCGCGAAATCCCGCAAGCCGCGCGCTCCGATATAGGGAACGGCCTCGCCGGCCATCAGCTTCGCCAGCGTGACCGGCGTGTCGAGATCGTAGAACACGGGCACCGCGCGCCCCTCGGACAGGACGAGCTCCGTCGCGGCGATCGCGTCGGGACAATAGGAGGTCACGATCGCGACATCGGCATCGCGAATGTCGCTGCGCGCCGAAGGAAACACATCGTCCCAGTTCGTAAACAGTCGCAATTGGCCGCCGGGCAGTTCGTGCAAATCCCGCGCGCCGGCGTAGTAGGGCACGTCGCGCTCGAAAAAGACAACGCTGTGGCCGGCTCGCGCGAGATGCTTGCAAAGCCCTCGCCACAAGGTGGCGTGACCGTTGCCCCAGGACGAGGAAATTGTCAGGCCGAAAATGACGATCTTCACGCTGGCACCCGCTGATTGATCCCGGTGATCTTGAGTCCGCGATTGTCCACGCTGAGGGTGCTGACGCTGCCGGGGTCGATCTCGATCGAGAGGAAGTCGTCGAGCTCTTTCCGGGAATAGTGCAGCAGCGCCGCGCGGATCGGTTCGGCATGGCTGACGGCGACGACGACGGTGCCGCTACCATGATCATTGCGCAGCTGCTCCAGATGGGCGACGACGCGCTTCTGGAGCGATCGCATGCTTTCGCCGCCCGGCGGACGGTTCGTTCCGCGTTGTTCGTTCCAGCGCGACCATCGGAGGTCCCGGGCGAGCGCCTCGAACGACAGTCCGGTCCATTCGCCGTAGTCGAGCTCGTCGAGTGCCGGCACGATCTCGACCGGCAAGCCGAAATGCGCCGCCAGGATACAGGCCGACTGCATGCAGCGCCGCTGCGGGCTCGACTGCACCATGCTCGGCGGCGGCGTGAAGGTATCGGCGCATCGCGCGATTTCCTCGCAGCCGAGATCATCGAGTTCTACGCCCTTCATCCGGCCGCAGAGCGTGCGGCCGAGCAGGGCATGATGCCCATGGCGGATCAGATGAATGATCTTCGCCATCAGGTGTACGCCTTGTCGTCGATGAAGGCGCGGGTCCGTCGCCCGGCCTCCTCGTCCGTGAACTGCTGAGGCGGCGACTTCATGAAATAACTCGAGGGGCCCGTCAGCGCGCCGGCCTGCCCGCGGTCCATGGCAAGCTTGGCGCAGCGGACCGCGTCGATTACGACACCCGCCGAGTTCGGGGAGTCCCAGACCTCGAGCTTGACTTCCGCGCTCAAGGGCACACCGCCGAACGTCGTGCCCTCCAGGCGGATAAAGGCCAGCTTGCGGTCGGTCAGCCACGGCACATGGTCACTCGGGCCGACATGGATATTGTCGGCATCCATGGGCACGTCGAACTGGCTGGTCACGGCCTGGGTTTTGGAGATCTTTTTTGATGTCAGCCTTTCGCGCTCGAGCATGTTCTTGAAATCGGTGTTGCCGCCGACATTCAGCTGGTAGGTTCTGTCCAGTCGCACGCCGCGTTCGCGGAAGAGATTGGCGAGCACACGGTGCAGAATGGTGGCGCCGACCTGGCTCTTGATGTCGTCGCCGATGATCGGCAGACCTGCATCCTCGAAACGCCGCCGCCAGTCGGGATTTGAGGCAACGAAGACCGGGATGCAATTGACGTAGCCGCAGCCGGCCTCGATCGCGCGCGCGGCGTAAAATTCGCTCGCGCGCTGCGAGCCGACGGGAAGATAGGACACAAGCACGTCCGTGCGCGACGTCGCGAGCACTTCGGAGACGTCCGCTTCCGGAACATCCGCAATCGGGACGTCGTCCTTGAGATAATGGCCGACGCCGTCCATGACCGGGCCGCGTTGGACCACGACGCCGGTGGGCGCAACGTCGGAGAAGCGGTGCGTGTTGTTCGGCGCTGCGAAGATAGCCTCGGCCACGTCGCGTCCGACCTTACCGGCATGGACGTCAAAGGCCGACGCGACCTGAATGTCGCTGATGTGGTAGCCGCCGAGATCGGCGTTCATCAGCCCAGGCACCGGCTCATTCGATTTGGCGTCCCGGTAGTAGGAGAGCCCCTGAACGAAGGAGCTCGCACAATTGCCGACACCGACGATGCCGACGCGCACGCGCCGCCTGTCCTGAAGACGAGAATGCATGGATCTAGGCCCTCCGGAAGACGTGCAGCGTTAAGGCATGCAGTGTTGAAGACGTACAGTTTTGAAAGCTTACAGTGTTGACGTAAGTACGTCGGCGAACGTGAGGAACGTATGTTCGTTCCTGAACTCACGGCACTATGTCCGCCTCACGTCGGATTCCGGCCAAAAAAATTTCGCCCGCTTAACCTGGGATAGAATCCCGGGCATTTTGGCGGGAACGAAAAGCTTCCATGATGAAGATGAAGAAGATGATGCTTTGAGAGAGTCCGATCTACGAAAGAACAAATCCTCGCGCCCGGCGTTCACGGCGAAACAGTCTGACGCGAGGGCCGATCCGTCGCTCGCTCCTTGTCAGCAATCGAGGTGTCACATGTCGTCAAAATCACAAACCAGCGAAGCCCAGCAGACCACCAGCCATGACGTGATCCGGAAATGGGCGGAGGAGCGCGGCGGAAAGCCCGCGACGGTCAAGGCTACCGAGGAGGACGGACACGCCGGCATCCTGCGCATCGATTTCGATCCGCCCGACGAAGGTCTCGACCGGATCAGTTGGGACGAATTCTTTGCCAAGTTCGACGAGACCGGCATTGCGTTCCTTCACCAGGACCGCACCAAGGACGGCAAGGTGAGTCGCTTTCACAAATTCGTGCGTCGTTGATCGGATCACCGCGGGTGTCAGGCGGTTGGACGGAGGCAATGCGGGCAGGCGACTTCGAACGCGCCTGGACGATCAGCGATCGCGACCTGACGATGCTTGCGTATCCACCCAAGCACACCGGCCCGCGTCATCTCCAGCGGATCTGGCGCGGCGAGGAGCTGAGGGGCAAGGATGTGCTGGTCCGCTGCTACCACGGGCTCGGCGACACCATCCAATTCCTGCGCTTCATGCGACCGCTCCGCGATCTTGCGCGCAGCGTCACTGTGTGGTGCCAGAGCGAGCTTCTGCCGCTGGTTGAGCGAGCGGCCGGCGTCGATCGTGCCTTTGCGCTCCACGACGGTCCACCTGACATCGACTTCGAGGTCGATATCGAGATCATGGAGGTGCCGCATGCCATAAGGGCGAGGCGGGAGCACGTCGAGATGCGTGCACCTTACGTATCGCTGCCGCCGGCGATCGAGCTACCACTGCCACAAGGTCTTGCCGTCGGCCTGGTTTGGGAGGTCGGCAATTGGGACAAGCGAAGGACGGTCCCGCCGTCCCTGTTGGGGCATCTTGCCGTTCCCGGCGTGACGCTCTACTCGCTGCAACGCGGGGCCGGAACGCGCGAACTGGCCGAGATCGGCGCGAAGGACGTCAGTACGCCTGACATTACGGTTCTCGGTCATCTGCTCCAGCGGCTCGATCTGCTCATTTGCGTCGACACCATGGTGGCCCATCTCGCGGGAGCCCTCGGCGGTGACGCGTGGGTCTTGTTGCATGGGGATTGCGACTGGCGCTGGCCGTCATCCGAGTCCCATTCCCCTTGGTATCCAAGCCTGCGGTTGTTTCATCAGAGGACACCAGGCAATTGGGATGACGTCATTGGGGAGGCGCGGGAGGCCCTGATCGCACGCTCCGCAAGCCTCCAAGGTGTCGCCCGAGAGAGGCTCAAGCGAGCGCAAGGTCCGCAGTAAGTGGCCTGAGACGCGTGGCCGACGCATCGTCGCGGCTGGACGGAATGCCCAGGTAAGTCCGATCGAATCTTGCGAGCCGCACGAGTCCCGGCCAGTCCGTGATCGTTACCGTCTTACCCTGCCATTGCAGGAGATTGCATCGTCGCAGTTCCTGAATCGTGCGGTTGGCGTGGACCGGGGAGATGCTGCATGCTGCCGCAAGATCCGATTGGGTAAAGGGTGACGGCAGCCTGAGATCTCGCGCCAAGCCGACACTTTGCAGGCGGGTGGTGATCTCGCACAGCAGATGCGCCACGCGCGTCAATGCATCACGGCTGCCCAGGTTCACCGTCCAGTTGCGCTGAATGGCGTGGCTGGTGAGCAGCATCAGCAGCAATGCGCGAGACATCGCGGGCGAACGCGCGGACAGCTCGTGAAAGAAGCGGTGTGGCACGAGAGCGACGATGGCAGGGCCAAGCGCGATCAGGTTGCCGTCAACGCGAGGACGATAAAGCGTGTGTAGATCAGCGATGTCACCGGGAACATGGATTGACGTGATCTGCCCGTCCGCACTCTCTGCATCCTGCCAGGACAGATATCCCTGGAGGAGCAGACAGCACTGGGTGGCATCATCGCCATGCCGCAAAACGGCCTGGCGCGAACTGAGATGCGCGATTGTGCTTGCCATGTCCGCGAGCAGGTGGAGATCGTCGGCCGTTACGGGAGTGAGGCTCGCCAACCGGTCGGCGAGCTTGGAGAACGCAAATCCTGCCTGCATTGGTCGCCTAACAACTCAGAACCCGTCCCCAATCTGATCGATGAGAACGACAGAGCGCATTAAACTTTGATAGTTTCACTCCATGCGGGTCATTGTTTGTCTGCCCAGCATGCGCCCGGAACTCGGAGGGACCATCGGTCATACGTTCCGGAACAGTGGACGGCGCATGCGATCGTCCCCACGGATCGGACGTTTCGGGAACCGGAAGCGCGAGGAGCGCCTCCGTTCGGTCGGGGGGAGTATCAGGCGAAACCCCAGTGATTTCGCGGCGGGATCTGCGCGAAGATCGCGCTAGTTGTGCTCATACTGTTCCGAGAGAAACTGGTTAATCGCGTCGAACGCCTGCAACCGGTTCTTCTCCAGCAGAACCATGTGCGTGCCTTCGCCGATCTCTACCCATCGCCGATATCGTGCGTGTTTCAGCGAGAGGAAAAAGTCCTGTGCCGAGTCGATGGGCACGTCCCGGTCCCATTCGGCGTGGACCAGGAGCACCGGCACGCGAATGTCGCTGGGCTCGTAAAGGGCCTTGCCGGCGGCCCAGTATTCGCGGATGTCCAGGATCGGGCCGTTCACGGCACGCATGAGCGGACGAGCTCCTGCGCTGGCCTGCGGGTCCGTCGCGAGCGAGATGTTCGCCCAGAGTTCGAAGCCGCCCGCTCGAATTAGACTTGATCGCGCTGCTACCGGTGCTGCCGAAAGCCAGCGCTCCCCGAAGTCCAGAACAGGGACATGGCGATAGGCCCCGAGGCGGCCGCCCGCATCGATCGGAGCCGGGCCCTTCAGCAACCACAGTGGCGCGACCAGCGCGAGCTTTGCGACCTTGTCGTTATTGCCTGCCGTGTAGGCGCCGGCCACAGAGCCGCCCCAGGACATCGCGACCAGATTGAGCTGCATGATGTTGCGCTGCTTCAGGATGTATTGGACTGCGCTGGCGAGGTCACGCACGCCGACTTCGGTGCGCACGAGCGGCTCCGACTCCTCCGGTGGTGCGTCCATTTGGGGCGGACGCGTCGATCCGCCATAGCCGCGCACGTCGAGTGCAAAGACGTCGTAACCATGCCCCGCCAGATGATCCATGAAGGAGATGCCGCCGAGCGGCACGTCGAACAGGCTTTCGGACGAATAGGTCGCGCCGTGCATCATCAGGATGGTTCGCTCGGCGGAAAACGTCGTGCGCGTCGCCTGTCGCTTGTTGCGCAAGTGAAGCGAGATGCCGGCCGTATCGCTCGGGATCATGAGATCCTCGACCACGATGTCGGGCCTCTCTGCCTGCGTGTAAGTGTGCTGGTCCATGATCGGTCTCCTTGATCAGAGGAATTGCCAGGCGAAGCGATCGCCGCAGCGGTCGATGCGTCCGACGGACGATTGTGCGAAATGGGTGGTGAAGACGGTTGCGCCAAGCTCGGCTGCGTCCTCGAGGACGGCGGCGCGCGAGCGCAAGGCGGCCTCAGGGAATTCGCAGAAGCAGGAATTGAGCGAAGGCTCATACACCTGCAACGGATGGTGCATCACGTCGCCGGCAAAAAGCGCCTGCTCGCCGCGCGATACGAGACGGATCGACGCGTGATCGATGCTGTGGCCGGGCGTCGGGATGAAAGCGATGCCGTCCAGGACCTCCTCACCATTCACGGAGATGAGCTGGGCAAGCCCTGCCTCGATCACCGGCCGCACGCTGTCGTCATAGACGCGGTCGGCCGGCTTGCGCGCCGCCGGGCCGAGCGCCGGGTCCGGGGGGGCTGCCCCTGTGGGCTCCGTGCCCGCTGCGAGGCTCTCGCCATAGGCCTGCTCGATCCCGGAGAAGACGTAGGTCGCGTTCGGGAATGTCGGAAACCAGCGACCGTTGACCAAGCGCGTGTTCCAGCCGACGTGGTCAGCATGGACATGCGTGAGCAGAACGTAGTCCACCTGTTCCGGAGTGACGCCCGCCGCCGCCAACCGCGCCAGGAACGGCTCGTTCAGACGATGCAGCGGCGGGATGTCGGGCCGGTTCTTGTCGTTGCCGGTCGCCGTATCGATCAAAATCGTGTGGTGCGGGGTTTTGACCAGCCAGCTGTGGATGCTCTGAATGAAGGTGCCGGTTGCAGGATCGAAAGAGCCTGCCTCCAGCCGGTCGCGATGGCGCTCCAGCGCATCCGGCTCGGCGTCAGGATAGAGGGCCTCGAACTTGAATGCGGCAAGCCGCAACTCATCGATCCGCGTGACGGCTGCATCGCCGATGCGATAGGTTTTCATCGCATGCGTCATCAAGGTCCTCCTCCAGGTCGTGGCTGAGCCGGCCTGATTGCCAGCGCCGCGGTGACCGAGAAGTACGAAGCGAACCACGCCGCCGGGAGGGCCGTGGGTTTGATAGGTCCCATCGACCCCGTCGATATCGAAAAGGCGGTCAGCCCAGCTTTTCAGGCCGCCGTTTTGGCTTTACCTCTCTCGTCGCGGCTCGTCCGGCCGCGATCATGTGCTTGAGCGGGGGAAGACCGATGCCGGATGCGGAACGCGGTCCAGGTCGACCGGCCGACGACACCGATCTCGCCGAGATCGACCTTGGCCTATTGCTCGCCCTGGAGGCTCTGCTGCGCGAGCGGAACGTCACGCGCGCGGCGTCGCGCCTGAACATCGGTCAGCCGGCGCTATCGGCTCGGTTGAACCGGCTGCGACAGGTCTTTGCCGACCCGTTGTTCGTGCCCGCGGCGGCGGGCCGCGGCGTGGTGCCGACGACCAGAGCGGTCGAGCTGCAGGCGGAGCTGGCGGACGTGCTCGGCAAGCTCCGTCGCATGGTCGAAGGGCCGGCCGCATTCGACCCTGTCCACAGCCAGCGCACCTTTGTCGTTGCCATCCACGAGAATCCAGCCGTGACCTTGGCGCCCGGATTCGTCGCGCGGTTGACCTCCACGGCTGCACGGGCGCGGCTGGCCTTCGTCCATCCCACGCGCGACGTGGTCGATCGGCTTGAGCGAGGCGAGATCGACATTCTGGTGACGGGGGCTGACGGCGCACACGGCGATCTGATGCAGCGCCCGCTTTTCGAGGACAGCTTCCTCTCCGCCCAGCGCAAGGGTCATCCCCGCGGCAACAGCGCGCTCGATCTCGATCGCTTTTGTGCGCTCGATCATCTGCTGATCTCTGCCGACGGCGGCGGCTTTTCCGGGCTGGTCGACGACGCGCTGGCTGCGCTTGGCCGTTCCCGACGTGTCGCCGTCTCGATTCAAACCTATGCGCTGGCGCCGGTCATCCTTGCGCAAAGTGACTGTATCTGCACCCTGCCGCGACGCTTTCTAATGCGATTTTCCCACGAGCTCGATCTCACGCCGCCGCCGCTCGATCTGCCGCCAACGCGTATCGTTGCGCTGTGGCATCCGCGCAATCAGGAGGACGGAGCTCATGCTTGGCTACGCGAGTGCCTGTACCAAGCGGCCGCCTCCTGATTCGACTTGCCTCAACCGCAACAGGTCACGCATTTGGGCTTGATGATCGTCGGGACTCTCAATCAGCGGCTCCCGTGCCACTATTGTCGAGCGGCGATGGCTGTGATCTCGAGTTTGACGCCGGGACCGAGATCGGCGACGCCGATTGCGGCGCGCGCCGGCAGATGAGCCTCTGCAAAATGCGCCTTCCAGGCCGCATTGAACTCCGCCTTCTCCTTGAGGCTCGTCATGTAGATGGTCACCTGCAAGACGTTGCTCAAATCGGATCCGAGGGTCTTGAGCAGCTGCGCCAACTGCCCGAGGACGTCATTTGCCTGGCCCGACATGTCGAGGCTCGTGTCCTCTGGGACGATTCCGCCTATGTAGAGCACGCCATGATGCTCGACCACTTCGTGGAGCAGACCTTCGTAGGGCAAGACGCGCTTGATCATGATGGGACCGATGTTGTGTGTGACGGGCGGCATATCGCACATTTCAATGTCAGTGTCGTCGCAAAGAGATCTCGCGCCAAGTCTCACCGAAAGACGGACCGCGCGGCTCTGAATGCAACCGACTAAAGCGTTGAAAATAAAAGCACAACTGGTCGAAAATCGTCTGCGAACGTTCGTCAATCTGTCTTTGCACGAGCGCCCGGCATTTTCGCCGGCCCTGACCCGACGACATCGAAGAGCGGATCGCTATACTGCCACCCGGATGACATCGGTGCGGCCGGGACCGTGCCGACCGGAACAAGGAATGCAACGATGGACGATACGATTGGCTTCCCCGACCCCGGGCTCGACCTGTCCGACGGCTTCAAGCCGCACACCTCGCATTGGGGCGTGTTCTCGGCACGTCAAGGCGAGGCCGGGCTCGAGGTCAGGGCGTATGCGGGCGACCCCGATCCGAACCGCATCATCGACAATTTTCCCGGCGCGCTGCGCCATCAGGCGCGCATCACCCAGCCGGCGATCCGCCGCGGCTGGCTCGAACGCGGTCCCGGTCCCGACGATCGCCGCGGCCGCGACGAATTCGTCTCCGTCAGCTGGGAGAAGGCGCTCGATCTGCTCGGCGACGAGCTGGCACGCATCCGTGACACGCGCGGCCCCGGCGCGGTGTTCGGCGGTTCCTATGGCTGGTCGAGCGCGGGCCGCTTCCACCACGCCCAGAGCCAGGTGCATCGCTTCCTCAACATCGCCTTGGGCGGCTATGTGCGCTCGGTGAACTCCTATTCCTCCGGCGCGTCCTCAGTGCTGCTGCCGCAGATCCTCTGCGGTTACGAGGACATCACCAAGCGCAACGTCACCTGGGAGCAGATCGCGGCTGATACCGACATCGTGCTGGCGTTCGGCGGGATGGCGCTGAAGAACTCGATGGTCGCAGGCGGCTCGATCAGCAAGCATGTCGAGCGCGGCGCGATGGAAGCTGCGCGCCGCCGCGGCTGCGAGTTCATCCTGGTCAGCCCACTGCGCGAAGACCTGCCCGTCGAGGCCGGCGCCGAATGGATGACATGCGTGCCCGGCACCGACACCGCGCTCATGCTCGGCCTTGTTCATACGCTGGTCGCGGAAAACCTGCACGACCAGGCTTTCCTCGATCGCTACACCGAGGGATGGCCCGTCTTCCTGCGCTATCTCACCGGTGAGAGCGATGGCCAACCCAAGCACGCCGAATGGGCCGCCGCGATCTGCGGCGTCGACACCGACACAATCCGCAATCTGGCGCGCCGGCTTGCCGGCAAGCGCGCGCTCATCACCGTCTCTCATTCGCTCCAGCGCGCCGAGCATGGCGAACAGCCGGTGTGGATGGGCATGGTGCTGGCGGCCGCGCTCGGCCAGATCGGCCTCTCCGGTGGCGGCTACGCCTATTCGTTGGGGGCGATCGGCTATTACGGCCGCCGCGTCAACGACGTGCCGGGACCGACATTGGGGCAGGGCCGCAACGCCGTCCGCGATTTCATTCCGGTGGCGCGCATCGCCGACATGCTGCTCAACCCGGGAAGCACCTATCGTTACAACGGCGAGACGCGCACCTATCCGGATATCCGCCTCGTCTACTGGGCCGGTGGCAATCCCTTCCATCACCACCAGGACATCAACCGCCTGCGCAAAGCGTTTGCGAAAGTGGACACGCTTGTGGTGCACGAGCTCGCATGGACTGCCACGGCCCGGCATGCCGACATCGTGCTGCCCTCGACCATGACGCTCGAACGCGAAGACATCGGCTATTCCAGCAACGATCCCCTGATGGTCGCGATGCACCGGATCGCCGAGCCGTTCGGCCTTGCGCGCGACGACTACGAGATCTTCGCCGATCTCGCCGACCGCCTCGGCGCGCGCGAACCCTTCACGGAGGGGCGGACGTCACGTCAGTGGCTGGAACATCTTTATGAGCCGACCCGCGCCTCGCTCGAAGCGCGCGGCCTGGAGGCGCCGAGTTTCGAAGAGTTCTGGCGGCGCGGCAGCCTGGTCGTGCCGCAGCAGCCCGACGACGGCGGCCGGCTGCGCCGCTTCCGCGGCGATCCCGTCAATCAGGCTTTGCCGACGCCGAGCGGTCGCATCGAAATATTCTCTGCCAAGATCGCGGGTCATGGCGATGCGGATTGCCCGGGCCATCCGGTCTGGCTGGAGAAGTCCGACATGCCCGAGCCGGGGGCGCCGTGCTTCCTGGTCGCCAACCAGCCGGTGACGCGTCTGCATAGCCAGCTCGATTTCGGCGGCCATTCGCTTCAAAGCAAACATCGCGGCCGCGAGGTCGCGCGCATGAACCCGCAGGACGCAGACGCGCGCGGGATCAAGCACGCCGACATCATCCGGGTGTTCAACGCGCGCGGCGCTTGCCTCGCCGCGGTCCACGTTACCGACAGCATCGCGCCCGGCGTGGTCCAGCTGCCGACCGGCGCCTGGTACGACCCGATGGACCCCGAAGACGATGCACCGCTCTGCGTGCACGGCAATCCGAACGTGCTCACCCGCGACGTCGGCACCTCGTCCTTTGCGCAAGGCTGCACCGGCCAGCTCACGACAGTCGAGGTCGAGAAGTTCACCGGCAATCTGCCGCCGATCCGGGCTTTCGATCCTGTGTAGAAAAAAGGGGGGCCGCCCTGTGTGGGTGCAGGGGCGGCCCCGAGTGGCTCGCAGGCCCGGGAGGATGAGGGCGCGAGCGAATGCTTACGCGGCTGCGCCGATCCAGTCCCTCTCCGTAGAAGGACGACGCGGAGGGAGTGCTTGCACCTCTCGCCGTCCGCCCTTGTTGGCGAGACGCCAGCGTGCCGGGGATTGATCGCTGATGCGCTTGAAGACGGTCGAAAAATGCGCCTGCGTGCTGAAGCCGACCGCCAGCGCGATCTCCGCCAGCGGCCGTTCGGTGGTGGCCAGCAGCGTCTTGGCCTGCTCGATCCGGTGGTTGAGCAGATATTCGCGGGGCCGGTAACCGGTCGCGACGCGGAACTGCGCCGCAAAGTGCATTCTGGACAGGCCGGCGACCTTGGCGAGTTCGGACAGGCTGATGCAGCGGTGGAAATGATCGGCGACATATTGCTCGACGCGCCGTAGCCGCCATTTCGGCAAGGCATTGACCTTGGCGCGTGGCAATTCCAGGCGCGCGAGATGCATCGCGAGGGTTTGGCCAATGCGGCGCGTAAACTCGTGGTCCGCGGCGTCGCCAAGTTCGATCAGCGCGTTTGCAAGCTCGGCTGCGAGCGGATCGCGCAACAGGACGAGATCATTCAATCCCTCGGTCCCGGAAGATTGCTCCTGAAATTGATCCGCGGAAATGTGAAAGTGCAAGAAGGCGCATGGCGACTGGAACTGCACGGCGAGGGGCTTCGACGGCGCGGTGAGATACAGTGTGCCCGCGGGCATGGTCCCGTCAAAAATGACCTGGCGATCCCGGATGAGCTTCGCGCGCGTGGTCCTGAGGGCGATGCCGACGAAATAGCGATCCTCAGGCGTCGTCGCTTCGTGCGACGAGGTGCTCCGCGGGTCTTCCCACCGCGAGATCGCGATGTCCTCAGCCGCCGCCCCCGCGCGCCGATCGATCTCACGCCATTGACGCTCCCGAATGATCGCTTGTGTTGCCTGGGGAATCTCGCAATCCCCCGAGGCGCCCGGAAATTCAATCCAGGCATCACCTGCCTGCAAATTGGTCAACATCATTCGTCCTCTCCGGGCTTTCTCTGCTGTTTGCAACCAGCAAACGCGCAAAGCCCTGCTTTCCATGCTGAGAGGATAGGCGTGAGCCGACCTGCAAGCTCGTTAGTGGTGATTAGGATGTGTTAGTTTTTGTGGGAGCGCATCGGGTGCGGCATCCCGTCTCAGGAAGCGCCGTTTTTGTACAATTTATCAGATGTTTGCGCATCCCCGACGCGCCTCAGGAGAGCGCCGGTCACCGCGTGGAGGTTGATGCGGCGGTGTGAGTTCCGGGCGTTGCCCTCGCTGGACCTCCCACCGGTGCCGGCTATAGTCGCGGCGCATTTCGATGGAGCGGCCTTCAGGATGAGTCAGAAGTGACCGAGCTCTCGGCAGGACAGGGTCCCCGCGGCCGCGACGCCGCGGCGATCCCAGATTTCGATGCCGTCGCGTTCGGGCCATTCTCGCTTCGGTCGCGGCTGCTGGAGAAGGATGGCTCGCCGGTCAGGCTCGGCAGCCGCGCGATGGATATTTTGCGCCTGCTGGTCAGTCGCGCCGGCGAAGTGGTCCCGAAGGACGAAATTCTCGGCTATGCGTGGTCCGGACTTTCCGTCGAGGAGGTCAGCCTGCGCGTCCATGTTGCGGAGTTGCGCAAGGTGCTCGGCGACGGAAAGGATGGGGCCCGCTACATCACCAACATTCCGGGCCGGGGCTATTGCTTTGTCGCGCCCGTGCGGCGTGGCGGGCGCGCTGAGGTGGCGGCGCTGGCGTCGCCTGCGCCTGGAAGGGCCGCGCCGCCACCGTCGCTGCCGCGCCGATTGGACCGGATGGTCGGGCGCGAGGACGCCGTGGCCGAGTTGGCGGCTCGCTTGCTCCGCGATCGTTTCGTCACGCTGCGAGGGCCGGGTGGCATCGGCAAGACCACCGTTGCGACCGCGCTCGCGCACGAAATGTGCGATGGGTTCGACGGCAACGTCCATTTCCTCGAATTCGGTCCGCTCAAGGACGCGGCCCTGGTCGCGAGCACGGTTGCTGCCGCGTTAGGACTCGTCGTGCACCACGATGATCCCTCGGCCAGCATCGTCAATTTCCTGCGCGGCCGGCGGCTTCTTCTCGTGCTCGACAGCTGCGAGCACGTCATCGAGGAGGTCGCGCGTCTTGCAGAAAACATCTACCGGGAGGCGCCGGGCATCGTCATCCTCGCAACCAGCCGCGAGTCGCTGCTGGTGGAAGGCGAGCAGATTTTCGAGCTCGTTTCGCTCCCGGGGCCGCCCCAGGGCACCCGCCTCAGTGCCGGCGAGGTGCTGGCCTATCCCGCTGTGCGCCTGTTCGTCGATCGGGCCGTCGCGGCGGGGCATCGCGACGACATCACCGACGAGGATGCCGAAGTCCTGGCCCGGATTTGCGGCAAGCTCGATGGCATCGCGCTGGCGATCGAGCTGGCTGCTGCACGTGTCGGTCTCTACGGACTGCGCGAGATGGCGGCGCTGCTCGACAACCGGCTGCAGCTCGAATGGCGCGGGCGGCGAACGGCGCCGCAGCGGCAGCAGACGCTCGGCGCTACGCTCGACTGGAGTTTCGGTCTGATCGGCGAGAACGAGCGGATCGTATTTCAGCGCCTCGCGGTCTTCGCAGGTTACTTCACGTTGAAGGGCGCGATAGCGGTCGCAGCCGGGGCGGCGATGCCGGAGGATCGCGTCGTCGAGGCGCTGGAGCAACTCGTGGTGAAGTCGCTGGTTTCCACCCAGCCGGACGGCGCATCGCGGCGCTATCGCCTGCTCGACGCAACGCGTGCCTATGCCCTGCAGAAACTGGCCGACGGCGGACAGCTGGCGCAGATCGCGCACCGTCACGCTCTCTATGTTCAATGCACGCTCGAAGCGGGCATGAAGGATAAGGAGGGCAGCGATCATGCGTCGCGATTGCAGGAACGCGCGAGCCTGCTCGCCGATGCCCGCGCTGCGCTGCAATGGAGTTACGCCAACGACGAGGGCGCCGGCTTGCGCGTGCCGCTCGCCGGCAGCTGCACAAGGCTGTTCGTCGAACTCAATTTGCTGAACGAGGCACGCATCTGGTCCGATCGCGCACTCGCAATGCTGGACGAGGCCGACCGGGGCGGCGCATGGGAGCTCGAACTTCAGTCGACGCTCGGTCACGCCTTCATGTTCACCGAGCGTAACAGCGAGCAGGCGGAAGCGGCGCTCAAGCGCGGGCTGGAAATAGCGGAAGCGCTTTCCGATCACGCCAACACATTCAGGTTGTTGTCCCGGCTCAATATGTTCTACCGCCGGACCGGTCGCTATCGGCATCTGGTGCCGACTGCGCTTCACGCCGAGCGGATTGCTCGCCTGATCGGCGATACCGCGGGCATCGCCGGGAGCAAAGCGCTGCTCGGCGTGTCGTATCACCTCGCCGGAGACCAGGCCGAGGCGCAAGCCCATCTCGACCAGGGCCTGCGCGACGACGCTGTGCTCCGCGGGACCCAACCCGGGCATTTCGCCTATTCACGCACACCGCAGATTCCGCTTGCGCGCGTGCTATGGCTGCGCGGCTTTCCCGATCGTGCGCTTGAATGCATCCGGCCGCTGGTCGGTGCTTCGGCGCCGCATGACGTGGTCATGCATTCTATCGCATTATGCTGGTCCGCTTCGGTGTTCGGCTGGCTTGGCGACTGGTCGTCGGTCGAGGCAATGACCGGTCGTCTGGCCGCGCATGCGAGCATGCACGGACTCGTCCCTTACGAAGCCGTCGCGGCGGGTTTTCGAGCGCAGAGCATGATCGCTCGGGGCGAGGTCGCCGGCGGCGTCGACCTGATGCGAAGTGCGCTTCCACGCCTGCACGCCGATCGCTACGAGCTCTACGCCTCGGCGTTCGCCGCGGATCTGTCGCGGGGCCTGGTCAGCTTGGGACAATTGACGGAAGGCATTCATGTTCTTTATGAAACCATTCTGCGGGTCGAGCAGGAAGGCGGCGGCTTCGACATGCCCGAGCTGCTCCGTCTGCGGGGAGAGTTGGAGGCCCATGGCGGCAATCCCGACGCAGCCGAGGCGGATCTCGTCGCCTCGATCTCGCTCGCCGAACAGCAGGGCGCGCTATCCTGGCGGCTGCGCGCCCAGATGTCGCTGGCGCGGCTCCGAATCCGGCAGCGTGGGCAAAATCCGCTCGAACAGCTCGCCCAAACCTATGCCCGGTTCTCGGAAGGGTTCGAGACCGCCGATCTCATTGCGGCACGGCGCATGTTGAACGAGCCGGCGGCCTGACCAGTCGAAGCGAATCGCGCGTGCCGCTACTCGAACACGGCGTCAAAGATCTCGACATCCATCAGCACGGGCTTGGCGACCACGGTGCCGTCGGGCCGCAGCGTCTGCGCGCGTCGGAGCGTCGGCACCACGATCCCGCCGAAGCTGTCATGCGCCCAGGAGAAATGCGCGACCTTCATTCCGAACAGATCGTGATCGGTCCGCCGTTGCAACGCGTTGTCGTCGAAATAGAAGATCTGCTCGGGCGCAAGCGTGATCAGGCCCGGCGGGAACTGCGCCCGGAGCCGCCGCCATGTCTCGTTGTTCTCCTGCCATGGTGACAGTTCCTCCACCACCACGTCGGGATGTGCGAGCAGGAATGGATTGGTCAGATAGTTCCAGATCGCGACGCCGCAGAAGAAGACGAGATGCAGTTCGTCCACCAGCGTGGGCGAACCGGCCTCGGTGAACGCAAGGCTCGGATTGCGCCAGGTCCTGAGGACCTCACCCTCGAGGCTTTCGATCGTGATCGCGTCCGGCTGAAAAGAGCCGGAGTGTTCGCCTCCGGTGATGCCGGTGAAGCGGACCGACTGCGTGCGGGTCGAGCCCTCCGCCGTCACGTCCTTGAATTCGCTGGCATGTCCGGTGCTGGAGAACAGCGTTCCGGCGACGGAGAGGTGAAGCGTGAACCGGCTCAAGCTATTCCAGCGGGCCATTCCGCCGCTGGCATCAATTGCATCGTCAAGAAGCGCCATGTCCCGCCATATCCACCATGAAGTGCCGCCACCATGGCGGGGCGGATGCGGCTTGGCGTGTTAGAAGTTGTTAGGAGTTGCGAGCGGATATTCTTGCGGTATCCCGTTGAAGATACTCTCAATTCAGCGCCGTAAGGAGCTCCCTGGCGGCGACCAGATCACGGGTCTGGAGGCCCTCTTGGTATCGTGCGACGAGCGGGGCGAGCAGGGCGCGTGCGTCTCCGGCTTTTCCGGCCTGGCGCCAGACCCGGCCGAGACTGATCGCCCCGCGCAGCTCCCAGCCGAGCGCGCATTGGCGGCGTGACAGATCGAGCGATTCCCGGAAGCAGCTCTCGGCCTCCGCGGCGTTGCCCGACCGGGCGAGGATGTCGCCCTTGACCCTGAGCATCTCCGGCATGTCGAAGGATTCGCCATGATCCGGGATCTCCGCGATGGCATCATTGATGGTCTGCAAGGCTTCGCCGGCCTGGTTCTGGGAGGCGAGACCCTCCGCGAGCGCGGTCGCAAACACCGTCGTCATGATGCGGTGTCGCGTCGCGTACAGCGTGGCCTGGCTGCGGCGGAGGTGCTCGATGCCGGCGGCGGCGTCGCCGCGGCGAAGCAGCAGCTCACCCTTCTGGCCGATGCCGACCGCATGATAGGGCCCGAGGAAGTGCCGCGCGGAATGATCGATCAGTCGCTCGATCAGGATTTCCGCATTGGCCAAGTCGCCGACCCAGAGGAACACGTAGATGGTCCAGATCAAGGAAATACCGAGAGTGAGCGGCTGTTCGAGCAGCTCGGCTTCGCGAATGGTGTATCGGGACGCCTCGATCGCACGATCGGGCCGGCCGGTGAGCCAAAGCCCGCGCGCCAGCGCCACCAGTGCGACGATGCGGTCATCATAGCCGAGATGCCCGATATTCAGCCGCTGCGAGCCGGGATTGTGCAACATCGCGCTCTCGCAGAGCTGCACCGCCTTGTCCTGGTTGCCGATCAAATGATGGGCGACGCCCAGCATCCATTCGACGTTCAGCGTGCTGGCGGGATCGTTCAGCTTCCGCGCGACGCTCTCGCCCTGTTCGCCGGTTCCGAGCGCTCCGTGAAAATCCCCGACCCTGGTGAGGTAGATGTGTAATCCGCGCAGCAGCCAGAGCTGCCAGTGCAGATCCTGGAGCTCTCGGGCAAGCTGGAGACTGCGCGTGAACGCCGAGCGGACCGCTTCGGTATTGCCCTGCGTGAACATCGCGGAGACGCCGAGCGCGGCCTGCAAGATCATTTCATTGCGGCCATCCCCCGCGCTCGCATCGAGGGACGCTAGCGCCTGCTGGGTCCAGCGGTAGCATTCCGTCAGCAATGTCAGCTCAAGGAAGAACTGGGCCGCCGACGCCGCCAGATCCACGCCGATCGTTCGGTCCCCGCCGTGTGAAAAGCTCCAGGTCAGCGCGGCCCGAACATTGGGCAGGTGGTCGGCATAGGGAAGGAAGCCGCCGGCACTCTGCATGCCCGTGGATTGGAGAGCGATGTCGCGCAGGAAGTCGCGGAAATATTCGGCGTGGGCGCGTGCGATGCGGTCCGCTTCGCCGTTCTCGACGAGCTTCTCCGCGACGAAGGCACGCGTCGTATCCAGCAGGCGATAGCGCAGCCGCCGCTCCGCAGGCGAGGTCGCGATCAGCGATTTGGAAAGCAGATTGGAGATCGCCTCGGCGGCTTCTGCCTCGCCAATGCCCTGACAGGATGCGACCGCAAGCGCGGCCTCCAGGGTGAACGGCCCGACGAATGCCGACAATCCGCGCAGTGTTGCGCTTTCGTTTGCCGGCAGCAAATCATAGCTCCAGGCGAGCGCCGCACTCAGGGTGTGGTGCCGCGGGACAGCGGTGCGCCGACCGCGCCATAGCAGCGAGAAACGGCTGTCGAGCAGCGAGGCGGTCCCGGCAATGCCGTAGGCGTTCACACGCCCGGCCGCGAGCTCGATGGCGAGCGCGATGCCGTCCAGCCGACGGCAGATCTCGGCGACGAGCGGCGCATCCTCTTCGCTGAGCTCGAATTCGCTCAGGCTCTCTGCAATGCGTTCCACGAAGAGCTGAGTTGCGGGATAGGCAAGGATATCCGCGATGCCGAGTCCGTCGCGCTGTGGCGGGCAATCCAGTGGAAACAGCCGATGGACACGCTCACCATCGGCGCGGAAAGATTCGCGGCTGGTGGCAAGAATATGCAGCCCGCCCGCTTCCCGGACGATGCGCTCGGCCAGGGGGGCGAGATCGTCGAGGATGTGCTCGCAACTGTCGAAGACCAGCAGCATCCGCCGGCTGCGCAGGAACGTCAGCAACCCCGGCATCGGATCGTCGGAATTGACGGTCAGGCCGAGCGCGGCCGCAATTGTTCCCGCAACGAGCCTGGTTTCTCGCAGTGCGCCGAAATCGACAAAACACACTTGGCCGTCAAAGGCCTGGAGCTCGCCATGCGCCACGGCCAGTGCGACCGAGGTCTTGCCGATCCCGCCGGGGCCGACGATCGTGACGAAGCGATGCAAGGCGAGTTCGGCGGAAATTTTCGCGACCGCATCGTCCCGCCCGATCATCTTCGAAAGCGGCGAGGGCAGCGAGCGCGGCGCAGCGACGGGCAGGCTGGTCCGGTTCTCCGATGGGGCGGCCCGGAGCAGCGTGGCCGTGAAGCAATAACCCCGTCCGGGGACGTTCACGACGTAGCGGGAGCCTTCGCCCGGATCGCCCAAGGCCTTGCGCAACGTCGTGATGTGAAAGCGCAGGCTGCCTTCGTCCACATTCACGTCGGCCCAGACCCGCCGGATCAACTCACGCTTGTCCACGACCTCGCCAGCGCGCTCGGCCAGGAAAACGAGAATGTCGAGTGCGCGGCCGCCGAGGTGAACCGGGGCGCCGTCCTTCTCGAGCAGCCGCGTCTTTGCAAACAGCCGGAATGGCCCGAAAGCAATGGCCAAATCCTGGTCGTTAGTGTCCGGCACGGGCCAATCATTCCAGTGAAAGAGCTGAACTCTGCACTTTGATCTACCAGAAGGGAACCCTGAGTAAACTGGTCGAAAGTGGCGAAATCGCGTGGGGCGCCGGCAATTGGCCGGCTGCTCGCGGCGATCCGTCTCAAATTGGCTTAAACGCCAACATCTTGCGAAGCGATCGGGACAGCCCGGGCAGCGTGCTTGACGACCAAGCCTACGTCTCGGAGTCCGGTCGTCGTACCGCCATCATAACAAAATCTTGCAACGTCTAACGAGCAATGCGCGCGAACTGGATCCAGTATCAGTTCCGAGTTCGACGCTAATTCCAACGGGGAGGCTACGATGTCCGGTATCAATGCTCGGCCGAATGACGACGTCGTTCGATCTCAATTTGTCGCCAGTCTTGACGATCAGTCGCGTGACTGGGAGCTCGTGCTGCGGGAATCCCACCATCGGATGAAGAACACGCTGACGATACTCGGTGCGTCAGTCCGCCGCGATTTCACCCGAACGGGTACCAGGGACGTATCGCTTGCAGCGGACCGGCTCGAGCGGCGCATCGTCGCCTTCGGCAGGCTCTATCAGCTCTTGTCCGACAATGACGACCATACGGCGATCCCGGTGGCGGCCTTCTTCGAAAATTTGTGCGGAGCGATTTCCGAGGCCGTGCTGGAGCCCGCGGGCATCCGCTGCGAGGCGGCGATCGAAAGCGGCACGTTGCCGGCGTCGCAATGCCATCGGCTCGCGCTGATGCTGACGGAGCTGGTGACGAATGCGGCCAAGCACGCCTTCCCGAAGAGGAATGATGCAATGATCCGCATCGAAATGGCCAATCGCGACGGTGCCTGGTTCTGCACGGTGGCCGACAACGGGATCGGTGCGACCGGGCCGCTTCAGGGCACCGGCAGCCGGATTCTCGAAGGACTCGCACGAAGCATTCACGCCCGACTGCAGGGCGAGGCGGGAGAAGACGGCACACGCGTAACCATCGTGATGCCGATCGCCGCTGGTTGAAGTTCGTCTTAGATCCAACCCAGGGAGTTCGACATGGCCACTACTGAAATCGACCGCGACGCCGCGGCCAATCCTTCCAACAAGCCTTCCAACCAGTCTGCGAATAAGCCTTCGACATCGCGTGGCGTCGATCAGAGGCTCGAGGTGATCGTGATCCCCGTGTCCGATGTCGATCGCGCCAAGGCCTTCTACGCGCGTCTCGGCTGGCGACTGGACGCCGATTTTGCCTCCGGCGACGATTGGCGCGTGATCCAGTTCACGCCGCCGGGTTCGGCCTGCTCGGTGATCTTCGGCCGGAACGTGACGGCGGCATCGCCGGGCTCGGCGCGAGGCTTGTACCTGATCGTCTCCGATCTGGAGGTGGCACGAAAAGATCTGCTCGATCGCGGCATCGAGGTCAGCGCTCCGTTCCACGGAGCCGGCGATGTTCACGCCGGGACCGACGAGCCTTATCTCTCCGGCAGCGTTCGGGTGGGCGGTGCTGACCCGAAGCGCGGCAGCTACGGCTCATTTGCCTCGTTCAGCGATCCCGACGGCAATGGCTGGCTGTTCCAGGAGGTCACGACGCGATTGCCGGGACGGATCGCGGGCGACGGCACCACATTCGCTTCGCAGGCTGCGCTGGCCGCAGCACTGCGCCGCGCGGCGGTGGCACATGGCGAGCACGAGAAGCGGACCGGCGGGCACGATGAGAACTGGGCGGATTGGTACGCCGATCATATCGTCCGCGAGCAGGCGGGCCAGCCGCTGCCGTCCTGAGCTGGACAGCACGGAATCTTCGACTGATGCAAGCCGACGCGGCGTGGGATGACCGAGCTCATCGCGCGCCGTGTTGCTGTGGCGGCCAGCATCGCGGATCGCTCTCTTCGCTCTCGCGCGGCGGCTCGCAACGGCTAACGCGGTCTAACAACCCATAACGAGCAAATTGCCGGGGCTTGCGCCAATCTCTCTGCATGACGAACCGAGGCGTTGATGTCGAATTCGGTCAGCGTCACCGACCAAAGCCAGGGAGATCGAACATGGCCACGCAAGCACGTACTGACATTCTCAATCCAGACCGCCGTCAACTGTTGGGCCAGGCCGCGATGACCGCAGTTGCCGCAAGCGTATCGAGCCTGCTGCCGCTGCATTCCGCGAAGGCCGGCGTGAGCGGAGCGGTTCGCCCGTTCCACGTCAGCGTGCCCGAGCAGGATTTGCTCGATCTCCGCCGCCGTCTTGCGGCGACGCGCTGGCCGGATCGTGAGATCGTTGCCGATCAATCGCAGGGCGTGCAACTGACGACGGTGCAGCAGCTCGTGAGCTACTGGCAGAACGACTACGACTGGCGCAAGATGGAGGCGCGGCTGAATGCCTTGCCGCAATTCGTCACCGAGATCGACGGCGTCGACATCCATTTCATTCACGTCCGCTCCAGGCACGCGAATGCATTGCCGATGATCGTCACGCATGGCTGGCCCGGTTCGATCGTCGAGCAGATGAAGATCGTCGGCCCGCTCACCGACCCCACCGCACACGGCGCGACGGCGGCGGACGCCTTCGATCTCGTGATCCCGTCGCTGCCCGGCCACGGCTTCTCCGGCAAGCCGACGGAATTGGGCTGGGATCCGCAGCGCGTCGCGCGCGCCTGGATCGTGCTGATGAAGCGGCTCGGCTACAACCGCTATGTCGCGCAAGGCGGCGATTGGGGCAATGCCGTGACGGAGCAGATGGCGGTGATCGCGCCGCCCGAACTGCTGGGCATCCACACCAACATGCCGGCGACCGTTCCCGACGACATCGCCAAGGCGCTTCAGCCCGGCGGATCGCGGCCCTCGAACCTTTCGGCCGACGAGCGCTACGCTTACGATCAGCTCGATGATTTCTACAAGCACGGTCTCGGCTACGCGATCGAAATGTCCAACCGGCCGCAGACGCTCTATGGTCTGGTGGATTCGCCGGCGGGCCTGGCGTCCTGGATGCTCGACCATGATGCGCGCAGCGCCGCGATGATCGCCCGGGTGTTCGACGGCAAGACTGAAGGGCTGTCGCGCGACGACGTGATCGACAACATCACGCTCTACTGGCTCACCAACACCGCGGTGTCATCGGCGCGGCTGTACTGGGAAAACAAGCTGGTGTTCTTCGAGCCCAAGCACATCAAGATTCCCGTCGCCGTCAGCGTCTTCCCGGACGAAATCTACGCCGCGCCGCGCAGCTGGACCGAGAAGGCCTATCCCAAACTGATGCACTACAACCGTCTCGACAAGGGCGGTCATTTCGCGGCCTGGGAGCAGCCCGCGTTGTTCTGCGCGGAAATGCGCACCGCCTTCCGAGCGCTGCGTCAGTCGATCTGAGACCTTCGGGGACGCGCACTTCCGCGCGTTCCCTTCTTTCCCCATAGACAGGAATACAATCATGAACCGCCCCGAACGCTCCTTCACGACCGACCAAATCCGCCTGGAACGTCGGCTGCCGTCGTATTGGCGTGTCACCTTCGACATGCCCCCGGTCAATATCTTCGGCCCCAAGCAGCTTCCGCTTCTCGACGACGTCGTCACGGCGATCGAGACCGATCCTGAGGTGAAGGTCGTGGTGTTCGACAGTGCCGTCGAAGGCTTCTTCATCACGCATTACGACTTCCTCGCGCCCCTGGAGGATTCGCTTCGTATCCCGCCCGGGCCGACCGGCCTGCAGGCGCTGCCCGACATGCTGGTGCGTCTCAGCCGCGCGCCCGTTGTTTCAATTGCCTCGATCAGGGGCCGTGCGACCGGCGTCGGCAGCGAGCTGGCGCTCGCGAGCGACATGCGTTTTGCCAGCCGCGAAAAGGCGATTCTGTCGCAATGGGAGGTCGGTGCGGGCCTGGTACCTGGCGGCGGGCCGATGGCGCGGTTGCCGCGCCTGATGGGCCGCGGCCGCGCGCTCGAAGTTCTGCTCGGCGCCGACGACATCCACGGCGATCTCGCCGAACGCTACGGTTATGTGAACCGGTCGTTGCCGGATGCCGAGCTCGACGGCTTCGTCGAGGCGTTGGCGATGCGCATCGCGTCCTTCGACAAGGAGGCAATTGCCGAGACCAAGCGCCTCGTTGACGTCGCAAGCCTGCCGCCGGATGTCGAGATCAAGCCGGAATGGGACGCCTTCCTGGCCTCACTCAGCCGCCCCGCGAGCCGGACCCGCATCAAGGCGCTGATGTCGCGCGGCTTCCACCGCGCCGGTGACGTCGAGAACCGGCTCGGCTTCCACGTCGGACAGATTGGTAGCTAAAGCGTTTTCGAGCGAAGTGGATATCGGTTCGCGTGAAGAAAACGCGTCAAAGCAAGAATCAAGTCTCGTTCCGATTTTATCGGAACGGGATTTGAGGGAACCGCTGCGGCGCCCGGCCGGTTGGAACGGCGGCAGGCGGTCGTGCGAATGTCGCTTTCGTACCGTACCGAGCGCCGGTGCAAAAAAATCAACCAGGAGAATTGAGATGATCCGCAAGGCAACAGCAGTCTGGAAGGGCACCGGTCGCGATGGCACTGGTCAGCTATCGAGCGAATCCGGCGTGCTCGCCGCGACGCCTTATTCCTTCAAGACCCGCTTTGAGAACGAGAAGGGCACCAATCCCGAGGAATTGATCGCGGCGGCCCATGCCGGCTGTTTCACCATGGCCCTGGCCTTCGGCTTGCAACTCGCCGGCTTCACCCCTGACGAGCTCTCGACGGAAGCCGCGGTCACGCTCGAACCTGAAGGCAAAGGCTTCAAGATCAGCAAATCGGCGCTGACGTTGCGTGCCAAGGTGCCGAACCTCGACGACGCAGGTTTCGCCAGGATCGCCGGCGAGGCCGAGAAGAACTGCCCTGTGTCGAAAGTGCTCAACGCCGCGATCACGCTCGACGCCAAACTGACGTAGGGCGCGCTCTCATTGTGTCTCCATCCGGTTCTGGAAGCTTGCGCCTCGCGAGAGGAACTGGATGGACAAATGCCTGGCTATCGGCGGAGCCGCCAAAAGCATAGGATGCGACGGATGCAGAACGGACAGACGGATCAATTGGGAGTGGAGAGATGACAACGGAACGCGCAGTTTTAGCCGGAGGCTGCTTCTGGGGCATGCAGGATCTGATCCGCAGGCAGCCGGGCGTGGTCTCCACCCGCGTCGGTTACACCGGCGGCGCGGTGAAGAATGCCACCTACCGCAATCATGAAGGTCATGCCGAAGCGATCGAGATCACCTTCGATCCCGCCAAGACCAGCTTTCGGACCATGCTGGAGTTCTTCTTCCAAATTCACGATCCGACCACGCTCAACCGGCAGGGCAATGATCTGGGCACGAGCTATCGTTCGGCGATCTTTTACACGAGCGACGGACAGAAGCGGATCGCCAAGGACACGATTGCAGACGTCGAGGCGTCCGGTCTGTGGCCTGGCAAGGTCGTGACCGAGGTCGCGCCCGCGGGCGAGTTCTGGGAAGCCGAGCCGGAGCACCAGGATTATCTCGAACGTTATCCGGACGGGTACACCTGCCACTTCATCCGCCCCGACTGGAAACTGCCGCGGCGCGGGGCTGCAGCGGCAGGCTAGGCTAGTTAGCGTGCGTTCAGGTTCGCAATTGCGACCAGGTCGCGGGCAACGCGCATATCGGCGAAGTCTGAGCCCTCGGCAAACGCTCCGCAGACATTATCGAGAACCGCCAGAGCGTCCGCGCTCTGGCCAGCCCCGATCATGTACCGCGCCAGGCTGACCGCGCTTCGCAGCTCCCAGAAGCGCGCGCCTTGCTGGACGGCAATGTCCATGGCCTCGCGAAAGCGCGCCTCGGCATCTTCTGAATGCCGCGCGCTCCTGAGCATCAACTCTCCGTTGATGCGGATCAGCTCCGGCAGATACCAGAGCTCCTGCCGGTCGTTGCAGCGGGTCAGGACGTCCTCGATCACGTCGAGGCCGCGGTCAACCTGGTCGGCCTCTCCGGAACACGCGGCGAGCTCGCCGAGCAGGGGCAGAAAACGCGGCAGGAAGCGCGCATCGCCGGCGCGATTGAGCTCCTCGCGCAGCAGTGGCAGGCCGGTCGAGTCGCCGCGTTTGACCATGACGGCGGCGTTGAAGGCCCTAGCCCACAGGCCCCACAGCCGGATGGCGTGGCGCTCGGTGTGTTCGAGCAGCTCGATGCCGTGACGCTCCGCGGCGTCGAAATCGCCGGACCAGAAGGCGATCGGGCATGCGGCTTGTCCGAGCACGCTGCAGAAGGTCAGCGCGTGGCCATTGGCGCGGCCTTCCTCGATGTTCCTGGACGTGAGGGCCTGAGCCTGATCGGCCAGGCCCTGAAGCCACAGGATGCGAGCCCGAAAATATTGCGTCGAGATTCTCAGATCGAGCGGGAAGATTTTCGGCTTCTCCGCCAACACATGCAGCGATGCATTGACCCGGTCGATGCGCAGCCGAGCCTCGGTCTGATCCCCGAGATAGTGCAGCGCCACCGCCATAAGCCGGTCGCCCAGCATGACATCGGTCCTGTCGGGAGAGTTCGCGGCTGCGTTCGCAAAGCGCTCGGCGAGCGCACGGGCCTTGCCGAACTGTCCGTTGTTGAACTGGTCGATGCACAAGCCCCAGAGCGCGCGCAGCCGGAAATCCTTGTCGTCGAGCCTGTCAGCCAGATCGAGGGTCGTCTCGAGGATCGGTCGAGCCTCGCGCGCGCGGCCCTCGCCATACATCAGCGACCATCCGAGCGCCGACAGGAGCTGCATGCGGATGCGGTCGTCGTCGGCGGTGTCTCCGAGCGCCGCGAGCGCCGTTCTGCTGCGCTCACGGCATTCCGCGAACAGCGAAAGACGCACCCACAGCGTGACCGCAGCCGCCGTCAGCGCGATACCGAGTGTCGCCTCGCCGTCGGGCCCGAAGGCCCAGTCCAACGCCGCGCGCACATTGTCCAGCTCCGCGCCATAGATGCTCAGCCATTCGGGCAGCGGCGTCGAAATATCGGCCTCCGCGCGCTCGAATAAGTCGCGAAAATGCTCGGCATGACGCCGCGCGAACTGCCTGGCTTCGCCGAGCTCGCTGAGTTTTCCGTATGCATAGGTGCGCGTGGTGTCGAGCAGCCGATAGCGCAGCGTCCGCGAGCCCGACGGCGAGATCAGCGACTTGGTCACCAGGCTGTCGATTGCTTCGAGAGTCTCGGACGCGTTGAGGCCGTCACCGGACGCGACCGCCGCAGCCGCCTCCGGCGCGAAAGGCCCGGCAAAGACCGACAGGCGTCGCAGCGTGGCGCTCTCCGCGGCAGGCAGAAGGTCGTAGCTCCAGTCCAGGGCCGCAGCGAGCGTCTGGTGCCGCGGCACGGCGGTGCGCCGGCCGCGCCATTGCAGCGAAAAGCGGCTGTCGAGCAGGGATGCTGTGCCGGCGATGCCGTAAGCATTGACGCGGCCTGCCGCGAGCTCGATCGCCAGCGCGATGCCGTCGAGGCGCCGGCAGATGCTCGCGACGAGGGGCGCCTCTTCCGCGCTGAGCTGGAACGGGCCCGAGCTCTGCGCAATGCGGTCCACAAAGAGTTGAGCCGCGGGATAGGCAAGGACCTCGTCGACAGCTAGCCCTTCGCGCTCGGGCGGACAATCCAGCGGGAACAGCCGGAAAATCCGCTCGCCTTCGCTCCGGAACGACTCGCGGCTGGTTGCGAGAACGCGGAGCTGCGGTGCCTCGCGAACGATGTGCTCGACGAGCGGCGCCAATTGATCCAGCACGTGTTCGCAACTGTCGAAGATCAGCAGGGCCGGGCCGGTCTTCAGAAACGTCAGCAGGGCCGGCGTCGGATCCTCCGCGCTGATGGTCAGTCCAAGCGCCGAAGCGATGGTGGTCGCGATGTGACTGCCATCCCTCAGCGGACCGAAATCGACAAAGAAGACTCGCCCGCCGAAATCCTGGGAACGGCGATGCCCGACGGTGACGGCGACCGAGGTCTTGCCGATGCCGCCCGGCCCGACGACGGTCATGAAGCGATAGAGCGAAAGTCCGTTCGAGATCTTCTCGATGACGTCTTCCCGGCCGACCATCCTCGTGAGCTGAGCGGGCAGGGAGCGGGGCGGGGCGGTTTCGGCCGGGACCGGGGCGGCCGGCAGAGCCGCTTGAGCGAACGAGGCGACAAAGCAATAGCCGCGGCCGGGCACGTTGACGACGTAACGGGCCGACTTGCCGGTGTCACCGAGCGCCTTGCGCAGCGCCGCGACATGGAAGCGCAGGCTGCCCTCGTCGACATTGACGCCGGCCCAGATGCGCTTGACCAGCTCTCTCTTGTCGACGACTTCTCCGGGGCGTCCGGCAAGGAAGATGAGAATGTCGAGCGCGCGGCCGCCGACGTGAAGCGGCGCGCCCTCCTTCTCCAAGAGCCGGGACTTCGGAAACAGTCGAAATGGCCCAAAGGAAATGGCCGAGTCTTCGCTACGATCTGGCACGCGCCATCGCCCCCTCGAAGGGAGTCAAAATGTATTACTTTGTGGTCTAGCAGAACGAGGCGTACAGTAAACTGGCCGAAAGCAGTGGGCAGGGCTGCCAGTCCTGCGTGGACGGCTTGGGTCGGCTCGCTCGCGAAATTATGCTTGGAAAGTAAAGAGTTAGACCGACGTGACAATGCGATGACACCGCGGCTCGTCCGGATGGAGCATTGACTGTCGTGCCGGATTGCTGCGATGGCATCGTCCGGGAGCCGGTCCCGCCACCACATTGACTGCCGACTTCCGGAATTTGCAGCATGACCTCTTTCACGCGGCGAAAATTCGTGCACGCGTTGACAAGCGCAGCGGCGCTCACCGCGCTTCCCCGCAACGGACAAGCTGCCGACTATCCGTCTCGTCCCATTCGCTTGGTGATTCCTTACGGAGCCGGCGGATCGGGTGACCAGATCGCGCGCCCCTGGGTGGACAGGATGCCGTCGCTGCTTGGGCCGACCTTCGTCGAATATATTGGCGGCGCGGGCGGCGCCATCGGGACCGCGGCGGTGGCGCGCGAGGAGCCCGACGGCTATTCGCTGCTGCTCGGCAACGGCAGCACGCAGGTCATCATTCCCATGACGTCGGCGAATCCCGGATATTCCGTTGCCGATTTCCGCGCGATCTACCGCCTGATCAACAGCGCGCTGGTTTTCGCCATCAATCCTTCGGTGCCCGCCGCAAACCTGCGCGAGCTGATCGCCTATGCGAAAGCCAATCCGGGAAAGCTGTCCTATGGCACGCCGGGGATCGCCACCGGAAATCATCTGGTCGGCGAATCCTTCAAGCAGCAGGCGGGGGCCCTGGATATTGTCCACGTGCCCTATCGGGGCATCTCGCAGGCGACCAACGACCTCGTCAGCGGCCAGATATCGCTCGTCATTGCCGTCATGTCCGTTCAATTGCAGCAGCTGGCTCAAGCGGGGAAAGTCAGGCTGCTTGCGGTCACCACCGAAACGCGGCTGAGCGGCGCGCCGGAGATCCCGACCGCCGTCGAATCCGGCATGCCCGGCATCCGGTATGAGGGATGGTTCGGTCTGTTCGCACCCAAGGACACCGACGATACGATCATCGACCGGATCGCGCAGGCGACGCGGCTCGCCATGGCCGATACGGCGCTCCTGGCGAGCTATCGCGCCCAGGGCATGGAGCCGGACAATGACTCAAGCCCGGACAAATTCCAGCGCATCGTCGAGGCCACATCCGCAAGCCTCGCGCCCTTGATCAAATCGATCGGGCTGAGCAATTTGTGAGGCCGCTCAGCTGGCGGCGCGCGTAACAATACGCGCCGTCAGCGTGACGAGGCCCATCAGCGCGGTCAGGAGCCAGAACGCCACCGGCAATCCGCCAAGACGTGCGACGAAGCCGATACCGGCGGGGCCGACGAGAACGCCGGCGTAGCCGGCGGTGGTGATCGCCGCGACGGCGAGGCCCATCGGCATCACCGTCTGCCTCGCCGCCCGGCGGAACAGCACCGGCACGAGGTTCGATGCGCCGAGGCCGATGAGCAGGAAGCCGGCTACGGCGACCGCCACGACGGAAGCCGTGAGCAGGACCACGAAACCCGCGATCGCAATCAGGCTGCCCCAGAACAATGTCGTGCGGTCTCCGATGCGTGCGACGACGGCGTCGCCGCCGAGCCGCCCGATCGTCATGGCGACCGAGAACACGATGTAGCCGATCCCGCCTTGCGCTTCGGAAACGAGGCCCGCGCCGATGACGAGCAACGCGCCCCAATCGAGCATCGCGCCTTCGACCAGGAACGTGATGGCGCAAAGCAGCGCGAGCAGGAGCACGGCGCCATGCGGCAACACGAACAGCGGTCCTTCCTGCACCTGAACGGAGCGAAGCAGCCGCGGCCAGGCCGCCAGCATCGCGATCAGCATCAGGACGGAGCAGATCAGCGTGCAAGCGAGCGCGCCGAGTTGCAGCGAGAGCAGTGCGGTCATGAGCGCGGCCCCGGCGAAGCCGCCGATGCTGAACAGCGCGTGGAAGCCGGACATCAGCGGATGTCCCGCGGCCCGCTCCACCTCAACCGCGTGGATGTTCATGGCGACATCGATGGAGCCGAGCGCGGCGCCAAACGCGAAGAGCGCCAGCGCCAGCGTCGCGGGCGAGCTCGCGATCGTCAGCAGAGGCAGGACCAGGGCAAGACCGAGCCCGCCCGCAATGATGATCGGCTTGCTGCCATAGCGCGCGCTCAGCAAGCCGGTCAGAACCATCGCGACGACCGAGCCGATGCCGAGGCTGAGCAGGAGCAGTCCGAGGATGCCGTCGTCGACGGCGAGCCGCGCCTTCGCGAACGGCACCAGCGGTGCCCAGCACGCGATACCGAAGCCCGCGACGAGGAAGGCAAGCCTGGTCGCAAGGCGTGTCGCCGGCTTGTCGGCAGAAGACATGGGAACTCCGAGGAGGGGTAATTCAAGGCAGGGGCAATCGAGAAGCCTCGAAATTGTTGCGTCTTTATGTCGGCGGCGGACTCGGATTGTCGCAGGCAGCTCCTGGGCGACCGCAAGCGGACACTAGGCCTTTTGGCTCGTCACCAGCATCTCGGCGGCGCCGGTGGGCTGCGCCGTCGGACGAAATACCCTGACAGCCCGACCTGCGTCGGTGTCAAGCCGTGCGCGCAAAAATATTCCACTTTACCGAAATTCGGAAACGGCGTATGTGTCGGCCATCCCGGCTCATCCTTGAGGGGCGATCTCGTTGTCGTCTTGATTGCGAGCCGGGCTTGCGATGGACGCGGCAGCGT